>NZ_JBEXHU010000019.1:0-182730 GCF_040608175.1 Micromonospora sp. NPDC005206
CCTCCTGCACGCACCGGTCAGCGTTCAGGTCCTCGCCGACGCCGGCTACCAAGGACTCGGCGCCGACACCGCCGGCGCCGTGATCACCCCCAGGCACAAGCCACGTAAACGCCAGACTTCGCTGCCGCCGAGCGTCATCGCCGCGCACGCGGCAGCCCGCAAACGGCACTCCTCACAGCGCATCCGCGTCGAGCACGTCATCGGACACCTCAAGAACTGGCGGATCCTGGGCCGCTACCACGGTCGACGCGAACACCTCGACGCCACCATCCGCGCCATCGCCGGCCTGCTCTCCGACCATCAGCACACCGACCGCACCGAGAACACGACCAGGCCACTCAAAGCCGTACGAGCCACACCTCACAGTCGATGAAAGGACTTCCTTCGCCGCAGGTAGGTGCCCCGGCCAATCACGCACGAGGTCGTAAGTGTTGACCCACACCCGTCGCTAGCTCTCCTACCGACGTGTCCGGAGTAGGCAAGGTCCACCCCTGCTGACACTCGCTCTTGGCACTGTCCCTATGAGCCCGGGTACGGAGCCTCAGCCTGCGTCACAGCTTGTGAAACTTTTTGTCCACAGGGTGTGTGTTCTGTTTGTCGTACAACTGGCTACAACCGGTAGATCCGCCGTTGCCACTCCACACAGGCCGTCCACAGGCCAGGCAACTGATCGTCTGCCGTTGTCCACAGGTTGTCCTGAGGCTCGTCCACCGACCTCGTTGTGCTGTGTCATGCCGCAGTGATGTGATCAGCCCGGAGTACTTACACGGCTGATACTCGGCGTCGGTCGGTCATCTGTCCGTCACGTCGTCGGGACTGTCATGTCCCTGTGCAAGCCTCCGAAAGCACGGAGCGGCACCCGCCTCGGAACGGGTGCCGCGTTCGAACTCCGTGCTAGTCAGCTGGCTAACGACACCACGAGGAGATCGAGTGCCCAGGCTAACAACCAGGGAAGAACCGGCCAACCGCCGCGAGGACTCGCACGCCCGCAACGTCGGCTACCTCACCGCCCTCAGCGCCTTGGTGACAGCCCTCGCCGGGCTCGTGGCGGCGGTCGCCACCCTGACAACGGCGCTGATGCACTGATGAAACTTGGATAGCCGTGGCTACGGGTGGTTGCAATCGGCCCGCCAGCCCTCGCGCTGCTGCTACTTGCGCGAACCTGAGAGTCTGTTGAGTTATGGAAGCAACGGCTGTCCTCGCCGGCCTTGGACTCGTGACGACTGTGGCCGCTCCCTTGTTGGCGTCTTCATTTGCGCACCGTCACAGCCGAGCGGCTCACCTGCGGAACCTACGGATCCAGCTGTATATCGACGTAGGCGAGTACCTGGAAGAGTCCTCACGTCGAGTAGACGCCGTAACAGAGTTCGAGCCAACGCATGGTTCACTGGGGCCTAAAGATTTGGTGCACCCCCTACAGCTAACCGCCCGCGTCGATTTGCTGGGCACCCAAGAGATCCGGGAAGCGTGGCGATCATTCATTAAGACGGAGGATCATCTTTCCTGGGAGTACCACGAGAACGCGGAAGGTAACGCGATGGGCCATCCATACCTACCTGAAAGCAACTCTGTGGTCATCGAGGCACGGAAGTGCATCGGAGAACTAAGGTCGGCGCTGCGGAATGTGATGAAGAATCCAGACGCGAAGAAGTAGTCTCGATAGGGTCGGAGCACTCCCGTCAAGCCGTCCTTGACGGAGATCGAGAGTGGCGCCGGTCGTCTACAGTGGCTCGATGTGTGGACTCCCGACCTCGGTGACCTGCCCGGATGGGCCCAGGCTATCTCAACGACTGCGGCTCTCTTCTACGCTTGGCGCGCTTCGAGGACCGCCCGCCAGTTGTATGAGATCGAGCGCCAGCGGCAGCATGAGCAGGAGTTGCGAGCGGCGAGAGCTCAGCCCGAACGGGTCTGCGTCTGGATGGAGGAGGATCCGGAGAGCGAGGAGAGCTTCGTTCAGATCCCATTGGAGGGTGGGCAAGCTGCTCAAGCTAGGAGATGGGAGCCTATCGCGGTATTTTTGAACGGTTCGGACCTCCCGGTTTTTGATGTATACGTCTTCTTCTCCCGCACAGACGTGGCCGCCATTGATCGGGTGAGCATTCCGGTGATCCCTCCCAATGGGACTTTCAGAGTCAAAGCTCCAAGAGATGTGTGCGAGCCTCCAGCGTTTGGTGCGGGAGAGAATGCTTACGAGATCTCAGCTACCTTCCGAGACGCGACGGGTGTCGCTTGGCACCGAGACACGAGAGGCATCCTCACCGAGGATCCGACCGCTCACTTTGTAGCGGAAAGAGCCAAACAGCGAGCTGCGGCAAGAGCGTAAGCAGGCGAGACGGCTGGACGATGAGGCCGTGGTGGGGATGCGGCGCGTGTACCCCGGGCAGGCCCCCGCCTGCCGGCAACGCCGGCCCGAGGGGTCGCAGAGGCTCCAGGGTCAAGGGCGGCCCGTAGGGCCGTCGCGCAGCGATGCGTAGCACCCTTGAGGCTGGAGGGGCGGCCCCGCATCCTCCGCGCCGCATCCCCACCACGGCCGGCGGTGACTCGCCCTACGGCGCGGCGGTGCGACGGCCGCCGCGCCCCGGCCGGCTGCCGGCCCACCAACCTCAACCACACCTCGCACTACCGTCTCCGGCGGCCCCGGGTTTCCCGCTTTCCGCGCCAGCTGACGGGCGTTCTGCGTGGTCGGCGTGGAGCGATAGCGGAACGTCGGACGCGCGCCCAGGCGGCGGCGCGTGCGGCCCGTTGCGGGCCGCCTTGAAGACGTACAGAAACTTTGCACAACATCGCCGGCAGTCCGGCTGTCCTCCGTCGGCTGATGTGCGACAGTCGTCCGCCAACTGATCTGCGACGTCCGCGCGGATCGCGGCATGAGCGTGCACCGGATCTGCGCGTCGCTCTCTCATGCAGCTCATGAGCTGAGCCGACAGGTCCAAGCTCGACCCGTACGGCAAGGACGTCCAGGTTGAGCGCGCCGCGGAGGCCAAGCGTCGCCGCGGCAGTATCTAATGATCCCGGCGGTCAGCTTTCTGGCGGCGTTCTCGCGCACGGTGGTTCAGGCTACGAGCAGGCGGAGACCGAGCTCTGCCGTGTCGAGGGCGACGAGGTCGCGGTTGCGCTCGGCCCACCGGCCTGAGGAAAGGTCTTCGCGGAGTGTGCTGACTGCCCGTTGCTCAGCCTGCGGTCCGACTCTGGTCCATACCGAAACCGCGCGGCGCACATGTTCGTCCAAGTACGCCTCAGGCCGGCGCCAGTGTGCCTCGAAGAAGCCGTCAGCGCAGTCCCACGGGACGAGCACCGGCTCCGCGCGTCCTCCGATCGCGCGGGTCAGGTCGGCCAGGGACGGCCAGCCGACGAGGAGGTCTGCGAACTCAGGTAAGTAGTCGCGGGTGAGCCAGAACCGCTGACGCCAGCCGGTGTCATCGGCGTCGTACGTGAACACCACCACGCGGCGGGCCACACGCCGCATCTCACGCAGCCCGGCGACCGGGTCCGGCCAGTGATGAACGGTGCTGACCGCCATCGCGGCGTCAAAGGACTGGTCCTCGAACGGCAGACTCTCCGCAGCGGCGGCCACGCACGGCGCCGCGCCCGCGGGACGCTGCGCCCGCATGACCGCCGACGGTTCCACCGCCGTGACGTCGCGGTCGGGGGGTTCGTAGGAGCCGGTGCCGGCCCCGACGTTCAGTACCGTTCGTGCGTCCCCCAGCGCATCCCAGATGCGCGCGGCGATCCGTGGCTCGGTGCGCCGCGTCGCTGGGTACGCGGATCCGATGGCGTCGTACAACTGCGCGCCGAACACTTTCAGTTGCTCCTCTGGCGTCGTCCTGATCCCCATTGCTCGTGCCTCCAGTTCCCTGTCTATGGCCGTCACCATGGCGGCAGCGCGGTCGCGCTGGTCCATCAGCAGGCCGCGCAGCCGGCACAGGTGCGCGACTGCGTCGGTGGCCGGATCGTCAACCAGATCCGCGATCTCCCGCAATCCGAAGCCGAGCCGCCGGTAGGCGAGCACCTCCCGGAGTCGCTCCACGTCGCCCGGGGAGTAGGCCCGGTGCCCAGCCGCGGTCCGCGTGGACGGCTCAAGGAGGCCGATCTCGTCATAGTGATGCAGTGTGCGGACGCTGACGCCGGCCAACTCCGCCACACGCCCCACGGTCAGGTGCTCCTCCACGTCACCGACTATGTGGCATGACGCCGCGTGAGGAGCAAGCGCTTCGCTGCTGACATGATCGAGTTTCCGCTCATCGGCAGAACCGTGCGTTCACGCTCCGCCGACCTGCCGCTAGGCCCTAGACCCCTGTCGCACATCACCTGGCGGAGGTGCGTAGCGGATCAGTTGGCGGATCACACGCCGGCAGTCCGGCCGGCTTCCTGTCCGCGCTGTCCAAGTCACCAGCCGCGAGGTGCGTCACGAAGCGCGGTCGAAAGCTCGGTCATCTGGCGGATGACCGCGTCTGCGCCAACTTGGGTAAGCGCCTCGCTCTTCCCTGGCTTGTTCGCGTAGCCGATGCTGCCGACGCCTGCTGCTTGCGCGGCTTGGATGTCGGTCGTGGAGTCGCCTACGAGGACACACGTCGCTCGCTGGGCCTCATCCCCTTCCAAGGCAAGGTCCAGTAGATGCCTATCCGGCTTGAGTAGTTCCGGGTTCAACCCCTCGTACCGGCCGATGACAGCCTCAAAGGAGTCCAGCAAGCTGTGTGACTTCAGGTAAGCTACGACAGCTTCGCGCGAGTTGTTGCTTACGACAATCAGCGTTCTCCCTGTCGCTAGCGCGGACTCGATCACGTCATCGACGCCAGGCGTGGGGATCGCTGTCTTTGCGGCTGCGCACTCAGCGGCACGGAATGCCGCGTCCACCTTGCCGAGCACCGTGGTCGAATACAAGCGGCCAGTGATTCGGAGAACCTGTAGAGGATCCCGCTCGCCGATCAGTGCTGGGGCGACAGGTTGACCCAACTCTTCGAGCAGGTCTACAAGTTCCTGTGCGATTTGAGGTGCAGGATATTCGGCAAAGATGTCGCAGACTGGGCCGTCAAAGTCAAGGAGCAAAATCCTGGCCCTGCTGGCCACCAAGGTAAGGCTTTGCGCCTCGACGGCGCTCATAGCGCGTAGGTCCGCGCTACGTTGTCCCATACGCTGTTGAACCATGTCTGCGCCTGGCTTACGTACTCAGCGCCGAGCGCCCCGCCTTCATCATCAATGGAGACGTGGAAGAGGGTGGCGTCCTTTCCCATGACGTCATTGATCGAAACCTGCTGCTCCTTGATGGTGACAGCGTGTTGCACGACGGGGTAAAAGCCGAAAAAGGCTTCTACCCCATTCAAGACGTATAGCTTGAACTGAGGCGCGGTGACCTGAGTCCGAATCTCGACTCTCGCGGATCGTATGAGACCGAGTGCAGCTAGTTCGCCTACAGACTCAGCGACCGCTTCGGCATGCCGACGGACAATCCGTTCCGCTCGGGCACGTACGGCGGGGTCGTCCATTCCGTCGGCAGCTCGTGACGGCACTCCCGTAGGCACACTCAGGTCAACCAACAGCATCCGGATGGTCACCGACTCTGGCGCGAGTCTGCCTGCGCGGATCTTGTCGAGCGGCTCTTGCATGGCCCCGTGCAGCGTTTCGCCGGAGAAGCCCGCAAAGTCGATGGTCACGTTGGGGCTGGCGAAGGCGGCTTCTATGTGAGGGCGTAGCCCGACCGGCCGCTCTGTCTGCGCCCGCACGTATGAGCCGCTCCCCTGCCGCGAGAGGATCAGACGCTCTCGGCGTAGTACATCAAGCGCGTTCTTCACTGTCTCCCGCGCTACTCCGTACCTTGCCGCAAGGGCCGGCTGCGAAGGCAGTTGGTCGCCAGGGCCCAGCCTCCCGGTGAGGATCGCGGCCCGCAGCACCCCAGCAATCTGCTGGGACTGAGGCCGAGAGTCGTCCGGGTCCAGGTCCGCCAGCTGGTCAGGCTCCATCGTCATGCCACAAGGATAGAGCCTGACTAGCCAGGTCGGAAAAATCCCGCGCCAAGGTGTTGCTTGGCTAGCCAGGCCGGTCTATGTTTGACATGGCTAGCCAAGCTAGCCGGAACCGCGCGAAAGCGCCTCAGACACAGGAGGTCTGTTGTGAAGCTGTACGTGGACACCACGAGCAAGCAGGTGACGGCGTCGAAGGACCCGGAGCCGAAGAACGACCAGAACGGCAATCAGAAGTCCGAGAAGAACACGGGCCGGCTCATGTGGTCCACCCAGGTCTTCGTGCTCGACGAGAACGGCGGGGAGGTCATCACCATCACCACGGCGGGAGAGAAGCCGAGCGTGAAGGTGGGCGACTTCCTGGCCGTCGAGCAGTTGGAGGCCATTCCGTGGGCGACCAACGGGCGCAACGGCGTCGCGTTCCGGGCGGTCTCGCTGAAGCCGAAGACTGGTTCCCCGGCTGGCAAGTAGGTCCCTCGCACGACGTGCTGTGTGAGCCACCTGGTGTCCGTGGCAATCGAAGCGGCCTGATGGTCCGCTGAACTCAAAACTGCATACGGCCCGGGAACGATTCCGATTCCTACGTTCCTGGTCCGGTCACCACCTGCGGTGGTGGCACCTCGCAAGAGCTGGCGCGGGGTCGGTACCGATTCCTACATCTGCCGACCCCGTGCCCTCCAACTCATCCACCCCTTGTGCAAGGGAGGACTCGTCGTGTCCAAGTCTAGCCCCCGCCGCTTCGGCGGCAGGTCAACCGGAACGGTGACGGTCATCGAGGCCAAGGTTCACCGTTCCTCCGCGCGTAACGCCAAACTGGCGTTCATCCTGACGGCGGTCATCGTCGGCCTTCTGGCGGCCGTGGTGGCCGCTTCTTACTGGCACCCCATCGTGTCCCTGTTCGTCGGTGCCCTGATCGGCGTGCCGACCGGTGCCGCCGTCTGGCTGCTCGTCCGTGTGTGGCCGGTGATCCGGCTGCTGTGGTGGTGGAGCCTGGAAGTGTTCCTCGTAGTACTGCTGCTCACCTGCTGGGTGCAGCTCGCGAACCACACTCCGACCGTGGTGACCCTGCTCGTGGTCGCCCTGGTCGTCGGCGTTCCCGCCGTCATCCGCCCGGTCCGCCGCCAGGTCAAAGCCTGGGGATGGTGCCTCGTGGTGCGCCATCGGCTGCGCGTGTGCTTCGCGCAGTTCATCATCGCCAACCAGTCCGGTTCGCTGCCGCTGATCCTGTGGGCACGCCCCACGCCGGTTGGTGAGCGGGTCTGGGTCTACCTGCGTCCCGGCCTGTCCGCCAAGGACCTGGAAGGCCGCCTCGACAAGATCGCGGTCACCTGTCACGCCTCCACCGTGCTCATCGAGCGCGCTTCGGAGAACAACGCCGCCTACCTGCGGTTCGACATCAAACGCCGTGAGGTGCTGACCGCTCACGTCGGTTCCCCGCTGGTCGACGTGATCGACCCGACCGCCCCCGTCTCGGCATCGCCGCTGACGGTCCCCACCGCCCTGGACCTGCCGGACATCGACATGCCGACGGTCACCCTCCCGACCCAGGGCAAGCCGGCGAAGAAGCCGGCCACGACCGCCAACGGCAGCAAGCCCGCGGCTTCCTCGTCGTCCGTGCCGGACGACGACACCTCCGACTGGATCTGACCTACGCCCACCCGGGACGCGAGGGGCCATTGCGGCTCGTTCGTGTGGCTTCTCGCGCCCACCAACGCCCAAGGAGGGCACCTGATGACCACCACGATTCCCACCACTGCGGATGCGGTGCCGGTGGGTCCTGGCCTGTCGATGTTCGACCCGATCTTCATCGGGATCGACGAGTTCGGCCAACCCGTCTACCTGGACGTCATCTACCGCAACCTGCTCACCGCAGGCGAACCCGGAGGCGGTAAGTCCGGCCTGATCAACAACATCTGCGGCCACGCCGCCCTGTGCGACAACACCCGCCTCGTGCTCTTCGACGCCAAACTCGTCGAACTCGGCCCCTGGCGTGACCTCGCCGACGCGTTCATCGGCCCCGACATCTACCAGGGCATCGACGTGCTGCGTCGTCTCCTGGTCGTGGCCACCAACCGCTACGCCTGGCTGCTGGCGAACCGGCGCCGCAAGCTCGCCGACGGCGACGGCATGTCCGTCATCGTCACCATCATCGACGAACTCGCCATGTACTCCACGGTGCTCGGCACCAAGCAGCAACAGGAAGAGTTCTCCACCCTGCTACGCGGGCTCGTCTCCCTAGGCCGGGCCTGCGGCATGCCTGTCGTCGCCGCGACTCAGCGGCCGTCGTGGGACATCATCCCCGCCAGCCTGCGGGACCTGTTCGGCTACCGGGCCGCATTCCGGTGCACCTCGCTGAACAGCTCGAACATCATCCTTGGCCAAGGCTGGGCCGAGCAGGGCTACACCGCCTCCGACATCTCACCCACCAATCAGGGCGCGGCTTACCTCCTGGCCGAAGGCGGCGTTCCCCGCCGCATCAAGGCCGCTTACCTCACCGACACCGACATCTACAACATCGCCGACTACGCCGCCTGGACCCGCCGCCCCACCGGCGGCAGCAGCGTCCCGGCTGGCTCCCGCATGGATTGGGAGATCGCCGCATGACCGCCATCGGCTACCGCGACCACACCCTGATCGGCCTGCCCGAACAGGTCGCCAACGTCATCCGCAACCACCACAGCGCCGGAACCCTGGTCTCGATGACCGCACCCCGGCCCGTGTCGCCCACCGACCCGCGTATCCGGGTCGCCCTGCGCCTGGTCGACACCACCGCCGGCCCTCGTCCGGTGCGGGTCACCTCCCCGCGCACCCACATCACCGACCGCGCCCGGCCCCGTCGCGTCCGTCGTACCCGGCGGGTCATCGCCATCACCACCGCCGCCGGCACCGTGTTGGCCGGTGTCATCGCCGCCGTCGCCTACCTGGTGGCGTTCCTGGCCGACCACGCGGCCATCATCGCCGGCCTCCTGGCCGTCGCCGCGCTCATCCTCGCCGCCCTGCGCGGCTGTACCGGCAGCGGCAAACGCCACTGCCCCGGCTGCTGACCACCAACAAGAACGGCCGACAGGACCAGATTTCGCCTGGCAGCAGAGCTGGTCCTGCCGACCTCCCACCAACAGCCCCGAAAGGACGTGGCTGCCATGAAGGCTACCCACAACCCACCCACCGCAGCACAGGTCACCCCCGCTGACCTGCTGCGGATGTCTGCCCTCTACCTGCTCCGGCACGGCTGGACCCAGGGCGACTACTACACGATCGTCTTCGACGCCCTCACCCCCCGCGCCTGCATCTCCGGCGCTATCGGCATGGCCGCCTACGGCGTCGCCACTGAACTGCCGTTCTTCACCACCCGGCCCGAGTGCGGCGACTACCGCGCCGCCGCGTACGCGCTGCTCGACTACCTCGGCTTCACCGCATCGTCCGAGCTGTTCGGATGGAACGACCGCCCCGGACGCACCATCGCCGAGGTCATCCACGCCCTCAACGCCGCCGCTGACCGGTGGGACTCCCTCCACACCCAGGGGGGCGGAAACCGATGAGCGCCGTCAAGAAGCCCTTGACGCCGAACCTGCCTCGACAGAAGCGCCGCAATGTGGTCGAGAACGACGAGTTCGCCGCGTTCGGCCGCCGGATCATCCGCGCTCACGGCCGCCGCGTCGCCACCGGTGACGTTGAAGCACTGCGCGACCTGGTCGCCCTCTCATCGGTGATCGACGACGCCATCGGTGAGGCCGTGATCGGCCTTCGTGCGTTCGGCTACTCCTGGGCGGAGATCGGCTCCCGTCTCGGCATCTCCAAGCAGGCCGCCCAGCAGCGCTGGGGAGACAAGCCATGACCGACCTTCGCAGCGTCGACCTTGACAACCTGGCCGACCGCACCGGCATCCGGGTCGAGTTCTACGACCCGCTCGGCACCCGCTACGGGTTCCCCACCTTCCCCTACCACTGCGCCCCGGACGGCCTGGCCACCGTGCGGCAGCTCCGTGCCGCCGGCCTTCGCCCCAACGGCCAAGACCCCATCGCGCAGATCTATTGGCGGCACCGCAAGAACCGTCGGGTCGCCTACCTCTACCGCCTCGACATGGCCGCACCGAAGCGCACCGCCACACCCGCCCAGCGGGAGGCCATCGCCAAAGCGCTTCGCGCCCGCCGGACCTGCCGCGTCTGCGCCCAGGTCAAGCCCTACTACATCCCCCGCCGCTACGGCGAATGCCTCGACTGCCACGAAGGGAACCCGTCGTGAGCTTCAACCTGTCTGACCCCTGCCTGTGGTGCATCGAGCAGAACACCCCTGCCGGCATCCACGACATCCTTGGCCCCGTCTTCACGCCCTGCCCGGCCTGCCTGCCGGTCTGCGGCATCTGTGAGGGCGAGGGACTGTTCCCCGCCGACTTCACCTGCATGCCCTGCTTCCTCAACAGCATGGCCGTCCTCGGCCTGTCCCCGCTGTTCTGCCTCGGCTGCTCCGGCGTCATCGACCTCGTCGACCGCGACCACGCCACGGAGGTGACTCCCCATGGCCACCACTGACCCAGTCACCGTCACTGAGCAGTTCGCCGCCGAGTACGCCCGCAACGCGGTGCCGACGATGCTCAAGGCGATCGGCTCCATCAAGCGCTACAACCGGTTCGTCTTGCTGGGTGCGCTGCTGACCAGCTATCTGCACCAGGCCCACTACCTGTGGGCGCAGAACGCCGGCTACTTCGCCTACCTCGTGCCGCTGATCTTCGACGCCGCCATGGTGTCGATGCTGACCGTCGTCCGCACCTCCGGCATCGCCAAAGACGCCAAACGCGGTGCCCTGGTCGTCTTCGCCGCCGCCGCACTGCTGTCGGCCACCATCAACTTCGCCTCCCCCGGCAGCCTCGGCCTACGCCTGGTCTTCGCCCTGGTCGTCGTCCTCGTCATCGGCGTCGAACTCGTCGCCGGACGCATCCGCCCCGACTTCGCCGCCATCCAAGCCGAAGCCGCCGCCCTCCTCGCCGCCGTCAACGACCTCACCCCGGCACCGGCCGCCGAGCCGACCGACACCCCGGCAACCACGCCGCCCGTCGACACCACGCCGGCACCTGCTCCGGTCGTCGACATCCCGCCGGCACCAGTCCCGGCCGCCATCACGGCACCCGCCTTCACCCCGATCCCGGTGGCCCGGCCTGAGGTTCCGGCGCACCTGATGCCCACCGCCCGGTTCGTCATCGGACGCCACGAACAGAGCACCGGCCGACCCATCACCACCGATGAACTCGCCGGCCTGCTCTCAGTCACCCCGGACATCGCCCGGGAACTGCTGCACACCATCACCGGCCACACCCCGGCCATCGTGAACGGCACCCCCGTTGGTGGTGCCCGATGATTCACGTCGTCGACATCGAGCAGGTCACCCACACCTGCCCCGCCTACGTCGAGGCGCACCCCTACGACACCCGACGCACCGTCATCCACGTCATCCCCGGCGGACCCTGCCGGACCCCGGTCACCATCCGCTGCGGCGCGACGACCGCCACCATCGCGTGTCACCGACACGAACCGGCCGACCGCCAGTGCGGCGCCTGCCGCATCATCGTCACCCAACACACCATCACCACCCGACACCACGAGGTCGTCGGCTGATGGTTTCGACGCTGGACCTCACACCCCGCGCCACGGCCCGGGGTGTGGGCTCGAACGCCGACACCACCAGTCCCTACGTCGGCTACACCGCCGCCGGCTCCGCGTTCACCCGTTCCCAGCAACCCGACTACTTCGGCTGGTTGGAGCACGTCCGCGCCGCCGCCGGCTGCACCCGCCCCGTCCGCCTCGCCGGGCAGCTCCTCACCGTCGAACCCGCCACCGGCCGACTCCTGGACGCCCGGCACACCGACGCCATGCCTGACGCCGCGATCTACAAGGCGTGCGGCAACCGACGCGCCACCGTCTGCCCCACCTGCGCTGGCGTCTACCAACGCGACGCCTACCAACTCCTGCGCGCCGGCCTCGTCGGCGGCAAAGGCGTCCCCGCGACGGTGTCCGGGCACCCGGCGGTGTTCGCCACGTTCACCGCACCGTCCTTCGGCCCCGTGCACGTCCGCGCGGTCAAACGGCACACCTGCGCCAACCGCAAACGCTGCGACTGCCGACCCGACCCCTGCCACGCCCGCCGCAGCACCGACGCCACCGCCGGCCTCTGCGCCCACGGTCGCCCGGCCGTGTGCTGGGCACGCCACGAACCGGCAGACGCTGTCCTCGGTCAGCCGTTGTGCCTGGACTGCTACGACCATGACCACCAGGTCGTGTGGAACGTGTTCACCGGGGAACTGTGGCGGCGCACCAAGCAAGCCGCGGAACGCCACCTGGCCCAACTCGCCCGCCGACGCGGCATCCCCCCGACCCGGGTACTCACGGCCTCGGGCAAGGTCCGCACGGTCGCCCCCGTGCGGCTGTCCCATGGCAAAGCCGCCGAGTTCCAGGCACGCGGAGCAGTGCACTTCCACGCCCTGGTGCGCCTGGATGGCGTCGACCCCACCGACCCGACCGCCGTGATCCCACCGCCGGTCGGGTTCACCGCCGCCGACCTCGACGACGCGATCCGCCACGCTGCCGACCAGGTCGACTACACCACCCCGGCCCACCCCGACTATCCCGCCGGCTGGCCGGTCGTCTGGGGGACGCAGCTCGACATCCGTCCCATCAGCCTGACCGGGAGCGGTGAGGTCACCGACGGCATGGTCGCCGGCTACCTTGCCAAGTACGCCACCAAAAGCACCGAGGTAACCGGGCACCGCTCCACCCGTCTCGACCTGGACAGCATCGGCGACTACGCCGACCCCGACGGCGACCACACCGCCCGCCTCATCGACGCCTGCTGGCGCATCGGCCGACCCACCACCACACCCGTCCCGCTCTCGCAGCGGCCCCGGGACCACCGACCCCGGCCCGGCTTCGTGAAGCGCTGGGAATGCCCCGACTGCGGCACCCACACCCGCTACGCCGCCTGCCCCACCTGCGTCGCCCACCGTCAAGCCGCCCTTGACGCCGAACCCACGAAACCGACCACGGACAACCCTTACGCCCGGCTGCGCAGGTGGGCACACATGCTCGGCTTCGGCGGCCACTTCCTCACCAAAGCCCGCCGCTACTCGGTCACCTTCCAACTCCTGCGCGACACCCGCGTCACCTACCGACGCCACGACGACCAGGACCAGGGCGACCGCGACCCCATCAGGGCCGCCGACCACCCCGACGACACCACCCTCATCGTCGGCACCCTCACCTTCGCCGGCGTCGGCTGGCACACCACCGGAGACGCACTCCTCGCCAACACCGCCGCCGCACTCGCCCGCGCACGACACGCCACCGGCCGCGAAGAACTCGCCCACGAACTCGGCACCACCCCCGCCGGCACCGTGCCGGTCGCCGCCTGACCAGACAGGAGAGCAGTGAGCATGGAAGGAACCAAAACCCCCCGGTTGATCGACCCGCTGTGGACCGTGGAGGACGTGTCCACCTACCTGGGCGTGCCGGTGGCGACTCTCTACCAGTGGCGTTACCGCCGGATTGGGCCGCGTGCCTCCCGGGTCGGCCGTCATCTGCGTTACGACCCCGCCGACGTGCGGACCTGGCTCGACCAGAAGGCGGCCTGACATGGCTGTCGATGACCTGTGGTACCTCAGGGCGGTAGGGCCGGATCGCAAGCGCCTCCCATCGAAGCGGCACGGCCGTGGGAAACGCTGGCGGGTGCGCTACTCGGACGCCTCCGGTGAAACCCGTGAGCGGCTGTTCGACCGGCAGACCGATGCCAAGGACTTCGACGCCAAGGCAAGAAGCGGCGACGTCGACGCCACGAAGGTGGACCGCGCTCAGCGTCTGGTGACCTTTGAGGAGTACGCCGAACGTTGGCGGCTGTCGCGTGAGATCGGCTGGGCAATGGAAACCCGCAAACGGGTCGAGTCGAACTTGCGTTGTCACCTGTTCCCGGCGTTCGGGCCGGTGACTCCTCGCTCGATCACCCTGACCACCGTCTTGGAGTGGCTGACCTCGCAGCTCGCCAACGACGTCCCCAAATCGTCGATGCGCCTCTACTTCGAGCTGCTGGATGCGATCCTCGCTGCCGCTGTCACCGACAAGGTGATCCCCGACAACCCGTGCGACGGGGTGAAGCTCGTGAAGGTCCTTCGTGGCCTGTCCCGCGTGCCGAAGTGGGTACCGACAGAACACGACGTGCTGGCGCTACTCGACGCTGTCCCCGCACGGTATCGGGCTGCGATCTGGCTCGGCGCTGGCCAAGGTTGCCGCTTCGGCGAGATGCTGGGAATGGAGCACGGTAAGAGCATCGACGTGAGCGCCCAGGAGCTGCACGTCACGCAGCAGCTCCGCTACTCCCCGCAGGGCTACGGCGGCTTCTACCTCTGCCTGCCCAAAGCCGGTTCGTCGGGAACCCTCGACCTGGACCAGGCGGTGCGGGAAGCGCTCGAAACTCACGTCCGCGACTTCCCACCAGTCGAGGTCGAAATGGTGGACATCACCTCCGGCGACCCGGTCCGCCGCTCGGTGCCGCTGTTGTTCACGACCACGCGCGGGAATCCGTTCACAGACCGGACCTGGTCGAACGAGTGGGTCAAGTGGCGGGACAAAGCCGGATGGCCCAAGAAACAGGGAGGATTTCACGCGCTGCGGCACTTCTTCGCCACGACGCTGATTACCAATCACGCCGAGCCACAGGACGTGCAACGGCTACTCCGTCACCAGACGCTACGAATCACCTTGGAAACCTACGTCCATTGGTGGCCTCGCCGAGAGCGGCGACGCGGCGTCATCGGCGATGTCCTGCGGGCTGCGGCCAACCGCCGCTAGATGCCCGACCGGAGTGAAAGATCATTCCTGGTCTGTGCCGGATCTGTGCCCGATGATCTCGAACTCAGCTCCGACGCAGCTCACAGGCTGTGCGTGGTGGAGCCCAGGGGACTCGAACCCCTAACCCCTGCCTTGCAAAGGCAGTGCTCTGCCAGTTGAGCTAGGGCCCCGTGGGCGGCTGCGGCGTCGCCGATCGTTCGCCGTTGCGCCGGACGTCAGCGCAGGTCGGGCGCGGTGGTCGCCTCGTGCCACAGGGCGCGCTCGTCGTTCGAGGCCTTGACCTTGTTGAACACGACGGCGGCCACGCCGACGACGCCGGCCAGAATCAGCAGCTTCTTGAACATTGGGGCCACCCCTCGCGCTCGACTACCGTCGGACGACGTGCGGTGGGGCTAGCTGGAATCGAACCAGCGACCTCAGAGTTATCAGCTCTGCGCTCTAACCGACTGAGCTATAGCCCCGTGTTGCGACGAGCAAGGTTAACCCATCCGCTCAGCCGGCCCCAAATCGGGGTCCGGGCCCGCGAGCCGGGCCGTTGACACCTGCAAAACCTACCTGGGTACGGGACGCCGGAGCGACCGCATTCCGCGGTGCCCCGGCGTCCCGATCGCCTCAGTCCCGCTCGGCGAGGGTCAACTCGATCCCGCCAACCAGGTCGGCGCAGACGTTGTAGACGAACGCTCCCAGCGTGGCCAGCGCGGTGAAGAGCACCACGTTGACCAGACCGATCAGCGCCGAGCTGAGGATCACGCCCTTGGCGGTGATCTGGAAGCCGCTGGTGCTCTGCCCCCCGCCGGCGTTCACCAGGTCGCTCAGGCTGTCGTTGACGCTCTGGAACACCCCCATCGCGTCCAGCGCCAGGTAGAGCACCGACGTGGCGACCACCACGACGATGAAGAGCACCACCGAGACGGCGAACGCGAACTTCATCACGGACCAGGGGTCGATCCGCTTCAGGTTCAGCCGGGCCCGGCGCGGTCCGCGGGACGCGGCCGAGCTGACCGAGGTACGCGCTGCGCGTACCGCGTCACCGACCCGGGCCGCCCCGACCGCCGAGGCGTTGCCGATTCCCGGCGGCAGACCGCCGCCGCTGGCCGGGCGGCTGGTGCCGGTGGCACGCCCCCCGTCCGGCTGCGGCTGGGTCATGCCGGGCGTGATCCGGGGCTGGGTGCCGGCGGTCCCGGCAGCCCCGGTGGATGCCGCCTCGCCGGGCCGGACACTGATCGGCTGGGTGGTCGTGGGACGGGCCGGGGTCGCCGCCACCGGAGGCGAGTCGGTGGACGCCGGCGCCTCGACGCCGGACGCCTCGGTCTTGTCGCCCGACCCACCGTCCTCACCGGGCTGGTCCGGCGGGGGTGTCATGCCGGGAGCCCGGGTGAATTTCGGGGCAGGCGCGTCGGCGGGGACCGTTGCCCGGCCCACGGCCGCGCGGCCGGTCGCTGGTGTGCCGCCCTTGGCGGCCTCCTCGTCGACCGGGTTGGCCGAGGTCCCCGTGTTCCCCGACTTCGCCTGTGTCTCCGTCATTCAACTAGTCCTGTTCGTCGGGTTCGTCGGCATTGCGAGCAATGGCCACGATAGTCACGCCGTCCGGGAGGTCCATCAGCTTGACCCCCATTGTGTTCCGGTCACGCGTACGGCGTACAGGCTTCACCGGAGTCCGGATGACACCACCGTTGCTGGTGATCGCGAACAGCTCGTCGTCCGGGTCGATCACCACAGCGCCGACCAGACCACCGCGCCGCTCGGTGATCTTCGCAGTCAACACGCCCTTACCTCCCCGGCCCTGCACCGGGTATTCCTCGATCGGGGTACGTTTCGCGTATCCCCCGTTCGTGGCCACCAGAACGTCCAGGCCCTCCCGAACGACCTCCATGGCGAGCAGGACGTCGTCGTCCGTGAAGCGCATGCCGATCACGCCGGAGGTGGCGCGACCCATCGGCCGCAGCGCCTCGTCGGAGGCGTTGAATCGGATCGCCTGCGCCTTCTTGGAGACCAGCAGCAGGTCGTTCTCCGGCGCAACCAGCGCAGCACCGACCAGCTCGTCCTCATCGCGCAGGTTGATCGCGATGATTCCGCCGGAACGGTTGGAGTCGAACTCCTCGAGCCGCGTCTTCTTCACCAGGCCGTTCTTCGTGGCCAGTACCAGATAGGGGGCTACCTGGTAGTTCGGGATTTCGATGATCTGCGCGATCTGCTCGTCCGGCAGGAAGGCGAGCAGGTTGGCCACGTGCTGGCCCTTGGCTACCCTACTGGCCTCCGGCAACTCGTACGCCTTCGCCCGGTAGACGCGTCCCTTGTTCGTGAAGAACAGGATCCAGTCGTGGGTGGAGCATACGAAAAAGTGGCTGACGATGTCGTCCTGCCGCAACGTGGCGCCGCTGACGCCCTTGCCGCCCCGCCGCTGCGAGCGGTAGAGATCGACCTTGGTCCGCTTGGCGTACCCGGTCCGGGTGATCGTGACGACCACGTCCTCCCGGGCGATGAGGTCCTCCATCGAGACCTCGCCGTCGAACGGGATGATCTGCGTACGCCGGTCGTCGCCCCACTTGGCGACGATCTCGCCGAGCTCCTCCGAGACGATCTTTCGCTGCCGCTCCGGCTTGGCGAGGATGTCCTTGAACTCGGCGATCTCGATTTCCAGCTTGGCCAGGTCGTCCACGATCCGCTGCCGCTCCAGCGCGGCCAGCCGGCGCAGCTGCATGTCCAGGATCGCGGTCGCCTGGATCTCGTCGATCTCCAGCAGCCGGATCAGGCCCTGCCGGGCGTCGTCCACGGTCGGCGACCGCCGGATCAGGGCGATCACCTCGTCCAGCGCGTCCAGTGCCTTGCCCAGACCACGCAGGATGTGCGCCCGCTCCTCGGCCTTGCGCAGCCGGAACGCGGTCCGCCGGCGGATCACGTCGACCTGGTGCTCGACGTAGTAGCGGATGAACTGGGCCAGGTTGAGCGTGCGCGGCACCCCGTCGACCAGAGCCAGCATGTTGGCGCCGAAGGTCTCCTGGAGCTGGGTGTGCTTGTAGAGGTTGTTCAGCACGACCTTGGCGACCGCGTCGCGCTTGAGCACGAGCACGATCCGCATGCCGGTACGACCGGAGGACTCGTCGCGGATGTCGGCGATCCCGGCGAGCTTGCCCTCCTTGATCAGCTCCGCGATCCGCTCGGCGAGATTGTCCGGGTTGACCTGGTAGGGCAGCTCGCTGACGACCAGGCAGGGCCGGCCCCGCTTGTCTTCCTCGACCTCCACCACCGCGCGCATCCGGATTGAGCCGCGACCGGTGCGGTACGCGTCCTGGATCGCGGTGGTGCCGACGATCAGGCCGTGGGTCGGGAAGTCCGGACCCTTGACGATGCCGAGCAGGGCTTCGAGGGTGGTCTCCTCGTCCTCCTCCGGGTGCTCCAGGCACCACTGCACCGCCGCGCCGATCTCCCGCAGGTTGTGCGGCGGGATCTTGGTGGCCATGCCGACCGCGATGCCCTCGGAGCCGTTCACCAGCAGGTTGGGGATCCGCGACGGCAGGATGGTGGGCTCCTTGGCCCGGCCGTCGTAGTTGTCCTGCAGGTCGACCGTGTCCTCGTCGATGTCCCGCAGCATCTCCATGGCCAGCGGGTCGAGCTTGCACTCGGTGTATCGCATGGCGGCGGCCGGGTCGTTACCCGGAGAGCCGAAGTTGCCGTTGCCGTCGACCAGCGGATACCGCAGCGACCAGGGCTGCGCCATCCGGACCAGCGCGTCGTAGATCGCCGAGTCGCCGTGCGGGTGGAACTGGCCCATCACGTCGCCGACGACCCGGGAACACTTCACGTAGCCGCGGTCCGGACGGTAGCCCGAGTCGAACATGGCGTAGAGGATCTTGCGGTGCACCGGCTTGAGCCCGTCCCGGACGTCCGGGAGCGCACGACCGACGATGACGCTCATCGCGTAGTCGAGGTAGGAGCGCTGCATCTCCACCTCGAGCCC
This sequence comes from Micromonospora sp. NPDC005206, assembly GCF_040608175.1. Lineage (NCBI taxonomy): Bacteria > Bacillati > Actinomycetota > Actinomycetes > Micromonosporales > Micromonosporaceae > Micromonospora > Micromonospora sp. NPDC005206. The sequence continues at coordinate 18,744 of NZ_JBEXHU010000019.1, forward strand.
GACCGGTTCGATCCGGTCGTGCGCGACCACGGCGGCGATGGCCTCGGCGGGGACCTCAGGCTCGTTCGGTGTGGACTCGGGAGAATCGGTCACTGTATACCCTTATCAGACTCAGAGTCGTTTTCGTGCTGTGGATAACGGCTGTGGATACTGGCCAAGCTGTGGATAACTCTGTGGATCGGCGGGTCGGTCGGGTTCACCCCGGCCGACCTGCCGAGCTCCATCAGATGTCCAGGAACCGCACGTCCTTGGCGTTGCGCTGGATGAACGACCGGCGCGCCTCGACGTCCTCACCCATCAGCACGCTGAACAACTCGTCGGCGGTCGCCGCGTCGTCGAGCGTGACCTGACGCAGAGTACGCGTTGCCGGGTTCATCGTGGTTTCCCACAGCTCGGGATAGTTCATCTCGCCGAGGCCCTTGAACCGCTGAATGTCGTCCGGCTTGGCGTTCGGCTTCTTCTGCTGGCGCAGCGCGATCAGCCCGTCCCGCTCACGATCGGAGTAGGCGTACTGCGCGTCGTCGCCCTTCTTGTTCCACTTGATCTTGTAGAGCGGCGGGGCGGCCAGGTAGACGTGGCCCATCTCGACGAGCGGGCGCATGAAGCGGAACAGCAGGGTGAGCAGCAGCGTCTGGATGTGCTGGCCGTCGACGTCCGCGTCGGCCATCAGCACCACCTTGTGGTAGCGCAGCTTCTCCATGTCGAAATCGTCGTGAATGCCGGTGCCCAGCGCGGTGATCAGCGCCTGGACCTCGTTGTTCTTCAGCACCCGGTCGATCCGGGCCTTCTCCACGTTGAGGATCTTGCCGCGGATCGGCAGGATCGCCTGGGTCCGCGGGTCCCGGCCCTGCTTGGCCGAGCCACCGGCCGAGTCGCCCTCGACGATGAACACCTCGGACTCGCGCGGGTCGGTGGACTGGCAGTCGGCCAGCTTGCCCGGCATCGAGCCGGACTCCAGCAGCGACTTGCGGCGGGCCAGCTTGCGCGCCTGCTGCGCGGCGATCCGGGCACGAGCAGCCTGGGAGGCCTTCTGAATGATCATCTTGGCCTCGGCCGGGTTGCGGTCGAACCAGTCGACCAGCCGGTCGTTGCAGACCCGCTGCACGAAGCTCTTCACCGGGGTGTTGCCGAGCTTGGTCTTGGTCTGGCCCTCGAACTGCGGGTTGGCCAGCTTGACCGAGATGATCGCGGCGAGCCCCTCCCGAATGTCCTCGCCGGAGAGCTTCTCGTCACCCTTGAGCAGCTTCTTGTCGGTGCCGTACCGGTTGACCACGCTGGTCAGCGCGGACCGGAAGCCCTCCTCGTGGGTGCCGCCCTCGTGCGTGTTGATCGTGTTGGCGAAGGTGTAGACCGACTCGCCGTACGACTCGTTCCACTGCATGGCGATTTCGAGCGACATGCCCTCCTCCTCGGCGCCGAACTCGACCACGGTCTTGTGGATCGGGTTCTTCGAGGCGTTGAGGTGCCGGACGAAGTCGGCGATGCCGCCCTCGTATAGGAAGGTCACCTCACGCTGGCGGCCGTCCTCCTCCTCGGCCACCCGCTCGTCGAGCAGGTGGATGCGGAGGGCACGGTTGAGGAAGGCCATCTCCTGGAGCCGTCGGTAGATGGTCTGGAAGTCGAAGTCGACGGTCTCGAAGACGTCGGGGTCGGGCCAGAAGGAGACCGTGGAGCCGCTGCGGTCGGTGGTCTCACCCTTGTCCAGTGGGCCGGGCTTGGAGTTGTTGTACTGCTGCCGCCACACGAAACCGGACTTGTGGATCTCCACGGCCATCCGGGTGGAGAGCGCGTTCACGACGGACACGCCGACGCCGTGCAGACCACCGGAGACCGCGTACGCCTTGCCGTCGAACTTGCCGCCCGCGTGCAGCACGGTCAGTGCGACCTCGACGCCCGGCTTCTTGAGCTTCGGGTGCAGGTCGACCGGGAAGCCACGGCCGTTGTCAGTGACCTGGACCCCGCCGTCGGCGAGCAGCACGACGTCGATGGTGTCGCAGTATCCGGCCAGCGCCTCGTCGACCGCGTTGTCGACGACCTCCCAGACGAGGTGGTGCAGACCGCGTTCGCCGGTGGACCCGATGTACATACCGGGCCGCTTGCGAACCGCCTCCAGCCCCTCGAGAACGGTGATCGACTCTGCGCCATACTCCTGCTTGTCCTGCGCTGCCACCCTCGGCCACTTTCTCGCGTCGTCGGCGCCGGAAGGGCGCGTCGGGCGCGGGTTCGGCGGACAGGACGCGACGTCGGCGCGCGGACCGGTGCCGGATATTTCCGGACAGTGGGTCGAACGCGCCGGTCGCCGCGGTTGCCCGCGGATCGCGATCGGCTCGACCCGACGTGGAGAATGATCCTGGGGCCACCGGCCCCGTCCCTCGCTCCGCACCGGGTCTTCGTCTCACCGTCAATCCTACTGTGCGCGGAGGACAGAACCACCACTCGGCACCCTCACCGAGGCGGCTGAGAAGTCCGTAGCCGGCAGAACCCCATTGCCCGCGACTCCCCCCACACGCCATGCTCCGATCGGACGCGCCGCCCCGGAACGGGTTGACCCGCGGCCGGGCGGGTCGGGGGTCGCGGCCGGACCGCCCGTGCCGTACGTTTGCGGCGCCCCGGAAGCGGGCTTGATCTTTAGCGGCCGGAACCGGGACGATCGACCCGATCGACCCGACACGTGCTCTTTAAGAGGTGACAGATGGGGCTGGACAACGTCGCGGTGCACTGGCCGCGGACCGGCCGCTTCTACGATCCGGTCGCGCCGGCCGAGTTCGTCGACTTCGGCGAGATCGTCGACCTGCCGCGAATCTCCGCTCCGACGGCGGCGCTGGCCGAGCTGATCGCGAAGACCGGCACCGTCCGGGCGACCGCGTACACCGAGCTGGTGGATCTGCTGCTCGGCCTCGAAGGTGTGTTGTACGCCACAGACGCCGCGGCCGAGGACGAGGACCCGGTGATCGACCCGGACGGGTGCGCCTGGATCGCCGGCGGCATCGAACGATTCGTCACCGGCCACCGTGCGCACGGCGAGGCCGTCACGTTCGAGTCGGTGAGCACGGTGCTGCGCTCGCTGCTCGGCGACGGACGGCTGGCCGATCAACAACTGCGCTGGCTGGAGAGCCGGCTGGACGCGCTGCGCGACGAGAGCGGCGACCCGCCGCAGTGGAACTTCACCTGCGCCGAGCTGGGTGTGCTGGCAGCGTTCTACCGGCGCTGCGCCGAGCGCGGCTTCGCCGTCTACGCCGACGCCTGACCGGCCGGCCCGGGGTCGGCGGCGATCTGGTCGTCGCCCCCGGGACGGTTGGCCGCGGCGATCACCTGGGTCAGCACCACGTGCAGGTGTCGCAGGTCCTCCAGTGGCAGCCCGAGCCGCTGCACGATCGCGGCCGGGATCAGCTCGGCCCGGCTGCGCAGCGCCGCGCCGCTGTCGGTCAGGGTGACGGCGAGGCTGCGTTCGTCGGCGGCGTCCCGTTCACGGCGTAGGTAGCCGGCGGCTTCGAGCCGCTTGAGCAGCGGCGACAGGGTGCCCGGGTCGAGCTGCAACAGCCGGCTGAGGTCACGGCCGGACAGCGGCGCGTGCTGCCAGAGCGCCAGCATCACCAGGTACTGCGGATGGGTGAGGCCCATCGGTTCCAGTAGCGGCCGATAGACGGCCACGACACTGCGCGCCGCCACCGAGAGGGCGAAGCAGACCTGTTGCTCCAGCGCCAGAGGGTCGACGCCGTCCGGTCGTTCATTCATCGGTTGCCCTCCCCAAGCACGGTGGTTATCGTACAGGCGATTGGTACACCAACCATTGGTGCGCCAATCATCCGTCCGGGCGATGGGCGGAGCGACGGCACACACGCAGGAGAGGGCGGCAGATGAGCGAGGACGAGGCGGCCACCAGGTCCGCGGGCGAGGGCGGCCGGTTCATGCGTTGGACCTTCCGAAACCTCACCGGCCCCGCCGAGGGCGTGCAGGGCGCGGTGCAGGGCGGCTCCGCCGAGGCCCGCGAGATGTGGAAGCGCGACCTGGAGGAGCGCAAGCGCTACACCCGGGAACAGCGCGAACGGAAGCGGGCCGCCAAGGAGGCCCACCGGCGCGACTGAAGCGCTCGCTCAGCCGTAGGTGTCCCGCGGCCCCCGGCCGCGTACCCGACGCGGCCCCTTCGACCAGGACGGCGCGGCCGGGCCGTGGATGTGCAGCTTGCGCACCACGTTGTGGCCGACCTCCCGGGCGATCTGCTTGAGCAGCGAACCGGCGAGCAGCCGCAGCTGCGTCGCCCAGGCGGTCGAGCGGGCCTCCACGGTCAGCTCGCCGTTCTCCAGCTTGACCGGCCGGCTGTGCTGGGCGACCTCCGCGCCCACCACCCGCTCCCAGGCGCCGAACACCGTGGCCTCGGCCGCCGGCTGCTGCCAGCCACGCGCCTTCACCAACCGGTTCAGCACCACGCTGAGCGGCTGCGGGTCGCGCGGGTCGGGGCCCGGGCCGGAGTAGCCGCGCAGACGCCGCCCGGAGCCGCCGTCGCCACCCCCGCCACCCCCTGGGGTACGCCGGGCGCGGGCCGCCGCCTGCCGCCGGGACAACGCCGCGTCGAGCACCGCCCGGGCCAGCTCCGGCCCGGTGGCGGCGTCCGGCTGCCCACCGCCGTCGCCACCCCCGGTCGCCTTCGACCCCGGGGTACGCGCCGACGCGGCGTCGCCGGCCCGCCGGTCATCGCCGCCAGCGTCGGGACGGGCGGGCCCTGGCTCATCCGACACGGCGTACCGTCCCCTCGCCGACCTGGTAGCGGACGCCGCGCAGAGCGGCCGGCACGTCGTCGTCCACCGCGCAGGTGACCAGTAGTTGGCTCGCGCCGCCGACCAGTTCCGCCAGCCGCTCCCGGCGACCGGTGTCCAGCTCGGCGAAGACGTCGTCGAGCACCAGCACCGGCTCGATGCCGTCGGCGCGCAGCAGGTCGTACCCGGCCAGTCGCAGCGCGAGCGCGAACGACCAGGACTCGCCATGGCTGGCGTACCCCTTGGCGGGCAGCGGACCGAGGCTCAGCGCCAGCTCGTCGCGGTGCGGGCCGACCAGGGTGGTGCCCCGTTCGATCTCGGCGGAGCGGGACGCGGCGAGCGCGGCGGTCAGCGCGGCGGCCAACACGCCACGATCGGTGGTCGGCTCGGCCAGCTCGATCGAGGGCCGGTAGGCGATGCCCGCGGCACCGCGCCCGGCGGCCACCGCGTCGTAAGCCTTGGAAACGTGCGGCGTGAGCGCGGCGACCAGCTCCAGCCGGCCGGCCAACAGCTCAGCGCCGTGCTGCGCGAGGTGGGTGTCCCAGACGGCGAGGGTGCCGAGGTCGCCGCCCCGGGACCCGCCGGTCTTGCGGGCCAGGTACGCGGTCCGCAGCAGAGCGTTGCGCTGCTTGACCACCCGCTCGTAGTCGGCCCGCACGCCGGCGTACCGGGGCTGCCGGTTGACCAGCAGGTCGTCCAGGTAGCGGCGGCGCTCGGCCGGGTCGCCCCGGACCAGCTCCAGATCCTCCGGCGCGAAGAGCACCAGTCGCAGCGCGCCCAGCACGTCCCGGGCCCGTCGCGCCGGGGAGCGGCCCAGTCGGGCCCGGTTGGCCTTGCCGGGCACGATCTCCAGCTCGACCAGGAGCTCACGGCCGTCGTGCACCACCGCGCAGCGGATCACCGCCGAGGAGGCGCCCATCCGGACCAGTGGCGCGTCCGTGGCGACCCGGTGCGAATCCAGGGTCGCCACGTAGCCCAGCGCCTCGACGAGGTTCGTCTTGCCAACGCCGTTGGCGCCGATCAGGACGTTCGCCCCCGGCTGGAGGTCGACGGCGACCCGCTCGTACGAGCGGAAGTCGACCAGTTCCAGCCGGTGGACATACACAGGGTGTGGATACCGCTCAGCGCTTGCGGACGGCGTGGCCACCGAACTGCTGGCGCAGCGCGGCGACGGCCTTCATGGCGGGCGAGTCGTCCTGCCGGGAGGCGAACCGGGCGAACAGCGAGGCGGTGATGACGTTCAGCGGCACGGCCAGCCGGACCGCCTCGTCGACCGTCCACCGACCCTCGCCGGTGTCCTCGGTGTAACCGCTCAGCTCGGCCAGCTCCGGGTCCTCGTCGAGCGCCCGGTCCAACAGGTCGAGCAGCCAGGAGCGGACCACGGTGCCCTCCCGCCAGGACTTGAACACCCCCGGCACGTTGGTCACCAGCTCGGAGGCGGCAAGCAGCTCGTAGCCCTCGGCGTAGGCGTGCATCAGGCCGTACTCGATGCCGTTGTGCACCATCTTGGAGTAGTGCCCGGCGCCGACCGGCCCGGCGTGCACGAAGCCGAACTCGCCCTCGGGCTTGAGCGCCTCGAAGATCGGCATCAGCCGGCCGACGTGCTCCTGGGCACCGCCGACCATCAGCGCGTAGCCGTTCTGCCGGCCCCACACGCCGCCGGAGACACCGACGTCCAGGTAGCCGATGCCGCGCTCGTTGAGCCGCTCGGCCCGGGGGGCGTCGTCGCTGAACCGGGAGTTGCCGCCGTCGATGATGATGTCGCCCTCGCCGAGCACCGCGGCGAGCTCGTCGATGGTCGCGTCGGTGACGCCCGCGGGCACCATGACCCAAACCGCGCGGGGCGACTCGAGCTTCTCAGCCAGCCCGGCGAGGGTCGGGACGTCACTCAACTGGGCGTTGTGGTCGAAGCCGACCACCTCGTGGCCGGCTGCCCGCAACCGCTCCCGCATGTTGCCGCCCATCCGGCCGAGTCCTACCAGGCCGAGCTGCATGTGTTCCTACCTCCGTGGATCTGGGTATCGGTGCGCGCGATCAGCGGGACACGCGGATCGGCATGATGAGGTACCGGTACCCCGGAATGGCCTCGCCATCCTCGCCGGCGGGTGAGATCACCGCGGGCTTGAAGGCGTCGACGAACGAGAGCACGGCGGTCTGGGAGCCCAGGTTGGCCAGGCCGTCGATGAGGTACTGCGGGTTGAACCCGATGGTCAACGCGTCCCCGGTGAAGGTGGCCTCCATCGCCTCGCTGGCCCGCGCCTCCTCCGAGCCGCCGGCCTCGACCACCAGCCCGTCGGCGCTGAAGCTGAGCAACACCGGCGTGGTGCGCTCGGCGACAAGCGCGACCCGCTTGACCACCTCGATCAGGGTGCTGACCGGCACCCGGGCCTCGGCGTTGTGGGCGGCCGGGAAGAGCGAGCGCACCGGCGGGTAGTTGGCCCCGTCGAGCAGCCGGCTGGTCGTACGCCGGGTGCCACCGGCGAGGCCGACCATGCCCTCGCCCGCCGCGCCCTGGGCGAGGGCGAGGGTGACCTCGCCGCCCAGCGGGCCGAGCGCCTTGGCGGTGTCGTTCAGGGTGCGGGCCGGCACGAGGGCGTTGATGCTCACCTCGGGGTCGTCCGGCCGCCACTGGATCTCGCGCAGCGCCAGCCGGTAGCGGTCGGTGGCGAGCATCGACAGGGTGCTGCCGGAGAGCTCGACGCGGACACCGGTCATCATCGGCAGCGTCTCGTCGCGGCCAGCGGCGATGGCCACCTGGGAAACTGCGGTGGCGAACGTGGCGGCGTCGACCGTGCCGGCGCTCTGCGGCATCTCGGGCAGCGCGGGGTAGTCCTCCACCGGCATGGTCGGCAGGGTGAACCGGGCGCTGCCGCAGACCAGCTCGAGGTGGGCGCCGACGGCGGCGATGTCCACCGGCTTGGCTGGCAGCGCCTTGGTGATCTCGGCGAGCAGGCGACCGGAGACCAGGGCGGCGCCGTCGGCGTCGCCCTGCACCTCGACGGTGACCTGGCTGGAGACCTCGTAGTCGAACCCGGAGACCCGCAGGTTGCCGTCGGTGACTCGGAGCATCACCCCGGCCAGCACCGGCACCGACGGACGGCTCGGCAGGCTCTTTGCGGTCCAGGCCACGGCCTCGGCGAGCGCGTCGCGCTCTACTCGGAACTTCATCAATGCCTCCGCGTCGACGTCAGCGACAACTCTCTCATGCCGACCGCTGCCTACCGTCCCGCCCAACCGTGCGGGTACCCATCGCACTTTAGGGCGCGGGGGCATCGGCTGTGCGCCCGGCCCCGTGGATCGTGTCGATGCTGACCGGCTGGTCCGGCAGCTTCGGCCCGATCCACAGAAAGTCCAACGGTGATGATTGGTTTTTGTTCTCTTAGAAGAGATAACTCATCGTCTTCATCGCACCTGTGCAAACTGTGGAGAACTCGGGTCCACGCAGCTCAGACAGGTTATCCACCGGTGATTTGGCTGTGGAGAACCGGGGGTACAACCGCCTTGCGTGTCCACAGCCCGGCCGCGCCGGACGGTTGTCCACCGTTGTCCACCGGTTGTCCACCGGTAATCCACCGACTTTCTCCCCAAGCCTGTGGATCGCCATGAAGATCACCAATGGCGTCATCCCCAGAACCTTCAACACGTCGTACACAGGGCGACTCTCGTCGGTGGACAACCGCGACGTTGTCCCCAGCCATCCACAGCGTCGTACACAGGGTTTCTCCACAGCCTGTGGGTAACCGGCGGAGGACGGACCGTAGTTATCCACTGGCGGTGGACAACGAGCTGTGGACAACGAGTCAGCATCGAAGCGGTCACGGCGTAGATGCTGTGGTCTGCACCATGTCGAGGGTCAAGTCGGAGAGGCGCCAGAGACGAAAAAACGCCCGGCCGGTTCTCTCCGGCCGGGCGTGTCCCGGGCTGCGTGCCGTCGCGGCGGCGGGCGTACGCCTCAGGTGTTCTGTTTGATCCGGTTGGTCAGCTCGGCGATCTGGTTGTAGAGCGAGCGCCGTTCGGCCATCTGCTGGCGGATCTTACGGTCGGCGTGCATGACCGTGGTGTGGTCCCGGCCCCCGAAGGCCTGCCCGATCCGGGGAAGTGACAACTCGGTCAACTCCCGGCACAGGTACATGGCCACCTGGCGGGCGTTGACCAGCACCCGGGAGCGGGACTGACCCCGCAGGTCCTCCAGGCTCACACCGAAGTAGTCCGCCGTGGAGACCATGATCTGGTCGGCGGTGATCTCCGGGCCGGCGCCGTCCGGGATGAAGTCCCGCAGGACCTCCTCGGCCAGCGACAGCTCGACGGTCGACCGGGTCAGGCTGGCGAACGCGGTCACCCGGATCAGCGCGCCCTCCAGTTCCCGGATCGAGTTCGACACCCGGGAGGCGATGAACTCCAGCACGTCCGGCGGGGCGTAGAGCCGCTCCTGCGCCGCCTTCTTCTGCAGGATCGCGATCCGGGTTTCCAGGTCCGGCGGCTGGATGTCGGCGAGCAGACCCCACTCGAACCGGGTCCGCAGCCGGTCCTCCAGCGTGGCGAGCTGCTTCGGCGACCGGTCCGACGTGATCACGATCTGTTTGTTGGCGTTGTGCAGCGTGTTGAAGGTGTGGAAGAACTCCTCCTGGGTGCGCTCGCGGTTCTCCAGGAACTGGATGTCGTCGATCAGCAGGATGTCGACGTCGCGGTAGCGCCGCTGGAACGCGCTGGTCTTGTCGTCCCGGAGCGAGTTGATGAAGTCGTTGGTGAACTCCTCGGTCGAGACGTACCGCACCGAGCGAGCGTTGCCGAGCGTCGTGGCGTAGTGCCCGATGGCATGCAGCAGGTGCGTCTTGCCCAGCCCCGAGCTGCCGTAGATGAACAGCGGGTTGTACGCCTTCGCCGGTGACTCGGCCACCGCCACGCTCGCCGCGTGGGCGAACCGGTTGGACGAGCCGATGACGAACGTCTCGAACATGTACTTCGGGTTGAGCCGGTTGCCGCCGGTGTCGGTGCCGGGCAGCCGACGGTCGTCGCGCCCGCCGGTGCGGTGATCCACACCGCTGCGACCGGGACCGCTGTCCGTCCCGCTGTCCCGAGGCAGCGCGCGGATCACGTGCTGGTCCCGCGGCGACGCCGCGTCCTCCCGGTAGCGGGGCTCGTAGGGCCGGGTGTCCGGGCCGGGCGCGTCCAGGCGGGCGGCCTGGTCGTCGTAGCCGCGCCGGTCCGGCGCCGGCCGAGGCGTCCGCAGCGGCTCCACGAACGCGGCGCTGAACAACGCCTCCTGCCCGTCGCGGCTCGCCGGGATCAGCCCGGACCGGTGCCCGTCGGAGGTCGGCGCGAGCGGCGGACCGGACGGGACCGGTGGCGCGGCCGGCTCGGGCGCCCGCGCCGGGTGCTGCTGTTCCGGGATGACCGCGTCGGCCACCGGCCGGTCGGAATACTCGTAGTCGGACGGTACGGCGGGCGGCGGACCCTCGGCGTCGATCGCCCCCGGCTCCGGTGCACTGCGGTAGACGGTGCCAGCCGGGCGGCCGGCGGTGTCCTCGGCCACCCGCACGGTGACCGCGACCTGGATCGGCCGGCCGAGCCGCCGGGTGAGCGCCTCGGTGATCGCCGGGCGCAGCCGTGACTCGATCACGTCGCGGGTGAAGGCGTCCGGGACGGAGAGCAGCGCGGTGTCCTCGACGATCGCCCGTAGCCGGGTCAGTCGGAGGTAGGCGCGCTGCTGGGCGGAGATGATCTCGTCGGCGAGCTCGTCGGTCGCCGCTAACCACACCGCGGCAAGGTCGGTCGTACCGGCCACCGTCGTGCCACCCCCTCGCCTCTGCTCCCGGCCGCCGCTGTCTGCCAGCCGGCCGTCCCGGGCCCGCCGCGTTCGCGGGTGGAACATCACCCACCCGGACGGTTGACCAGTGGTCGTCCACAGGTTATCCACAGCCTGTGTACCGACCGATTGTGGCCGCCCGCCGGACGCGGGTGGGACCTGCCCCCTGCCTGAACGGGCGCTGAAGCGGGTTCACCGTGCCGAACGATTCACTACCGTGTCCGGTCTTGCCTGCGCGCGACGACCGGAGCTTCCGACGCTCACCGCAATCGGGCACGGTAACAGCGTTGTCCCTGCGCCATCAACCGGCGACGCGACGGGCTCCTTGTCGGCATCAGCGAAAACCGCCCCTTCGGCCTCGCGCGCGTCCCGATCTCCGCCGCCGCGAGGTGTTTGACGGTCATTGCACCCCTGCGTAGGCTGGAGCGGCTGCTCTCTCGCCCTCTGCTAGGGTGATGGGTGCTTGCTGTCCGCGGTCGCATCCCCGCATCGCCGAGGTCCCGCTCCGCCGGGCAGCACCGATCGGTGGCCACCGTCGAGGTGGCCTGGACCACCCCACGACCCCGGCGATCCCGTCGCCCGGGGCGCGTACGAAAACGGAGAGCCTGACGTGAGCAAGCGCACCTACCAGCCGAACAACCGCCGGCGCGCGAAGACCCACGGCTTCCGGCTGCGCATGCGCACCCGTGCCGGCCGTGCCATCCTCTCGAGCCGTCGCGCCAAGGGTCGCACCACCCTGTCGGCCTGAGCCGACGGGTCGTTCGGGGGGGCGTGGGCAGTCGTGCTGGCCGCCGCACAGCGACTGCGGCGTAGCACTGACTTCGCCGCAGCGGTTCGCGGTGGCCGACGCGCCGGACGAGGTGCCGTCGTGGTCCACCTGACCGTGCCGGCGACCGCCGACCTCAGCACACCGACCTCGCTGGAGCCGGCGCGGAACACCGGTGCGGAGCAACTCTCCGCTCCGACCCGCGCCGGCTTCGTCGTGTCCAAGGCCGTCGGCAACGCCGTGGTGCGCAACCGGGTCCGGCGTCGGCTCCGAGCACTGGTCCGGGAGCGGCTTGCCGCGCTGCCGATCGGCAGCACCCTGGTCGTCCGAGCGCTCCCGGCCACGGCCGAGGCGTCGTACCCCCGACTCGCCGCCGACCTCGACGCCGCCATCGCAGCCGCCCGGTCACCCAGGGAGCGGAGGTCCCGATGAGTACGGAGCCGGCCGCCCCGCGCCCCACAACCGGTGCCAGGGTGCTGATCGCGCCCATCATCGCGTACCGTCGGTGGATAAGTCCGGCACTGCCGGCTCGCTGTCGGTTCTACCCGTCGTGCAGTGCGTACGCCCAGGAGGCGGTGTCCCGGCACGGCGCGCTCCGGGGAGCCGCACTGGCGGTCCGGCGGCTGTTGCGCTGCCACCCCTTCCACCCTGGTGGACATGACCCGGTGCCGGAGCCGGGCGGTCGCCGCCGTGCCGATGTGACTGGAGCACCGAATTGAGTCTCGACTGGATCTACTTCGCGATTTCGTGGATCCTGCTGACCTGGCACTCCGCCTGGGACGCCATCGGGGTGCCCGTCGGCGCGGTGATCGGCACCAACTTCGCCTGGATCCTGGCCATCGTCTTCCTGGTTGTCACGGTCCGGGTGATCCTGTTCCCGGTCTTTGTCAAGCAGATCAAGTCGCAGCGGGCGATGCAGGCGCTCCAGCCCAAGGTCAAGGAGCTGCAGGAGAAGCACAAGGGTGACCGGGAGACGCTCCAGAAGGAGATGATGGAGCTCTACCGGAAGGAAAAGGCCAACCCGCTCATGGGCTGCCTTCCGATGTTCCTCCAGATCCCCGTCTTCCTCGGCCTCTTCCACGTGCTGCGCCGCCTCGACCCGTTCAAGACGGAAGACAAGAAGACGATCTACGGCTGGACCGTCGACCAGTTCAACAGCGCCTCGCACGCGAAGCTCTTCACCGCGCCGCTGTCCGGCAAGTTCGGGTCCACCGCCGACGAGTTGGCCCGCCTCGGCGCCAACGGCACCACGGTCAAGGTGATCGCCGGCCTCCTGGTCCTGATCATGATCGGCACCACGTACCTGACCAGCCGTCAGATGATCCTGAAGACCGGCTGGGCGGAGGACCCGCAGCAGCGGATGATCCAGCGACTGATGCTCTACGGCATCCCCGCCTCGCTGCTGATCTCCGGTGCGATCTTCCCCATCGGCGTGATCATCTACTGGGTCACCAACAACCTCTTCACCCTCGGCCAGCAGCAGTGGGTGTTGCGCAAGTTCCCGCCGCCGGTGACCGCCAAGAAGGCCGCCACCCCTGCCGCCCGTAACCCGGTGCAGCCGGCCAAGGCGGGCGGCCTGTTCGGGCGCGGCAAGTCGGCCCCGCTGGCGCCGGTCAAGGCGACCGCGCCCAAGGTGGCCGGGCCGAAGCCGGGCGCCAAGCCGGTGAACCCCAAGAAGAGCCGCCCCGCCAAGCGGCAGGGCTGACTTCCGGGCCGTCGTCGGGCGACCGGCGACGGCCCGTTCCGCACCGCGCAGCCGCCGTACGGCCGGCGCCGGACGGAACCGACCGCGCGTGACGCGGCCACGGGCGACACTGCCCGTACAGACGTGCCCGTGGGCACCGGCGACCTCCCGCCGGCCCCGGGAAACCAGCGGACCCGACGGTCCAGCCGAGCGAGTACGGAGATGAGACCGTGACCGAGACCAGCATCCCCCGCGCCGAGCAGTCCCTGGACGAGGAGGGGACCGCGCCGCTCGCGGTGGACGACGACATCGAGGCCGACGAGACGGAGGCCGACGACACCGAGGCCGGCGACGACACCGAGGCCGCGGCCGGCGGCCGGGAGAAGAAGACCGCGGGCGAGGGCGAACTGTTCCGGCAGAGCGAGATCGCGGCGGACTACGTCGAAGGATTGCTCGACATCCTCGACTACGACGGCGACATCGACGAGCTGGTCGCCGGCGGCCGGCCGGTGGTCGAGGTGGTCGGTGCCCGGCTGCAGAACCTGGTCGGTCAGCGCGGCGCCACCCTGGAGGCGCTCCAGGAGCTGACCCGCCTCGCCGTCTTCCGGGCCACCGGCACGCCGAGCCGCCTGCTGCTGGACGTCGGCGGCTACCGGGCGAACCGCCGCAAGGAGCTCGCCGCGGTCGCCAAGAACGAGGTGGAGAAGGTCAAGGAGTATGGCGAGTCGGTCCGACTGGAGCCGATGTCCGCGTTCGAGCGCAAGTGCGTCCACGACGTCGTCAACGCCATGTCCGGCGTGGTGAGCGAGTCCGAGGGCGTCGAGCCGAGCCGGCGCATCGTCGTACGGCCGGCGGACTGACCGGGTGACCCACGACGACATCACGGCTGACGCCGTGTCCGGCCCGGGCGGCACGCCGCCCGGGCCGTCGGCTGTCCGGCCCGACACCCCCGGCGTCGACACCGATCCTGCTCAGGACGCTCCGCCCTCGCCGTCCGACGCGGAACTGCCGCCCGAGTTGGCCCCGGCCGCCCTGACCCTCTTCGGCGATCGGCTCGACGTGGCCGCCGCGTACGCCGAGCTGCTGGCCACCGACGGGGTGGTCCGCGGTCTGATCGGTCCCCGGGAGGCACCCCGCATCTGGGACCGGCACCTCCTCAACTGCGCTGCGGTCGCTGAGCGGATCCCCGCTGACGCGACCGTGCTCGACGTCGGGTCCGGCGCCGGTCTGCCCGGTCTGGTCCTGGCCATCGCGCGCCCCGACCTGACGGTGACCCTGATCGAGCCGCTCGCCCGACGGACGTCGTTCCTGATCGAGGTCGTCGAGCGTCTCGGCCTGACCAGATCGGTGCGGGTGTTCCGGGGGCGGGCCGACGAGGCGGCCAGCGGATCGAGCGGCCGCGAACCCATCAGCGGTGACGTGGTGACCGCCCGGGCCGTCGCGCCACTGGACCGACTGGCGACGTGGAGCCTGCCGCTGGCGGTGCGCGGCGGGCGGCTGCTGGCGCTCAAGGGCGCGTCCGCCGCCGAGGAGATCAACGAGCACGCCGAGGTGGTGAAGCGTCTCGGCGGCGCAGAGCCGACCCTGCATCTGTGCGGCGTCGATGTGATCGATCCACCCACCACCGTCGTGGAGATCGTCCGCGAGCGGGTGGTCGGTCCGGCCCGACCGGCTGCCAGCAAGCGCGCCCGGGGCGGACGGCCACGCCGCCGTTGACGCTTCGCGCCATCGGGCGTCCGGCCGGTGGGTTGTCTCGTTGTACCGGTACGGATGGAACGAGGGGATGAGAGCCCGACGTGGACCGGCCACGCCTGTCCGCCGTAGGCTGACCGCGCGTCGATAGTGTGGAGCGGGCGACGAACGTCGCGACCTCCGACCGCTCCCAAGGGGCCGTACGCTCCGGGGGTGCGAGCGCGGGTGCGGCCAAATTGACCGGGGCGCGGACCGACCATCCGAAGCGGGTAGGGATGACAGGTGCATGACGACGGCAGGTACGACGATCCACGCGTGACCGGGTCAATCAGCGACCCCGTTTCACGTGAAACCGACTACCCGAGCTGGTCGCCCGGCGCTTCCGGGCCTTCGCCCCGGCCGGCGGACGACGATCCGCTGGTGTCGCGCGACGAGCCCCCGAGCCAGCCGACCGGACCCGACACCACGGAACCGGCGGCTGCCCGTCGGGCACCGGATGCGGTGACCCGACCGGCCAACGCCGCCGACGTACGGCCCACCTCGGGTCGGCGTAACACCGTCGCGGCGGTCCGCTTCGAGCCGGCGGTTCCGCACCAACCCACCGCCGCGGCGCCGGCGGTCGCTTCAGCCGAATCGTCGGCCGCCGTGTCGGCCGACCCCACGTACGTTTCACGTGAAACCCCGACGCGCGAAGAGGATGACCCACCGTTGGCTATGGAGGCGATGCGCGCCGTGCAGATCCTGAATCCCAGTGGCGAGGTGACCATGCCTCGGCCGGACCGGACCCGGGTCATGTGCGTCGCGAACCAGAAGGGCGGCGTGGGTAAGACCACGACCACGGTCAACCTTGCGGTGGCGCTCGCCCTGCACGGCAACCGGGTGCTCGTGGTGGACCTCGACCCCCAGGGCAACGCCTCGACCGGCCTCAACGTGCCGCACCACACCGGCATTCCCGACGTGTACGACTGCCTGATCAACAGCGTGCCGTTGGCCGAGGTGGCACAGGCGGTCGAGGGCATCCCCAACCTGTGGTGCGTACCCGCGACGATCGACCTGGCCGGAGCCGAGATCGAGCTGGTGTCGGTGGTGGCGCGGGAGTCTCGCCTCGACCGGGCCATCGCCGCCTACCCGGGGCAGTTCGACTACGTCTTCATCGACTGCCCGCCCTCGCTCGGCCTGCTCACGGTCAACGCCCTGGTCGCCGCGCAGGAGGTGCTGATCCCGATCCAGTGCGAGTACTACGCGCTGGAGGGGCTCAACCAGCTGATCAACAACATCAACCTGGTGCGGCAACACCTGAACCCCAAGCTCGACGTCTCGACGATCCTGCTGACCATGTACGACCGCCGTACCCGCCTGGCCGACGCGGTCGAGCAGGACGTCCGGAACCACTTCGGCGACAAGGTGCTCCAGGCGGTCATCCCCCGCAACGTCCGGGTCTCCGAGGCACCCAGCTACGGCCAGTCGGTGATGACCTACGATCCCGGTTCGCGGGGCGCCACGAGCTACTTCGAGGCCGCCCAGGAGATCGCCGAGCGGGGCGTCAAGGAGCCGGTGGGCCGGAATGCGTAGTGCGGACGATTCGCTGGGAGGCGTGGCATGAAGAACCGTCCTCGGGGCGGTCTGGGTCGGGGCCTGGGGGCGCTCATCCCGACCGGGCCGGTGCCGGGTGCAGCGGGCACCCTGACGGCCGAGCCGGAGAACGGGCACGTGGAGGATGAGTCGGTCGCGGCGGCGTCAGCGGCGCCAGCCGGGCCGCCTGCTCGCGAGTCGGAGCCCACGCTCAGCCCGGTGCCGGGAGCCCGATTCGCCGAAATCCCGGTCGACGCGATCGTGCCGAACCCGAAGCAGCCCCGCCAGGTCTTCGACGAGGAGGCGCTGGAGGAGCTGAAGACCTCCATCCAGGAGGTCGGCTTCCTCCAGCCCATCGTCGTCCGGCAGCTCGACGACGAGAAGTACGAGCTGGTGATGGGCGAGCGGCGGTGGCGGGCCGCCCAGGCGGTTGGCCGGGAGAGCATTCCGGCGATCGTCCGGGACACCCGCGACGACGCCATGCTCCGGGACGCGCTACTGGAGAACATCCACCGGGCCAACCTGAACCCGCTGGAGGAGGCCGCCGCGTACCAGCAGCTGCTGGAGGAGTTCGGCGCCACCCACGAGGAGTTGGCCCGCCGGATCGGTCGAAGCCGGCCGCAGATCTCCAACACCATCCGACTGCTGAACCTGCCGGCCCAGGTGCAGCGCCGAGTGGCTGCGGGGATCCTGTCGGCCGGTCACGCCCGTGCCCTGCTGAGCCTCGACGAATCGGAGGCGCAGGAGCAGTTGGCGCTGCGGATCGTGGCCGAGGGGCTGTCGGTCCGAGCGACCGAGGAGATCGTGGCCCTGACGCTGAACGACGGCCCGGCGAAGGGCCAGGCCGCGAAGCGGCGACCGAAGCCGCACGCGCCCGGCCTGACCGACCTCGCCGATCGGCTGTCGGATCGGTTCGACACCCGGGTGAAGGTCGACATCGGCAGGAGCAAGGGCAAGATCACTATCGAGTTCGCGACGGTGGACGACCTGGAGCGGATCGTAGGCATCATCGGAGTGCAACAGGCGGATTCCGGGGACTGATCGCCCCCGCCCGCCTGCGGCCGCGCTTCCCCTCGGGATGCGCGGCCGTTCTGCATCCGGCCGCGTTGGTTTCACGTGAAACGGGTGCGGTCTGGCGCGTCCCGGTGCGCCGCCACCCGTCGGGTCCATGGGGTCTCTCGCCGTGCCGTCGTTTCACGTGAAACAGAGCGGCCACGAGGGTGATCGACGGCTCGACCGCCGGGGCGGCGACGGAAAGGCCTCGTGCGCCCGCTCAGCAGGCCGCTGCGGCCACGCATGCCGCCCGTGGTGGTCTTGGTCGGGTGGCCCGCTCTCTGGCCCTGGTCGTGGTCCGTGCTGATCGAGATCTCCTCGGGCCGGCTGCGAACCTGATTTCGTCGCCTCCGGTGGGAGGACCCGTCGTGCCGCACGGCCCAGCAGGTGGTCTGTGCTCGCCTGCGCCGGTGGGTCCGCTGCGCGGAACCGGCGGTTGGGGCGGCGGCGTGTGGCGATCTGCCTCGGGGCCGAGCTCGCCCCCGTGCCGCTCTCCGCACCCCGCACGTCGGACCGGTGGGTCCGCAAGCCCGCCCCGCACGGCAGACGCGTGGTCCCGATCCTCTTGCCGTGCATGCTGGGGTCCGAGCCGGCTCGGCGCCCGAGCTGTGCCCCGCGCTCGCGTTGCGCCCGGGTCCGCGCTCGCGCCGCGCCCGTGCCCGCGCCGCGCCCGTGGCCGGGTCCGCGCTCGCGTTGCGCCCGGGTCCGAGCGCCCAGGCCCTGCGCCGACCGCGCCTCACGCCCACGCGCCTTGCACTGTGCGTCGCGCCGTTTGCGTCGTGCCGTATGTCTCGTGCCGCATGCCTTGTGTCGGGTCCCCGTGCCCCATGCCCCGCGCCTCGCTCCGTCTAGCGTCGTGCGCCCGCGATCCCCGCCTCGGTGTCCGGGGCTTGGACTCTCGATCCGAGCCGGTCCGGTTCATCCCCACGCCCAGGCGCCTGCGAGACCCCCTTGCCCTTGCCGCGCGCCGTCCCCCGCCCCCGCTCGCCCCCATCGCCGAATGCGTCAGGCCAGGATCCGAGCAACTTCAGGGATGTAGCTGCCTCCAGCGCTCGCGAGGCGACAACATCCCTGAAACTGCTGCCTTGACCGTGGGCGGGAGCGGGGCGGGGCCGATGAGCGCCGAGGCACGGCCGGCGGGCAGAGAGCTACGGGCGGCGGGCCGCGGGCATCGCGTGGAGCCACCTCGGCACGATGTGCCCTGGCGCCAAACGCCAAACGTCCGGCGTTGACCGACGATCACACATCGGCGTCTGAGGGGCCCAGGCTTATGCGACTCGCACCGGAACCCGGCCGCCGAGGGCCCGCCCAATCCGCCGCCGCGGCCTCGTGGCCGGCCGAGCAAAGGGTGGTCCCGTCGAGTCCGGGCACCGTCCTGACGCTCGAACGTCGGCACCGTCATCGCCGACGGGTGCGAGCGGGCTCGCGGGCAACGAACGACTGACCAAAAAGTTATCCACACCGGTTGTCCACAGGCACCCCCTGTTTCACGTGAAACACCGCGTGGAACCGGGTGCCAGCCTGTGGATGACGGCCCGCGTTCAGGATCTCGGCAGCCTGTGGATATCCCTTCACCGGTGCTTCGGTGGTCCACACATCGATCGACGGTGAGCGCTGATCGGGTGGACCCCGAAGGGATCAAACTGGTAGGGACAGCGGTGCCAGACTCGGTTAGGGTCAGCGTCGTGCACGACACCCCTCCCTCAGTCCCGGACTTCACCCAGTGGCCCTCGTTCCCCTTCGAGGGCGAGCTCCGTGTGAAGCAGCTCGACGATCCGGTCCCGGTCGAACCGCCACGCAAGGGCGAGGGCCTCCGGGAATGCACCGCCTGCAACGCTCCTGACGACGCCTACATCTGGGTGGGAGAGCGGTGGCGGGTACGCGCCATGGACCGGCCCACCGGCCTGCCCATGGTGCTCATCCTGGAATCGCGGACCCATCTCGACCTGGGTGACCTGCCGAACCTGCTTGCCGCCGAACTGGGCGTGATGACCGTCCGTCTGGAGCGGGCCATCCGATCCTTGGACGGCGTGGCACGGGTGCACGTCAACAGGTGGGGTGATGGCTCCGCCCATCTGCACATGTGGTTCCTCGCCCGGCCGTACGGGCGGCTTCAGCTGCGGGGCACCTTCCTGTCGCTGTGGGACTCGATCCTGCCGCCGATCTCCGAGGCGCAGTGGCGGGAGAACCTGGCGCTCGTCGCCGCCTGGCTCGCCGAGTTCGGTGGCCGGCCGCTGGCCGAGCCGCCCCGCATCCAGTGGCAGGCACCGTCCAGCCTGCTGGCGCAGTCCGCCGCTGCGGATGCCGCTGCGGCCGCGGCGGCGGCGGTCTCGGTCATCGAAGCGGCGGAGGAGATCCCCGAGCCAGCGCCCGACGCGGACGACAGCACCGACGCGGACGGCGACACCAAGACGGACGGCGACACCGACCCGGACACCGGAACCGCGCCCAGGGCCACTACCGCCGATCCGGCAACCGGAACCAACGCCGCGACCACCGACCCGGCAACCGAACCAGCTGGCGCATCAGCACCCGGTCCGGCGGACGTGGCTGGCCCCGCCGGCCGCACCGCCACGGCCGGCACCCAACCCACCAGCAACCCCAGCACCTCCGAGGACGCCCCCACCGCACGCTGACACCCGACTGGATCATGAGGTTGACGGCGACCGCAGCGCCGTGCGCACCCGCCAACCTCATGATCGATCGGTCGGGAGGGACCGCGCGGGAGCCGGGCGCGGAGTTGGGCGCGGCAGCGGAGAGCTCAGGACGTGGTGGGGCGCGTGGCGGCGCGGCTGACCAGGGAGCCGAGGAGCCGACCGAAGTCCAGGCCGGCAGCCTGCACGGCGAGCGGGAGTAGCGACGTCTCCGTCATGCCGGGCGAGACGTTGACCTCCAGCACGTGCGGCTGACCGTCGGCGTCGACGATCACGTCGACCCGGGAGAGGTCACGCAGGCCGAGCGCGGTGTGCGCGGCGAGGGCCACGTCGGCGACCCGGGCGGCTGCCTCCGGCTCCAGCCGGGCGGGGGCGTGCCAGGTGGTACGCCCGGCGGTGTAACGGGCGGCGTAGTCGTAGACCCCGTTACGCGGCACGATCTCCACCGGCGGGAGCGCCTGCGGTCCGTCGCCGAGGTCGACCACGGAGACCGCCACGTCCATGCCCGGCACGTACCGCTCCACCAGCGCCGTGGAGTCGTACGCGAAGCAGCCGACCATCGCGGCCGGCAGCGACGCGGCGTCGCGGACCACGGCGGCGCCCAGCCCCGACCCGCCCTGCGCCGGCTTGACCATCAGGGGCAGGCCCAGCCGGTCGGCGATCCGGTCGAGCACGGCAACCGCACCCAGCTCGGAGAAGCGGTCGTGTGGCAGGGCCACCCAGTCCGGAGTCGGGATGCCGGCCTCGCGGAGCACCGCTTTGGCTGAGGGCTTGTCCCAGGCGAGCCGGGAGGCGCGGGCGTCGCAGCCGACGTACGGGACGCCGCACAGGTCCAGCACTCCGCGCAGCGAGCCGTCCTCGCCGGTGGCGCCGTGCAGTGCGATCACCACGGCGTCCGGCGGGTCGACGGCGAGCGCCGGCAGCAGGGCCACGTCGGCGTCCCGCAGCTCGGCCTCCACGCCGACAGCGCGCAGCGCGTCGAGCACCCGGCGGCCGGAGCGCAGCGAGACGTCCCGCTCGTAGGAGAGCCCACCGGCGAGTACCAGCACGCGCAGGTCGGCCGCGACGGCGGATTTGGTCACGTGGAGGCGCTCGGCAGCGGTCGTACCCATGCCGGCATCATGCCAAGTCGGGTCCCGGCACGTCGGAGCCGGCCTGGCCGCGTCGTCCGGCTGCGCCACCCACGGCGCCGAAGACCCGGCGCATCGAGATCTCCTGCTCCATCACTCCGGCCAGCCGGCGGACGCCCTCGCGGATCCGCTCGGGCGGCGGGAAGCTGAAGTTCAGCCGCATGGTGCCGGTGCCCGTGCCGTCGGCGTAGAAGCCGGTGCCGGGCACGTAGGCGACCCGGGCGGCGACCGCGCGCGGCATCATGGCCTTCGAGTCGAGCCCGTCGGGCAGGGTGGCCCAGACGAAGAGGCCGCCGGCCGGGGTGGTCCAGCTGGTGCCCTCGGGCATCAGGTCGGCCAGGGCGTCGAGCATGGCGTCCCGGCGCTCCCGGTAGACCTCGCGGTAGACCTTGAGTTGCTGCCGCCAGGGCATGGTGCCCAGGTAGGTGGCGACTGCGGCCTGGGCGTAGCCGCTGGGGCAGAGGATTTGCGCCTCGCTGGCGATGACGAGCTTGTCGCGGACCGCGTGCGGCGCCAGGATCCAGCCGACCCGCAGCCCGGGCGCGAAGGTCTTGGAGAAGGTGCTGAGGTAGAACACCCCGTCCCGACGGCGGGCCCGCAACGGTGCCGGCGCCTCGCCCTCGAACCCCAGTTGGCCGTACGGGTCGTCCTCGACCACGAGCAGGCCGGCGCGCTCACAGATGTCGAGGACCCGCTCCCTGCGCTCCTCGCTGAGCGTCACGCCGGTCGGGTTCTGGTAGGTGGGGATGGTGTAGAGGAACTTCACCCGCCGGCCTGCCCTGGCCAGGTCGTCGATGGCGGTCTCCAACGCCTCCGGGATCAGCCCGTCGGCGTCCATCGGCACGTGCGCCACCTGCGCCTGGGCGGCCTGGAACACCCCGAGCGCGCCGACGTACGTCGGGCCCTCGGCGAGCACCACGTCACCCGGGTCGAGGAAGAGTCGGGCCACCAGGTCCAGCGCCTGCTGCCCGCCCACGGTGACCACCACGTCCTCCGGGGAGGCGCCGCAGCCGGCGTCGATCCCGGAGAGTGCCATCACCTCGCAGATCCGTTCGCGCAGCTCGAGGGTGCCCTGGCCGATGCCGTACTGGAGGGTGGTCACACCGTGCTCGGAGCCGAGCCGGCCGAGCATCTCGCCGACCGCGTCGAGCGGCAGGGCGGCGATGTACGGCGCCCCACCGGCGAGCGAGACGACCTCCGGCCGGCTGGCCACCGCGAAGAGTGCTCGGATCTCGGAGGCGGTCATCCCGCGTACCCGCCGGGCGTACCGGTCGGTGTAGTCGTCGAGCGTCGTGCCGGTCATGACCTCACCTCGATCGCTGCTCGGGTGGCTCCCCGGGGTACCCCGGACGCTGGCGACCATGGCGGCGGGGACACCGATTGTCGATCCTAGTCCGCCAGGGCCGGGGCGCCGGCCTGCTGCGGCGTACCGTCCACATCCCGGACCGGTCCCCGGTGTCCCCCGGCGCGGTGAGCATCTGCGCGTCCCCTCCCGTACCGTCGATCGGCGGCGTACGATCGCTCGTCGGGGGCAGGAAGGCGGCGCTGTCGTTCCGTGCCGGTCTCACCACCGAGCCTATTGTGGGGATGCGCCATATGTCGCGACGTCTGGTCAGCCTGACCCTCGACACGTTGGAAGACCTTCCTCGCCCGTGCCGACAGTGCGTCTACTGGGAGTTGGATCCGGTCTCCGCCGACCGGGCCTGCGCCGCCGGCGATCCGGGCCTGGAGAAGGAGGCGTGGGTCTCCCAGACGCTGCTGGAGTGGGGCTCGTGCGGCAAGCTCGCGTACGTCGACGGCATGCCGGCGGGCTTCGTGATGTACGCCCCGCCCGCCTACGTCCCCCGCTCGATGGCTTTTCCCACGTCGCCGGTCTCCGCCGACGCGGCGCTGTTGATGACCGCCAACGTGGTGGCCGCGTTCGCCGGTGGCGGGTTGGGCCGGATGCTGGTGCAGGGTGTCGCCCGGGACCTGACCAAGCGGGGGATCAAGGCGATCGAGGCGTTCGGCGATGCCAAGTTCGGCGACGCCGACGACCCGGCGGGTGGCTGCGTCGCACCGGCCGATTTCTTCCTCTCCGTCGGGTTCAAGACGGTCCGTCCGCATCCGCGGTTTCCCCGCCTGCGGCTGGAGCTGCGCACCGCGCTGAGCTGGAAGTCCGACGTCGAGTATGCGCTGGAGAAGCTGCTCGGCTCGATGAGCCCGGAGACCCTGCTCCGCCCGGTCCGTCCCGCCCCGGCCACCCGCGGCTGAGCGGACGTCGCCGAGCCCCCGGGCGGTCGACGAGCCGGCTCAGTCGATCACCGTCCCGGCGGTCACCACCGCCCGCAGCTCGCTGACGTCGATCGAGCCGGTCGGCACGTCCCGCTCGATCGGGAAGTACATCCGCTGCACCGCGGCCACGATCGCCTCCACCACCCGGTCCCGGAACGCGGGGTCGACGATCCGGGCGCGGTCCGCCGGCGAGGTGAGGTAGCCGACCTCCACCCGGACCGCCGGCATCCGGGTCAGCCGCAGCAGGTCCCATGCCTTGGCGTGGGTGCGGCAGTCGCGCAGCCCGGTGCGCGCGACGATCTCCCGCTGCACCAGCCCGGCCAGCCGCTCACCCGTCGCCGACGTCACCCCGTTGTTGGTGCCGTAGTGGTAGGTCGCCACGCCCTCCGCGTCCGGGTTGGCGTGCCCGTCCAGGTGCAGCGAGATGAACACGTCGGCGCCGAGTGAGTTGGCCAGCAGGGCGCGGTCGGTGTCCGGCAGGCAGCTGTCGGGCGCCGGACCCCGGGTGAGCTGCACCCGCACCCCGGACGCGGCGAGCCGCCCCTCCAGCCGGCTGGCGAGGTCGTGCATCAGGTCCGCCTCCGTCCAGCGCAGCGACCCGTCCGGCACCACCACCCCCGGGTCGGTGCCACCGTGGCCGGGGTCGATGACCACCGTCTTGCCGACCAGCGCCGGCCCGGACTGCCGGATCGCGTCGGACTCGCGTAGCCACTGGGGGCGGCCACCGACCACCTTGCGGCCGATCCGGCGCAGCGCGTTCATCGTGTGCGGTCCGCAGGAGCCGTCGGGGGTGAGCCCGACCTCGCGCTGGAACTGGGCCACCGCCCGGGAGGTCCGGATGCCGTAGATGGCGTCCGCCCGGCCCACGTCGTACCCCATCTCCAGGAGTCGCTCCTGGAGCGACCGGACGTCCTCGCCGGTGAGCGGATCGGGCACCGCGTGGTAGAGGGTGCGGGCGCCGAGCCGCCACCGTGCGGCGTCCAGGGCCCCCCAGGTCTCCCTCCCGACCCGGCCGTCCACGCTGAGCCCGCGGGACTGCTGGAACGCGCGGACCGCTCGCTCGGTGTCGAGGTCGAACTCGTCCGGGTGCGGGCCCGCGGCGGAGGCGAGCAGCTCGAGGCCGGTGAGGATGGTACGGATCTCCGTGACCGCGGGTCCCCGGTCACCGGGTCGGATCGGACGCACGCACGACCCCCTCTGCACGACGCTGGCTGGCCGGGCGGCCCCGGCTTGAGGCTATGCGTTCCGGCGCTGCGAGGTGGCTCGGGCGGAAAAAACGGCAGTGGCGTGGGCCCGGAAGACACCGAACCCCGTACCCGGTGACCGGGTACGGGGTTCAGTGACGTTCCTGCTGGTCAGAGTGCCGATTCGATGAGCCGGACCAGCTCGCCCTTCGGCTTGGCGCCGGCGATCGACTGCACCGGCTGGCCGTTTTTGAAGACGGTCAGCGTCGGCACCGACATCACCCGGTAGGCCCGGGCGGTCTCCGGGTTCTCGTCGATGTTGAGCTTGACGATGGTGACCTGGTCACCCATCTCGCCGGCGATCTCCTCGAGCAGCGGCGACACCTTCCGGCAGGGCCCGCACCACTCGGCCCAGAAGTCCACCAGAACCGGCTTGTCGGCCTGCAGCACGTCAGCCACGAAGCTCGCGTCGGTGACCGCCTTGGTTGTTCCCACTATGCCCCTCCTCCGGGATGTGTTCGATTATCAGCTGAGCGTCGCGATGAACCGCTCGGCGTCGAGCGCGGCGGCACAGCCGGTGCCGGCCGCGGTGATCGCCTGACGGTAGGTGTGGTCGACCACGTCGCCGGCGGCGAAGACGCCGGGCACGCTGGTCCGGGTGCTGGGGGCCTGGACCTTCACGTAGCCCTCGTCGTCCAGCTCGACCTGGTTGCGGAAGAGTTCACTGCGGGGGTCGTGACCGATGGCCACGAAGACGCCGGTCACGTCGAGCACCTTGGTCTCGCCGCTGTGAACGTTGCGGACCCGTACGCCGGTGACCTTGCCGTCGGCGCCCAGGATCTCCTCGACGGTGCTGTTCCACTCGACCTTGATCTTCTCGTTGTTCAGCGCCCGGTCAGCCATGATCTTGCTGGCCCGGAACGAGTCGCGTCGGTGGATGATGGTGACCGAGTCGGCGAAGCGGGTGAGGAAGCTGGCCTCCTCCATCGCCGAGTCGCCGCCGCCGACGACCACGATGTGCTGGTTGCGGAAGAAGAATCCGTCACAGGTGGCGCACGAGGAGACGCCGTGGCCGAGGTACTCCTGCTCGCCGGGCACGCCCAGCGGGCGCCAGGCCGAACCGGTGGAGAGGATGATGGAGCGGGCCCGGTAGGCGGTCTCGCCGACCCAGGCGGTGCTCACCGCGTCGGCGCCCGCATCGCCGGTGTCGACCAGCTCGACCCGGGTCACGTCGTCGGTGAGGAACTCGGCGCCGAACCGCTCGGCCTGCTTGCGCATGTTGTCCATCAGCTCGGGGCCGAGGATGCCGTCGGCGAAGCCGGGGAAGTTTTCCACCTCGGTAGTGGTCATCAGTGCGCCGCCCGACTGCACGCCCTCAATGATCAGCGGCTTCAGGTTGGCGCGTGCGGCGTAGACCGCTGCCGTGTAACCGGCCGGCCCGGAGCCGATGATGATCAGGTTGCGGACCTCGTCCACTGCCGTCTCCCGAGTTGTGTGTGTCGGCGTCGGCGCACGCACCGATGCTGATCCGAGTGCCGACGCCTGGAGGGTGCCGGCAGGTGACTTCCAGAACGTCATCGTACGAACCGGGGATTCCCGAGCCGGACCTCCGGTGGGTCAGGTCACGCGGACGCTCAGCTCGCCGGTGACCGCAGATTCACCCTACCCGCGCCGAATACCGGCTGTCCGAGCCGGACCCGGGGACGCCGCACTCCGGGCCGCTCACCCAGGCCCAGCGGGCGCCGGCAGCGTCGGTGAACCGGATGATGAGTGCCTGCTCGCCCCGGAACTCGGCGTAGTCGATCACTTCGACGACCAGCGGGGCGGATCCGTGCTCGGCCGCCACGTCGGCCAGGCAGGTTTTCAGCGCGGCCTCGTCGGTCAGCCGGGCCAACTGGTCCCGCCCGCCCG
Organism: Micromonospora sp. NPDC005206; assembly: GCF_040608175.1. Lineage (NCBI taxonomy): Bacteria > Bacillati > Actinomycetota > Actinomycetes > Micromonosporales > Micromonosporaceae > Micromonospora > Micromonospora sp. NPDC005206. The sequence goes on from NZ_JBEXHU010000019.1 coordinate 45,224, forward strand.
ACGCCGGTCGCCGGCCCTCCTCGGCGGACACCTCGGGCTGCCCGTCGGCGGAGGTGCTGGCCTGCCGCAGGGGGGAAGGACCGCCCGTCCTGTCGCCGAGGCTCTGCGGGTTGTAATCCGTGCCGCTGCGTAGGGACGGTCCGGTGGTGCGGACCGCGCTGTCGGGCGCGCTGGCCGGCTGGTTCAGGGCGCTGGTGCCGGCGGTGTCCGAGGCGTCCATGGAGAGCTGGTTGAGGCCCAGCCCGCCCGCGACGACGGCGACCACCGCGACGGCCACCGGAGCGGCACGTCGGGCCCACCTGCGCCGGCGGCGACCCGGACCGGTTCGTGTCCCGCGCCCCGGCTCGGCCGGGGACGGGCTGACGGCCCGGCGACCGGGACCGCTTCCGCCCTGTGCCGGCACGACCACCGGTGCGGCGACGCCGGCCTCCGGCTCCCCATCGCCGGTGCCCGCGTCGGCCGGGGTGCCGTTCGGTACCGGATCCGCCGCAGCCAACGCGGCGGCGAGACGGTCGGCGACCGCCGGCGGCAGCTCCGGGGAGGGCTCGGCCCACCGGGCCAGGTCGGCGCGGACCTCGGCCACCGCGGGGGCCAGCAGCGCGTACGCCTCGGCCCAGGCCGGGTCCGTGTCGACCAGCCGAGCGATCTCCGCCTGCTGCGGCGTGCCGTCCAACGCCCCGCCGAGGTAGTCAGCGAGCAGGTCGTCGTCGACCTCCCTGTACCCCTCGGTCGTCACGTGTCCTCCTGATTGGCGTCCCGCCGGTACCGGCCCGACCCTGATCCGACGCCCTCCGCCGGGCGTGGGTTCCCCGGCGTGACGCCGGGCACGCCCGCGACCGGTCCGGATGGCTCCGGGCGGGCCGTGGGCGTCGCCGTGCCGGCTGACGGGCGGAGGTGCCCGAGCAGCACCGCCAGCCGGGCCCGACCCCGGGCGCACCGGCTCTTCACCGTCCCCTCGGCGACGCCGAGGATGCGTGCCACCTCGGCGACCGGGTAGCCGTGCAGGTCCACCAGCACGAGGGCGGCGCGTTGTTCGACAGGTAGCGCCGCGAGCGCCTCGCGGACCACCAGCGCGGTGTCGTGGTCCTGCGCCGGTGCGGCCGGCTCCACTCCTGGCGTGCCCGACCCGTCGCCGGCGCGGTTGCCGTCGGGCAGCGGAACGGTGGGATGCGCCTGCCGGCGTCGGATCCGGTCCAGGCAGGCGTTCACCACGATGCGGTGCAGCCAGGTGGTGACGGCGGAGTCACCGCGGAACCGGGCGGCCGCCCGGTGCGCGGACAACAGCGCGTCCTGGAGGGCGTCGGCGGCCTCTTCCCGGTCGCCGAGCGTCCGCAGGGCCACCGCCCAGAGCCGGTCGCGGTGCCGGTGGAACAGTTCGGCGAAGGCGTCCCGGTCTCCGCTGGCGTGGGCGCGCAGCAGCTCCAGGTCGGTTGCGGCGTCGCGCCCGTCCATCACCACGTCCAGCGGATGCGGTGCCCTGGTGGAGGTGCCAAGCTCACGACCCCTGGACCGTGATCTCCTGCACCCCCAGCTTGAAGCCGCCCTCGGCCGGAGGCAGTTCGGTGATCCAGAACAGCAGGTACTGGTATTTCTTGTCCGCGTCGAAGCCGTTGAACGTCATGGTGGTGCCGTCGTGGTCCTCGAACGGCTGCCCGATGGCGGTCTTGTAGTTCGCCACCACCTGCTTGTCACCGTTGGAGGTCGACGGCGGGTTGCCGGTGCCGGCGAGGAGTTGGGCGGAGGCGCCGGTCGCGGAGAGCACCGCCTGCACCGACTTGACGCTGTGCGGCTCGCCCAGATCGAGCCAGACGCCCATGCCCTTCTTGAGGTTGCCGAAGTTGGGGCGGCGGTCGTAGGTGTCCGTCTCCCAGCCCTTGTCCTCGTCACCGTCAATGATCTTGTCGGCGTCGCGGAGCTCGTTGCGCTTCGTGCTGTCCGGGTCGATGATCCGGACGCCCGTCACGGTCAGCTTCCGCACCGTGGCGGCGGCCGGGGTGACCTCGCCGGCCGGGGCGCTGGCGGTGGGAGCGGCCCCCGCGCTGCCCTGCGGGTCCTCGTCATCGCCGCCCAGCGCGCTGATCCCGATCAGCAGACCGACCAGGGCGACCGCCAGCAGACCGGCGATGCCCACGGCGACCTTGCGACCGCCGGCCGCGGCCAGCGGCGACGGCTCCTCCTCGGTGTCGGCGGTGAACCGCAACGGCCCGCTGTTGTCGAGGTAGTGCTCCTCCTCGGCCGGCACGTCCAGCCGGGCCAACTCGGCGGCGAGCACGTCCGACGAGGGCGGGGCGATCTCGGCGTCGAGCAGATCCATGGTCAGGTCGTCCAGGTACGCGGGCACTCCGGCCCGAACCTGGCGGGGGGCCGCGATGCCGCCGCTGGCGTCCCGGACCGCGTCCGGGATCGCGGCACGGCCGTGCCCGGCGGTGGCGCCGTGCAGCGGAGCCTCGGCGTGCGGCCAGTAGCCGGTCAGGGCGAAGTAGAGGATCCCGCCGACCGCCCGGATGTCGTTCTCCTGGCTGTCGGCGCCGTCGGTGCGCGCGTCGGCAAGGACCACCCGGCCCTCGTCGCTGATCATCACGGTGCCGGGGTGCACGTTGCCGTGCACCATCCCGGTGGCGTGCACCGCGGCGAGCGCGCTGGCGACGGCGTTGCCGATCGCGGTGGCCCGGGCCGGGTCCAGCGGGCCCCCGGTCGCCAGGTCGCGCAGCGACTGCCCGTCCACCCACTCGCGCACCACGTACGCCCGCTCGGCCTCGTCGATCGCGTCGTAGACGCCGACCAGGTTGGGGTGGATGACCCGGCTGGCCGCGACGGCGGCCTGAAGCATCTCGGTGGCGGAGTCGCCACCCGGGTAGCGCAGCACCACCGCGACGGGACGGCGCAGGATGACGTCGATCCCACGCCAGACCAGCCGACCCGCGCTGTCGTTGTTGATGTGCTCGACCAGCTCGTACCGCTCGGCGAGGACTTCACCGGCCGTGGGAGCACCGAAGGTCATGAGCGGCGGAGCGCTCTCGTCCGCCTCCTGACCCTCGCCGACCTGGGTCACCCGTCCTCCCTCGGTGATCGTGTCGATCGATGGACCCGCACTGCTGGGCATGTGGCTTCCCGCTCTGCCGTCGAAGGAACCGGCCGACCGGTGTCGACGCGCAGCGTCGGCGCCTGCCGTACCCGTCGAGAGCGACCTTACCCGGGTTGCCCGTCTCTCCGACATGTCAACTTCCCGCCGTACCCGGCGGGGTGCCGGGAGTCGGAGAAGTCGTCCGGTTACGACCGTTGTCAGCCACGTTGCTGGCACATGTACTAGCCAATCTACGGCTTCACCGCAAGTGACCGACGCCGGGGCCGACCCAGGTTGGTGCTCCCGTCAGCGGGCGTGTTCCCGCCGATCGGATCGACACGCTCAGCCGTACGGCCAGTTATCCACAGGTGATTCGGTGGCTGACCGGCGAATCGCGGAGTTATCCACAAGTGCATCCCCAGCCTGGTGATCCGCGGTCACGATCCGTGCAGGTACGACTTTTCGTAGGTGGACGTTCGCGCTCAGCGACCGATCCGGCGGCGAACCATGCCGACCACCTCGGTGATCTCCCCGATCCGCAGCAGCGTGGCCAGCCCCAGGTAGGTACCGCCGATCACCACGCCGCCGATCACGAGCTGGATAACGGCCTGGGCCCGGCTCGGCGTGTCGCCGCCAGGCAGCAGATTCACCACCAGCAGGCCGACCAGAGCGGAACCCAACGCGGCGAGCGCCACCCGGCCGAGGGTACGCAGGATCGCGCCCATCCCGATCCGGCCGATCCTGGGGCGCAGCAGCCACGCCGAGGCGAACGCCGCAGCCACATAGGAGACCGCGTTGCCGATCATCATGCCGGCCGCGGCGAAGTGAGCGGCGAAGGCGACGAAGAGCACCACCTGCACACCGATCCGCAACGCCACCACCGGAATGTTGATCAGCGCCGGGGTCCGGGTGTCGGGCAGAGCGTAGAAGGCGAAGGTGAAGAGCTGACTGATCGCGAACGGCACGAGCGCCAGCGCGGCCAGCAGCAGCACCAGGGACGTGTCCGCCGCGTTCTCGTCGCTGAACGCCCCGTAGCGGAACAGGGCCACGGCCAGCGGGGTGGCCAACACCGCGTAGCAGACCGCGATGGGTGCGAGCACCGCCGAGACGGTGCGGGTGCCGCGGGACAGGTCCGCGGCGACGTCGGCGTACCGCCCGTCGGCGGCGGCCGCGCTCATCCGGGGCATCAGCGCAGTGATGATCGAGACGGCGATGATGCCGTGCGCCATCATCAGCAGCAGGAACACGTTGTTGTAGATCAGCGGGCCGGCGGCGTTCTCCTTGCCCGCCCGGCTGAGCAGGTTGAACAGCACGATCAGGCCGACCTGGCTGACCGCGACGTAGCAGAACATCCAGCCGCCGAGCCGGCCCAGCTCGCGCAGCCCGAGGGACCGGAAGTCGAACCGGAACCGCCAGCGGAAGCCGACCTTGCGCAGCGCCGGCAGCAGGCCGATCGCCTGGATCGCCACACCGAGCAGGGTGCCGCCACCGATCAGCAGGACCCGCCCGGGGGTCATCGCCTCCGGCCGGATGATCTCGGCGCCGAAGATCGCGATGTAGAGCCCGGCGGTGGCGATCACCACGACGTTGTTCAGGATCGGCGCCCACATCGGGGCGGCGAAGTGCCCTCGGGTGTTGAGCACCGCGCTGATCAGGGCGCTGAGGCCGCTGAAGAAGATCATCGGCAGCATCAGGCGGGACAGTGCGGTCACCAGGTCCTGGTAGTCCTCGCCCGCCTTGTCACTGGCCGCCAGCGAGGTCAGCACCGGGGCGCAGACGACGGCCAACAGCGCCGCCGCGGCCAGGGTCAGCACCGCGAGGGTCAGCAACCGCTGGGCGTACGCCTGGCCAGCGTCGGCGTCGGACCGGCGACGCCGGACCAGCACCGGGATCAGCACGCTGGTGAGGATTCCGCCGAGCAGGAACTCGTAGACCATTCCGGGCAGGATCTGCGCGGTGGTGTACGCGTCACCCACCAGCGCGCCACCGAGCGCGGCGGTCAGCACCAGGGTCCGCAGGAAGCCCGTGCCCCGGCTGACCAGGCTGCCGATCGCCATGACCGCGCTGTTGGTCGCCGCGCTCGCTTCGGCCACCTGCTCCTGGGGTGGCGCGGTCGACTCCATGGCCGGCTGGTTCAGCGGCTCGGCGGAGATGAAGGTGGCGCCGTCCCCCGGGCGTGCGCCGGGCCCGCCGTCGTGCGCGGCGTTCGCGCTGCGGTAGAGCCCGCCGCTCATCTCCAGCCTCCCAGTGGGTACGTCGAGGCGGGCACCGACCCGCACGTCACAGACCTTAGTCAACCGGTGCCTGTTACCCGCGCCCGGCGGAGGGGATGCGGACCGGGCCCGATAGTCTGGCGATCCCATGTCCGAATCCTCCGCTCCACACGCCGCCGACCGCCGCGAACTCACCGGCGCCCAGCGCAACGCCGTCGCCGAACTGCTCCGGGTCTCCCCGGTCGCCGACGAGTTGGGCCGACGGTTCGTCCGTGCCGGTCACGAGCTGCACCTGGTGGGCGGTTCGGTGCGGGACGCGCTGCTCGGCCGGCTCGGGGACGACCTGGACTTCTGCACCGACGCGCACCCCGACGAGACGCTGCGGATCATCAAGGGCTGGGCCGAGTCGATCTGGGAGACCGGTCGGGAGTTCGGCACCATCGGCGCACAGCGCGACGGCCTCCGGCTGGAGATCACCACCTTCCGCGCCGAGTCGTACGACCAGGTCACCCGTAACCCCGTGGTGGTCTACGGCACCAACCTCACCGAGGATCTGAGGCGGCGCGACTTCACCATCAACGCCATGGCGGTCAGCCTGCCGGAGCACCGGTTCACCGACCCGCACGGCGGGCTGGACGATCTCTCGGCCAAGGTGATCCGTACCCCCGCCGACCCCCGCGAGTCGTTCGGCGACGACCCGCTGCGAATGCTGCGGGCCGCCCGGTTCGCCGCTCAGCTGCGCTTCGCCGTGCACCCGGACGTGCACGCGGCGATGGGCCGGATGGCCGCCGACCTGGACCGGATCACCGCCGAGCGGATCCGCGACGAGTTCACCAAGCTGCTCTGCGGCGCCGACCCGATCACCGGGCTGCGGCTGCTGGTCGACACTGGTCTGGCCGAGCGGTTCCTGCCGGAGCTGACCGGGCTGAAGCTGGAGATCGACGAGCACGCCCAGCACAAGGACGTCTACGAGCACACGCTGACGGTCGTCGAGAACGCGGTCTCCTTCGAGGAGGAGGGCTGCGACTTCATCCTGCGGATGGCGGCCCTCATGCACGACGTGGGCAAGCCGGCGACCAAGGCGGTCGGCCCCGACGGCCGGGTCAGCTTCCACCACCACGAGGTGGTCGGCGCCCGGCTGACCAAGGCCCGGATGAAGGCGATGCGCTACCCGAAGGACATCACCGCGAAGGTGACCGCGCTGGTCGCGCTGCACCTGCGCTTCTACGGGTACGGCCGGGGCGAGTGGACCGACTCGGCGGTACGCCGTTACGTCGCCGACGCCGGTGACCTGCTGTCCCGGCTGCACAAGCTGACCCGCTCGGACTGCACCACCCGCAACCGGCGTAAGGCCGCCCAGCTCGGCGCGGACTACGACGCGTTGGAGGACCGGATCGCCCGGATCGCGGCCGAGGAGGACCTGGCCCGGGTCCGCCCCGACCTGGACGGCAACGCGATCATGGAGCTGCTGGGCGTACCGCCGGGGCCGGTCGTGGGACGGGCGTGGAAGCACCTCAAGGAGCAGCGCCTCGAGCACGGCCCGCTGGACCGCGACGCCGCCGAGGCGGAGCTGCTGCGCTGGGCCCGCGCCGAGGGCCTGATCGACTGACCGGAGCCGACCCGCCACGACAGGCGCCGCCCCCGAACCCGGGAGCGGCGCCTGTCGGCGTACGGCGTCAGCGGGTCTCGACGGCCGTCCCGTCCACCGAAGTGGTGCCCTTGCCGGCCGAGGTGCCGTTGCCGACCGCGCTGGACGCCGAGCCGAGCCGGGCGAGCAGACCGGCCAGGTCGATCCCGGTCAGGTCGCTGCCCAGTTGGAGCCCCTGTGCCACGTTGCCGGCCACCGACTTCGTCAGCGACGACGCGCCGTCGGTGGAGATGACGGTCATTTTGTCGATCGCCCCGATCGGTGCGCTGGCCGCCTCGACAACCTGCGGCAGCACCTTGACCAGCAGGTCCAGCACCGCCGCCTCCCCGTACGCGGCGAACGCCTCCGCCTTGCGCGCCATCGCGTCCGCCTCGGCCTGTCCCTTCGCCAGGATGGCCGCCGCCTCGGCCTGACCCTCCCGCTCCACCGCCTCGGCGATCGCGGAGCGCCGGCGCTGCTCGGCCTCACCCTCCTTGGCGCCCTCGATCGCGTTCGCCTCGGCGAGCGCGGCCCGCCGGGCCCGCTCGCCCTCACCGGTGAGCCGGGCCTGCTCCGCGGACGCCTGGGCGGCGGCGATGACCGCCTGCCGCTGCGCGTCCGCGTGCAGCACCGCCGCGTTGCGGGCCGCCTCGGCCTCCTGCTCCACCTTGTACCGGGCGGCGTCGGCCGGCTTGCGTACCTCGGTGTCCAGCTGGCGCTGCTTGAGCTCGGCGTTGCGCTCGGCCACCTTCTGCTGCTCGGAGAGGATCGCCTGGTCTCGCTCGGCTTGGGCGAGCGGCCCGGCCGCCGCCGACTTCGCCTTCGCCGCGTCGATCTCCGCCTGGATGCCGGCCTGCTTGAGGGACAGGTTCCGGTTCGCCTCGGCGATGGCCTCCTCGGCGAGCAGCCGCTCCTGCTCGGCCTGCTGCCGGGCCCGCGCCTCGGCGATCGCCGCGTCCTTGAGCACCCGGGCGGCCTCGGGCCGACCCAGGTCCTGCAGGTACGAGCCCTCGGCCAGGATGTCCTGGAGTTGGAACGTGTCCAGCACCAGGCCCTGGTTGGTCATCGAGTGCTCGGCCTCCTCCGCCACCGCGCTGGCGAACGCCGCCCGGTCCCGGATGACCTCCTCGACGGTGAGCCGGCCGACGATCGAGCGCAGCGCACCGGCCAGCACCTCCCGCGTGAAGTTGTCGATCTCGTCCTGCTGGTGCAGGAACCGCTGGGCGGCGGCCCGGATCGCGTCCTCGGTGCCGCCGACCTTCACGATCGCGACGCCGTGCAGGTCGGCGCGGATGCCCTGCTTGCTCACCGCACCCCGGATGCCGACGTCGATCCGCCGGCTGGACAGGTCGAGCGACTGGAGCTTCTGCACCACCGGCAGCACGAAGACCGAGGCGCCCAGCACCACCTTCTGGCCGGACATGTCGGTCGACCGGCCGCCGTCGGCGGTCTGCGTGGTGCGGCCCTTGCGGCCGGTGACGATGAACGCCTCGTTCGGCCCGGCCACCTTGATCCGGGAGAGCACGAAGAACACCAGGACGAGCACGAGGAGGACCGCGCCGCCGATGGCGATTAACAGGGGCATGAAGGAGTCCCGTCTTCGAGAAGGAGTCAGTAGGTCTCGACGTGCACGCTGGTCTCGCTGAGTGCCTGCACGACGAAGACCTGGGCGCCGACCGGGATCGGCTGGTCGGCGCGGGCGTTGAGCTTGACCGGCTGGCCGGCGACGCGTACCCGGACCTCGCCGTAGCCGTCGGCGGGTACCGGGGTGACCACCAGGCCGAGCGCGCCGACCAGGTCGTCCCGGGTGGGGGTGGGGTCGGTGCGCATGTTCCGCGCCGCCCGGCTCAGCCGGGACGCCAACCACGCGGTGGGCACGGCGGCGACCAGGCCGCCGGCAGCGGCGCCCGCGATCATGCCGGGGGTACCCGCGCCGAGCAGTTCGTTCACAATGGCCCCGCCGAAGCCGAACGCCCCGGCGAAGCCGGCGACCGTCTCGGTCGAGATCGGCCCGTCCACGTCGGCGTGCCCGAAGTGCAGCAGCTCGCCGCCGAGCAGGGCGAGCGCCAGCACTCCGACACCCGCCCCGCCGATGATCAGAAAGATGAGCGTCCCCGTGGCCACGACCTGCACGGTATCGAAATCACGCAACATTTCGGCGGTCAGCGGGGCGCGAAGATGATCTGCCGATCCGGGCCGCTGGTGTTGATCGAAAAGGGGCAGCGCCGACGGACCTTGGCACGTTATCTTCTGCGCCGCCGGTTGATCGCTCCGGTCTGTCCGCAACGAGAGGGCCTGCCGTGGCTGTCGTGATCACCATCTACATCATCGGCCTGGCGCTGACCGCGGTCGTGCTGCTGGGCGTCGCGGTCACCTCCTTCGCCACCACCTCGCGGGTCGACCGGGTGCTGGCCGGTATCGGCGCTGTGCTCGCCGGCTACTACGCCTATTACCTGCTGGGCACCGGCGAGGGGCACGTCACGATCTTCTACGCGGCGTTGCTGCTGCCCTTCTTCGCCGGCCGCAAGCTGTACCTGGGCTTCCACGATCGCGACCGCGCCCGCGCCGAGCGGGCCGCTGCTGCTGCGGCGAACCGGGCAGCCGAGGAGTGGCGTTCGGCCCGACGCTGGTAGCCGGGCCGGCAAGGAAGTCCGCGACAGGGACAATGGGTGGATGCACTGGACCGTGCTCGACTCACCGATCGGCGAGTTCTCCGTGGCCACCGACGGCACGAGCGTGCAGGGCACGCACTTCGGCCGGGTGGACGCCGCGGTCGACGAGCCCACCGACCCGTTGTCCTGGCAGGCCGTCACCGAGCTGCGGGCGTACTTCGCCGGTGAGCTGACTGCGTTCACCGTCCCGGTGTCGGTTCCGCGCGGCTCGGAGTTCGAGCGGGCGGTGTGGCGGGAGATGACCCGCATTCCGTACGGCGAGACGTCGACGTACGGCGAGGTGGCGCGCGTGGTCGGCGACCCCGGGGCGGCACGGGCGGTTGGTGTGGCCTGCAACCGCAACCCGGTCCCGGTGATCGTGCCGTGTCACCGGATCGTCGGCGCCGGCGGCAAGCTGGTCGGGTTCGGGGGTGGCCTGCCGCGCAAGGTGCACCTGCTGGAGCTGGAGGCCCGGGTGGCCCTGCAACGCGCCTGGTCCTGACCGACCCGGACCGTTGGTGAACGCGCCGAGGGCCGGGTCCGTACGGACCCGGCCCTCGGCGTGCTGGTGGTCAGCGGGTCAGCGCTCGACCTCACCGGCGATGAACTCCTCGACGGCCTGGTGGGCGTCGTGGTCGGCGTACTGCACCGGCGGGGACTTCATGAAGTACGACGAGGCCGACAGGATCGGGCCGCCGATCTTCCGGTCCAGTGCGATCTTCGCGGCGCGGACCGCGTCGATGATGACGCCGGCCGAGTTCGGAGAGTCCCACACCTCGAGCTTGAGCTCGGCGTTGAGCGGGGTGTCGCCGAACGAGCGGCCCTCCAGGCGGATGTACGCCCACTTGCGGTCGTCGAGCCACGGCACGTGGTCCGACGGGCCGATGTGCACGTCGCTCTTGCTCATCTCGTGCGGGATCTGCGAGGTGACCGACTGGGTCTTCGAGATCTTCTTCGAGACCAGCCGCTTGCGCTCCAGCATGTTCATGAAGTCCATGTTGCCGCCGAAGTTGAGCTGGTACGTGCGCAGCAGCTCGACGCCGCGGTCCTCGAAGAGCTTCGCCAGCGCCCGGTGCACGATGGTGGCACCGACCTGGCTCTTGATGTCGTCACCGACGATCGGCAGGCCAGCGTCCTCGAACTTCTTCGCCCACTCCGGGTCGGAGGCGATGAAGACCGGCAGGGCGTTGACGAACGCGCAGCCGGCGTCGATCGCCGCCTGGGCGTAGTACTTGGCGGCCTGCTCGGAGCCGACCGGGAGATAGCAGACGACGACGTCGACCTGCGCGTCGCGCAGCGCCTGCGCCACGTCGACCGGGGTGGCGTCGGACTCCTCGACGATCTCGCGGTAGTACTGGCCCAGACCGTCGAAGGTCGGACCACGCTGCACGCTGATGCCGGTCGGCGGCACGTCGCAGAGCTTGATGGTGTTGTTCTCGCTGGCGACGATCGCCTCCGCGAGGTCCATGCCCACCTTCTTGGCGTCCACGTCGAACGCCGCGACGAACTCCACGGCGGAGACGTGGTAGTCGCCGAAGGCAACGTGCATGAGACCCGGGACGCGGTCGTTCGGGTCGGCATTCCGGTAGTACTCGACGCCCTGAACAAGGGACGAGGCGCAGTTACCCACACCGACGATGGCGACGCGGACGGAGCCCATAGCGTCTGCCTCCTTCTTTTCTGTCACGGCCGCTCTTTCCTGGTCTCTCCAGGCGGAGGCGGGCTGTTGTCTTCTCGTCGGCCACCGGCCGTCCCGATGTGCGGGACCGTCGGGGCTCGGCCGGAGCGCTCGTTGGCGATGAGCTCCTCCAGCCAGCGGACCTCACGCTCACAGGCGTCAAGGCCGTGGCGCTGCAGTTCCAGGGTGTAAGCGTCGAGGCGCTCGGCCGCCCGGCCCAGCACGTCACGAAGTCCTTCGCGACGTTCCTCGATCTTGCGGCGGCGACCCTCCAGGATGCGGAGTCGGGTCGCCTGGTCGGTCCGGGCGAAGAACGCGAAGTGCACTCCGAAGCCCGTGTCGTCGTACGTCTCGGGCCCGGCCTGCGCGATCAGCTGGGCGAAGCGTTCCTTGCCTTCCGCGGTGATTTTGTAGACCACCCGACCTCGTCGGCTGGTCAGCGCGGGAACCTCCTCGGCGGTGGCGGGTGTCTCGGCGGCTTCGGTGATCCATCCCGCCGCCTGCAACCTGCGTAGGGTCGGGTAGAGCGAGCCGTAGCTGATCGCCGCCCGGATCGCACCGAGTTTGGCGGTCAGCTCCTTGCGCAGCTCATAGCCGTGCATCGGAGACTCCTGCAGGAGGCCGAGGATGGCGAACTCGAGCACTGCGCCACCCTCTCTTTACCCCCGGCACGGAGTGGTAACCGCCGCGATGTATCGGACCGATACATCGCACGTTAGCGGGTCACGGATGCCAGGGCAAACCCTCATTCCGGGATGCTGTCGTCACGGATCGTTACCGTGGTCGCCTGGTCGGGCCGGACCGCGTACCCTTCTCCGCATGCGTACGCAGCGCCAGGTCGTCGACTACTCGCTCCAGAAGCGAGCGGTGCTGCGTGAGTTCCTGGCCGGCCGGGTCGGCACGTACGACGTCTGCGACGCGTCGCCGTACCTGAAGAACGCCGCTCGGTTCCACGGCGAACCGACCGACCGGCGCTGCCCGATCTGCCGCAGTGAGAACCTGACACTCGTCCACTACATTTACGGTGACGAACTCAAGCAGTCCGCCGGTCAGGCGCGGACACTGGCCGAGCTGCCCGTGCTGGCGATGACGCTGCGTGAGTTCCAGGTCTTCGTGGTGGAGGTGTGCCTCGGCTGTGACTGGAACCATCTCGTCGAGCAGTACCTGCTCGGTCGGGACGGTCTCACCGGCGAGGTCGACGGCACCAGTGAGCAGGACGCGGCGGGCGCCGGTGGCGCCGGCCGGCGGAGGCGAGAGGCGCAACGGTGATCTCAGCTGGTTCGACCGGCCCCGGGGCCGTAGACGTTACCCGGGACGGTCGACTGCTCGTTGGTCTGATTGGCCCGATTGATACTGCAATGACCCCGGTGAACCGGCACCCCCGTGCCGGCGTCCCGAGTGAAGCAACTCACGGCAACCCGGTGGCGGCGCAGTGGCGCCCCACCGCGACCGGCAGGGTGTGAGGAATGAACTCGTACGGCGATCCCAGTTCTGCGCGCGGGCGTGCCCAGTACCCGGGCCCGGACGGCGACCCCGGACCGGGCGCGGACGACGCGTACCGCCGATCCGGTGGCGACTCCCGCGGGAGCGGATGGTCCGCACCGGAGTCGGCAGCGTCTCCCGGTCGCGCCTCGGTGACACCGCGGGCCGCCGGTGGGCGTGCCTCGGTGGGTGCCTCGGCGGCGGTGCCACCGCGCGCCGGATCCGCCTCGGTGGGTTCGGCCGTGCCGTGCCGGGCCGGGCGGGCGTCGGTGCCGGTGTCACCGGCACCCGGCGTGGCCGCCGGTCGTGCCGGCGCGGGCCGGGCCTCGGTGCCCGTGTCCCCGGCGCCGGGCGCGCCGGCCGGTCGGGCCACGGTCGGCGCCGCGTCCGTCGGCGCCGCCTCGGCGGGCCGGGCCAGTGTCGGGTCGGCATCCGTGGGTGGCCGGGCCGCGGTCGCCCGGGCGAGCGTCTCACCGGTCTCCGGCGGCCCGGGTGGCCCCGGCGGGCCTGGCGGGCCGAACGGTCCGGGTCGCGGTGGCCGGGGCGGCCGTGGTCCGGGTGACCCCGGCGCGGCGGCGCGGGCGAAGAAGCGCAAGCGGATCAACCTGCTGATCGCCGGGTTCGCGGTCTTCATCATGCTCGCCGGCATCGGCGTGGTTGGGTTCACCTACTACTCAACCAACGTGGTGCTGCCCGACGAGATCACCCCGCCGCAGGCGACCACCCTGTACGCGTTCGACAACAAGACCCCCATCGCCAAGGTGGGCGATCAGAACCGCACCCTGGTCACCATCGACCAGATTCCCGAGTGGGTGCAGAACGCGGTGGCCGCCGCCGAGGACCGGAACTTCTACCGGCACTCCGGTGTGGACTACAAGGGCATCGCCCGGGCCGGCTGGAACAACCTCTCCGGCGGCGACAAGCAGGGTGCCTCCACCATCACCCAGCAGTACGCGCGCAACGCCTACGACAACCTGAAGGACGACACCTACGCCCGGAAGGTGAAGGAGGCGATCCTCGCCTCCAAGCTCAACGACGAGTACACGAAGCCGCAGATCATGCAGCACTACCTCAACGTGATCTACTTCGGCCGCGGCGCGTACGGCATCGAAGCGGCGGCGCAGACCTACTTCGGCAAGTCGGTGAAGGATCTCAAGCCCGACGAGGGCGCGGTGCTCGCGGCCCTGATCAAGCAGCCAGAGCCGAGTGCCACCCACCAGGGGTACGACCCGGCGATCAACCGGCCCGCCGCGGAGGACCGCTGGAACTACGTGATCGAGGGCATGGTCAAGGAGGGCTGGCTGGGCGTGCCCGGCAAGCCGGAGCGGCCCGTTGCCTACCCGAAGAACATCAAGGCCCAGAAGAAGGGCGGCATCGGGATCGACTTCGGCGTCAACACCCCGTACGGCAACGTGATCAACTACGTCCGGGAAGAGATGCGGGACAGGGGTATCTGCGTCGACAAGGAGACGCTGGTGACCGAAGCCAAGCCGCTCTGCTCCCAGGCGCTGATGGCCGGCGGTTACCGGATCCGCACCACCATCGACACCAAGATCCAGAAGGCCGCGGTCGAGACGGCCCAGCGCAAGACCAAGGGCTCCGAGCTGGCGGGTCAGCCGAGCAACCTGATGGCCGCGGTGGTCGCTGTCGACCCGAAGAACGGTCGGGTGCTCGCGTACTACGGCGGTGACAACGGCACCGGCACCGACTACGCCGGCAAGAACACCGACTCCACCGGGGCGATCAGCGGCGGCCACTCGCCGGGCTCGAGTTTCAAGATCTACACGTTGGCGGCCGCGCTCAAGGCCGGCAAGGCGCTCGAGTCCCGGTGGAAGGGCAAGGCCTTCACGCCGGAGGGCACCGAGTTCAAGGTCAGCAACGCCGGCACGGACGATCCGTCCTGCCACAATTCCTGCACGCTGCGAACGTCCACGCTCAAATCGCTGAACGTGCCGTTCTACTACGTCACCGAGGAGATCGGCGCCGACAAGGTGGTCGACATGGCCAAGCAGGCCGGCGTCACCACCATGTGGCGCACCGACACCAACCCGGCTAAGGCGTACGACCTGACCAAGGCCGACCCGAAGAAGATCACCCCGGAGCCGTTCTTCAACGTGGTCGGCTACGGCCAGTACCCGATCACGGTGCTGGACCACGCAAACGGTGTGGCTACCTTCGCCAACGGGGGCGTCTACAACAAGGCCCACTTCCTCTACTCGGTGGAGAAGCAGAACCCGAACACCGGCAAGTGGGAAAAGGTCGCCAAGGGCAGCGAGAAGCTCGACTCCCAGCCGCGCATCGACAAGGACGTGGTGGCCGACGTGACGTCGGTGCTGAAGGACTACCCGGCCGCCGTCAACCACCGCCTCGACGACGGCCGCAAGGCCGCCTCCAAGACTGGCACCTGGGAACTCAGGGGCGACAGCGAGGACAACGGCGACGCCTGGATGATCGGCTACACGCCGCAGTTGGCCACCGCCGTATGGGTGGGCAACGTGCAGGCCCGGAAGGCACTCAAGCTCAAGGACGGCCGCAAGGTCAGCGGTGGCAACCTCCCCGGTGACATCTGGGAGCGGTTCATGGACGAGGCGCTGCAGGGCAAGGAGAAGCTGGACTTCCCGCCGGCGGCGAACATCGGCGACAAGGAATCCGGCAACGGCGAGGCGCCGCCTCCGCCGACCATTCCGGGTCTGCCTGGCCAGCCGGGTTTGCCCGGTCAGCCTGGTCAGCCCGGTCAACCCTGTGACCCGCTGACCAACCCGTTCTGCCCGCGCACCGACGGCAACAACGGTGGCATCAACCCGAACGATCCAGGCCGGCCTGGAACAGGCGGCAACGGCGGCGGGCTGCTGCCCGGCCTGCCACCGACCAACCGGGACTGACCCGCACCGTTACACGACGCCGTCGCCGGCCGGACGACCTGTCCGGCCGGCGACGGCGTTTCCGTACCCGGATCCGCGCGCCGGGACGGGACGCGCACCCCGGTCGTACGGCAGGATGCCACTTCATGAGCACCCAGTCGACGCCCGGCATCGACGACGCCGGAACCACCGACAACCCGTCCCGCTCCGACGGGTTCGTCCGCGGCATCTCCGGCATGATCGGTGGGCCCCTGGGCGACCACGCGACGGCACTGGACCGGCCGGCCGGTGGGGAGCGGCGGTTCTGGACCGCAGTCCGGATCGTGCTGGCACTGGTCTGCCTCACGCTCGCTCTGCACTGGGTGCAGAAGTCGCCGTGCCAGGACGGCGCCTGGCAGGACAACGAGCAGTACACCCGCTTCTGCTACACCGACGTGCTCGCCCTCTACTACGCCGAGGGGCTCAACGAGGGCAAGGTGCCCTACCGCGACCACCCCGTCGAGTACCCCGTACTCACCGGGTACTTCATGGGGGCGCTGGGCCTGCCGGTGCACGCCCTCGGCGACGGCGACCCGAGCATCAACCAGGGCCAGTGGTTCTACAACCTCAACGCGCTGGTGCTGGGCGCGCTCGCGGTGGCCACCGTGGCGGTGATCCTGGCGCTGCGACGTCGACGACCCTGGGACGCGGCGCTGTTCGCGCTCGCCCCGGCGCTGCTGCTCACCGCCACCGTCAACTGGGACCTGCTCGCCATCGGCCTGGCCGCGTTCGGCCTGCTGGCCTGGGCCCGGAAACGACCCGCGGTGGCCGGCGTGCTGCTCGGCCTCGCCGGCGCGGCGAAGCTCTGGCCACTGTTCATCCTCGGCCCGATCCTGGTGCTGGCGCTGCGGGCCGCCCGCCTACGGGCCGCGCTCATCGCGGTCGGCAGCGCGATCGCCGCCCTGGTGCTGGTGAACCTGCACCCGGCGCTGGCGTACCGGGAGAACTGGGACCGGTTCTTCGAGCTGAACAGCACCCGGCCCATCGACTGGGGCACGCTCTGGTACATCGGGCGCTACCTCGACGGCAAGGTCGGTGGCGACCCCGCCCGGCTCGGCCCGTTCGAGTGGCTGAACGCCAACATCCCGACCCTCAACACCGTCTCGTACGCCCTGTTCGGGCTGGCCTGCCTCGGCGTGGCGGTCCTGGCGCTGCGGGCGCCCCGCCGACCACGGCTCGCCCAGCTCGCCTTCCTGGTCGTCGCCGCGTTCCTCATCTTCAGCAAGGTCTGGTCCCAGCAGTTCGTGCTCTGGCTATTGCCACTGGTGGTGCTGGCCCGCCCGAAGTGGGGGGCCATCCTCGCCTGGCAGTTCGCCGAGGTCTGCTATTTCGTCGCCTTCTACGGCGAGCTCCTCGGCGCGGCGACCAGCCGACCGGTCTTCCCGGAGGGCGTGTTCGTGCTGGCCGCCACGTTGCGGCTGACCACTGTGGTGGTGTTGTGCGTGCTGGTCGTCCGGGAGATCCTGCACCCCGAGCGCGACGCGGTGCGGGCCACCTATGCCGACGATCCGGACGGCGGCGTGCTCGACGGCGCACCGGATGCCCCCTGGCTGGACCGCTGGCGCCGAACCACGATCAACAAGCCCGCACCCGAACCCGCGACCATCACCTGATCCACAAGCCCGACGGCCCGGTGCCGGGCTGGCTCCCCGCAAACCCGCCCCAGAAGCCAGCTGCGTCAGAGCCGGTAGACCACCGCGCCGTCGATCTCCTGTCGGGTGATGCCGAGCGTGTCGACCGGGGCGTCGATCGTGATCTCCCACGGCGTCCCGGCGACCTGTCCGCGCAGCAGCACCACAGTGCGGACGCCGAGCGTGCGCAGGTAGTCGACGCTGGTCTGGTCGGGGAACGACTGAGTCACCCGGCGGACGTCGTCGAGCTGGCGTGGGGTGAAGCCGCTGCCGCCGTTCACCACGTCCGGGAATCCGCTGGTGGACCAGAGCATCACGTGCTGGTCCAGGCTCTGGTTGCTGGGTAGCACCAGCAGCGGCCCCTCCACCGTGCGCAGCGCGGCCGGCTGGGTCGGCACCACCGGATGCGGGGTGGTGTTCAGGCCCTCGACGGTGACCAGCAGCAGCGGCAGCAGGGTGGCCAGGCGCAGCCACGGCCCCGGCCAGGACGGGATCCGCTGCGCGGCCAGGTCGCGGACCCGTTCGGTGAGGGCGGTGACCGCGCCCGCGGCGAGCAGGGCGAGCAGCAGCGTGGTCCAGAGCATCAACCGGCCGGGGGTACGCAATGCGTTCCAGCCGGGTGCGTGCTCGAACAGCGGAACGTAGGTGAAGGCGCCGTCGAAGAAGCGGGTGCCCATCGCGAAGGCCATCGTCAGCAGAACCCCGGCGAGGAGCAGCAGCCGGTGCCGCAGCCGCCAGACCGAGAAGAACAGCCCGCCGGCGGCCAGCGCGTACAGCACGAAGCCCGGCAGCAGGGTCATCTCCGGATGCCACGGCAGCGCCGCTCGGGCGCCCTCGTGCAGCCCGCCCCAGATCCGCGACTCCGCGGGCGCGGTCACGAAGCCGGACGCCGGCGGCGAGAAGATGCTGATGTCACCGATGGTGCGCTCGGCGTACGGGTGCAGCTCGGTCACCTTGAAGTACGGGATCGCCATCAGCAGACCCACCCCGGCGAAGAGCAGCCCGCCGACCCCGTCGGCGACGAGCAGCCGGCGGCCGAACGGCAGGGCCTGGCCGGTGCGGAGTCGCCGCGCGTAGAACAGGACGGCCGCGACCAGCACCGCGCAGGCCAGGAAGTACGCGAACGGCAGACCGATGCCGAAGCCGAGGCTGAGTTGCCAGGCCGCCACCAGCCAGCCGGCGTAGACCCAGCCGTCGTGCCGGCGCTCGGGCCGGTAGCCGTGCCGCAGCGACCAGCCGTGCCCACGCGCCAGCATGGCCAACGCCAGCGGGATCCCGCCGTTGGAGAGCACGTGCAGGTGCCCGGCCTGGGCCAGCAACCACGGCGCGTAGGTGTAGGCGACGCCGGCGACCGCGGCGCCGATCCGGCCCGCGCCGAGTTGCCGGGCCAGCGCGTACGCCCCCAGCGTGGCGAGCGCGTGCGCCAGCACGAACATGATGTTGTAGCGCAGCACCGCGTCCTCGGGGCCGCTGCCGAGCATGCCGGCCGGGGCGTAGCCGAGCAGCGTGTCGGAGAACGCGAAGCTCCACAGCTCGGGGAAGAACGTGTTGGACTGCCACAGGCGCGCGGGCTCGGTCAGCAGGATGTGCCCGGACCAGGCCATCTGCCACGCCTGCAGGCTCGGATCCCAGTAGTCCTGCGGGAGGGTGTAGCGCGGGTAGCGCAGCGTCGGCCAGGTCATCAGCACGGCCAGCGCCAGCGCGCCGAGGCTTGCCAGGGTCCACTCGTGGATCAGGTACCGGCCGACGGCGCGGGCCGACCGGCTGAGCCGGGAGGGCACCGGCTCCGGCGCGGAGGCGAACGCCTCCCAGCGCTCGGATCCCGCCGACTTCGCCTCACCGTCGGCCTTCACCGGACCGTCTGGTTCGCCGGTCTTCCCGCCCTTGGCTACGTCGCCGCTCTCGGCCGGATCGCCTTCGGCGGCACTGTCCTTCTCCGCGCCGTCCTTGCCCGCGCGTTCCTTGACGGCACCATCCTTCTCCGCACCGCCCGTAGCCGCGCCGGGCTTGGCCTTACTGTCCGTGGCCGCGCTGTCCTCGGCCGCGCTGTCCTCGGCCGCGCTGTCCCCGACCGAGCCGGGCTCGGGGCCGTCGTGCTTCGTGGAGCCGGGCTTCGGGTCGTCGTCCCTGGCGGTGGCGGCTTTCGTACCGTCGTTGGTGACGATGCTGGCTCTCGTACCGTCGCCGCTGACCGTGTGGTCCGTGCCGGCGGCGGCGGTCGTGGTGCCGGAGGCCGTGGCGGCGGTGCGCGCCGCCGGGGTGGGGGTGCCGGCGGCGGCCGGGATCGCGGGCCGGATCCGGGCGTCCCCGGTGGGGGTGGGCCGGGCGCTTCCGGTCCCGGGCTGGCCGGTCGTCATGCTGCCGTACTCTCCGTCCCGAGCTGCTGGCGGAGGAAGTCGATGTCGGCGGCCTGGCCGGCGACACCGCCCGGTGTCTCGACGACCACTGGCGCGCCGGCAGCGCGGATCACCGCCACCACCAGCTCCGGGTCGATCGTCCCGCCGTCCAGGTTGTCGTGCCGGTCCTGGCCGGAGTTGAAGGCGCCCTTGGAGTTGTTGGCGTGCACCAGGTCGATCCGCCCGGTGATCGCCTTGACCCGGTCGACCAGGCCGAGCAGTTCCTCGCCGCCGGCGTACGCGTGGCAGGTGTCCAGGCAGAAGCCGACCTCGTGGTCGCCGATGGCGTCCCAGAGGCGGGCCAGCGCGTCCAGTCGACGGGCGCACGCGTTGTCGCCGCCGGCGGTGTTCTCGATCAGGACGGGGACGCCGAAGCCGCCGGAGTCGGCCGCGTACGCGAATGTCTTGCGCCAGTTGTCGAAGCCCACGGCCAGGTCGTCCCCGGCGTTGACGTGCCCGCCGTGGACGATCAGGCCCTTCGCGCCGATCGCGGCGGCCGCGTTCGCGTGCCCGAGCAGCAGCTTGCGGCTGGGGATCCGGATGCGGTTGTTGAGGGTGGCCACGTTGATGACGTACGGCGCGTGCACGTACAGGTCGACCTCGGCGGCGCGCAGCCGTTCGGCGTCCTCCCGGGGCTTGGGCGCCTTCCACCCCTGCGGGTCGGAGAGGAAGAACTGCACGGTGTCGGCGGACCGGGCGGTCGCCTCCGTCAGCGGGTCGGTCGAATCGACGTGGGCTCCGATACGCATGCGAGCGAGCCTACGTCGCGACCCCGACGGGTGGGGCGACCGGCCGGTGCGGTGACGCCGTCGACGGCGACACCGAACGGACCGACGATCGTTGATGGGATTGAGTCGGCGGCCAGCGCCGGTGCCGTCGATGGCGTGACCGCCGCGTACGGCAACCGGTGGTCGACGGACCGACAACGAGGTCACCCCCGCCGCGCGGCCCGGCGTGGCGGGGGTGACCCCCCGGGCACATCAGATCCGACCGATGAAGAATCTCGGAAATTTGTGCTTTTTCCCCCGACAAGGTACGAGAGCCGTTGTATCGTCAGATAACAACACGATAAAGCTCCGCGGGGCGTCTTCGGTCCAACCTCATCGGTGTGGTCGTTCCTCCCCAGGTCCCACCCAAGGAATGCGGACGGGACGCCCCGCGGCCTCGTTGACGGGGGTCCACCACCGGCCGGTGACGGTCGGACGGTGGGCCCCCGTCGGCACGTCCGGGCGCTGGCCCCACCACCACAGGCATGATCGTTCGGACCGGGTATCCTGGTCAGGTTGTCCGCGTCCGGCCGGGTTCCCCCGGTACGTGCGGGCAGCGACGCACGACCTCCTGCCACGGAAGGACCGTGGCCGCTTAGCCCACAGGAGGTGAGCACGTCTTGCGTCATTACGAAGTAATGGTGATCCTCGACCCCAGCCTCGAGGAACGCACCGTCGCCCCGTCGCTCGACACGTACCTGAACGTGATCCGGACCGCGGGTGGCTCGGTTGAGAAGACCGACGTGTGGGGCCGCCGGCGCCTCGCGTACGAGATCAACAAAAAGGCCGAGGGCATTTACGCCGTCGTCGACCTGCAGGCCACGCCTGCCGCGGTGGCCGAGCTGGACCGTCAGCTCCGGCTCAACGAGTCCGTGCTGCGCACCAAGGTCATCCGGCCGGAGATGCGCTAAGCATTCAACCCGGTTCGCCCGGATCAGCCTCCGCGGCTCTGTCATACGGCTCTGGGAGCCTGTACGACGAGACGCTGAGTGCGCGAGGAGATGGTCATGGCAGGAGACACCACCATCACGGTCATCGGCAATCTGACCGATGACCCCGAGTTGCGGTTCACCCCCTCCGGGGCGGCGGTCGCCAAGTTCCGAGTCGCCTCGACGCCCCGTTTCATGGACAAGGCGTCGGGCGAGTGGAAGGACGGCGAGCCGCTGTTCCTCGCTTGCACCGTGTGGCGGCAGGCCGCCGAGCACGTCGCCGAGTCGCTGCAGCGTGGCGCTCGGGTGATCGTGTCGGGCCGGCTCCGGCAGCGGTCCTACGAGACCCGCGAGGGTGAGAAGCGCACCGTCATCGAGCTTGAGGTCGACGAGATCGGCCCGTCGCTGCGCTACGCCACGGCGAAGGTGCAGAAGATGTCCCGCTCCGGCGGTGGCGGTGGCGGCTTCGGTGGCGGTAGCGGCGGCGGTGGTGGTCAGGGTGGCGGCGGAGGCAACTTCGACGACCCCTGGGCTTCGGCCGCACCCTCTCCCGCGCGTGCCGGTTCGGGCGGCAACTTCGACGAGGAGCCCCCGTTCTAATGGCGCCGAGCGCCCGCGATCGCAAACCAGGAGCACGAGCAATGGCCAAGGCTGCGGCACTTCGCAAGCCGAAGAAGAAGGTGAACCCGCTCGACAAGGACGGGATCACCTACATCGATTACAAGGACACCGCGCTGCTGCGCAAGTTCATCTCCGACCGCGGCAAGATCCGCGCTCGACGGGTGACCGGCGTGACCTCGCAGCAGCAGCGGCAGATCGCCCGTGCGGTCAAGAACGCCCGTGAGATGGCGCTCCTGCCGTACACGGCTACCACCCGCTGAGAGGAGGCACCGATATGAAGATCATCCTGACTCAGGAAGTGTCCGGCCTCGGTGCCCCGGGCGACATCGTCGAGGTCAAGGACGGCTTCGGCCGTAACTACCTGCTGCCGCAGGGCTTCGCGATCGCCTGGACCAAGGGCGCGGAAAAGCAGGTCACGGTCATCAAGCGGGCCCGCTCGGCCCGCGAGATCCGCGACCTCGACCACGCGAACGAGGTCAAGGGTCAGCTCGAGGGTCTCAAGGTCAACATGAAGGCCCGCGCCGGCGACGGCGGTCGGCTCTTCGGCTCGGTCACTTCGGCCGAGATCGTCGACGCCGTCAAGGCCTCCGGTGGCCCGGTCCTCGACCGGCGCCGGCTGGAGGTGCCGGGTCACATCAAGTCGACCGGCACCTACCCGGTGAAGATCAAGCTGCACCCCGAGGTGACCGCGTCGTTCAACCTGAACGTCGTTCAGGGCTGACACCAGCGACACCACCACGAGGGCCCGTGCCGAGCGATCGGTGCGGGCCCTCGTGCGTACCGTCGTCGGGCCCGCGCCCGGTCAGCCGATCGCCTGACCGGTCACCGCGCTAATCAACACCGTGGAAAGGCCCCCGCCCACCACCGCGGCGGCGAGCGCGATGGTGGCCGAGCGCCACGTCGTACCGACCCGACGCAGCAGCGCCGCCACCACCAGACTGCTCACCAGCGCCAGCCCGAAGCGGGGCGAGCCAGCGAGCAGCGACTCCAACGCACGCGACCGGGGCGAGTCGCACCCGCCTCCGCTGATGTCGGTGACGCACCCGGCCGGTGCCTGGCTGCCCAGGGTCAGCAACCAGACGAAGACCAGCACCGCCGGCAACAGGTAACAGGCGGCGGTGTACAGCAGCGGCCGGATGGACCCACCCGGATCCGGGTCCAGCAGGTCGTCCTCCAGGCGCCGCGCCCAGCCGCCCGTCGCCACGGACTCGACCCGCCGGCGCACCGAGGCCACCCCCACCGGCGGTTGGTCCACCCGACGTCGTGGCCCACCACCACGGGGCACGGGAGCACCACGGGATACGGGAGCGCTCCGCGGGCGCGGGGCGGTGTAACCCACCACCGGGGACCGGGGTGCCGACGTCGACAGATCCATCCAGCGTGGGTCGTCACCGGCCAGCCGAGTGCCGGACCAGAACCGGTCGTCCCCGCTCGGCGGCCAACCCTCGGCCGCCACAGACCGGTCGGAGCGCGGCGCCAGCGTCCGGTCCCACTGGTCGTCCTCGACCGCGGACCGCTCCCACTGGCCGGTGCGGTCGGACCGTTCCCAACCACCGATGCTCTCCGCCTGCGCCCACTGCCCACTCAGGTCCGTGCCATCCGCCTCGGCCACCGGCGGCCACGCGTGCACGCCCGAGGCGTCCCACGGGTCCACCGCCGGCGCGTACGACGGGTCGGGCTCAGGCGCAGGGTCGGATCCGCGCTCCCACGGGTCGGCCGCCGGACGGGTCCAGGACTCCTCCGCACGACGGCTGCGCCGGGTGGGCCGCTCCGTTTCCCAGCGGGGCACCGGCTCGGCCGGGGCGGGCTCCAGGTCACCGCCGGACCAGATCACCTGCGGGCGGCCGGCGGGCGCACGCCGGGGACGGCGGTCCGGGACCGCGCCGGAGACCGGCTCCTCCTCCGTCGAGTCGGCACGCCGGCGGCCGGCGTACCCCTGCTCCTGTGGACGGTCGAGCGTCCACTCCCGGGTGTGGTCCGAGTCGGGCGCCGCGCCGATCGCCGGTCGCTCCCGCCAACCCGTCTCACTGACCAGCCGCCGGGTGCTCGTCGTCTCGCTGGCCCGCCAGCCGGCTCCGGAACTCGGCAGCTCGGGCTCGGCCTCGTCGTCATCCGGGGCGGCGTGACGGCCACCGCCGTCCGCGTGCCGGACCCCCGACTCCAGTGCCCACCGGGGCAGGTAGGCGTCGACCGGCTCGTCCTGCCCCCGATCCAGTGCACGCCGACGGCTGGAGGTGCGATAGCGCCCGTCCTCGTCGTACGGGTCGACCGGAAGGGGTGGCACGCGCTCACCCCACGAGGCGGTCGGCCGGCGCTCGCGCGGGCTGCCCTCCCCGCGTCCCCAGTCCCGGTAACTCACGGCCGGAGTGTGACCCTTCTGAACCGAAAGCGTAATCCGCTGTCCAGGTGTAGCCGTTCGCTGGAGATAGTACGGGACGATCGTGTCACAGGCCCGACCGAAATATTCTCCTCCACAGGCTGGGGACCGCATATCCGCAGGTCAACGAGGTATGACCCGGAATTCCCCAAGCGTTGTCCACAGGCTGTGCACACGCTGCGCACATGCTCGTCCACGACATCCACAGGTTGTCCCGAGGCTCGTCCACCGCCGCTGTTGAGTCGCTGACCTCGCGGTCCGTATGGTTGGCCCTCGACCGCCGGCGCGATGGCCCCCGATCGACCGGCCCGGTCGGGCGGAATTGTCGTACCGAGGCGATAGAGCTGGAACCGGATCCGGCGCAGTGGAGGGGGGACCCGTGTCGGTCACCGACGACATGCGGGCGGAGCCACGCTCCGGCGGCCAGCCGCCTGCGCAGCGCGACGGCCAGTTCGACAAGACCCCGCCCCAGGATGTCGCAGCCGAGCAGTGCGTCCTTGGCGGCATGCTGCTCTCCAAGGACGCCATCGCCGACGTCGTCGAGATCCTGAAGACCAACGACTTCTACCGGCCGGTGCACGCCACCATCTTCGACATCATCCTGGACATCTACGGCCGGGGTGAGCCGGCCGACTCGATCACCGTGGCGGCGGCCCTCGCCGACTCCGGCGATCTGGTACGCATCGGCGGCGCGCCCTACCTGCACACTCTCATCGCCAGCGTGCCCACCGCCGCGAACGCCGCCTACTACGCGCGGATCGTCAGCGAGCGGGCGGTGCTGCGCCGGCTGGTCGAGGCCGGCACCAAGATCGTGCAGTTGGGTTACGGCACCGCCAACGGCGGCAGCCGCGACGTCGACGACATCGTGGACCTCGCCCAGCAGGCCGTCTACGACGTCACGGAACGTCGGGTCAGCGAGGACTTCGCGGTCCTGGCGGACATGTTGCAGCCGACGCTGGACGAGATTGAGGCGGTGGGCGCGCAGGGCGGGATGATGACCGGCGTCCCGACCGGCTTCACCGACCTGGACCGGCTGCTCAACGGCCTGCACGCCGGGCAGCTCATCATCGTGGCCGGAAGGCCTGGTTTGGGCAAATCGACCGCAAGTATGGACTTTGCCCGGAATGCCGCTATCCGCGCCAACCAGGCGGCCGCCATCTTCTCGCTGGAAATGAGCAAGGTCGAGATCGTTATGCGGCTGCTGTCCGCCGAGGCGCGGGTGCCGCTGCACGTGCTGCGCAGCGGGCAGCTCTCCGACGATGACTGGACCAAGCTGGCCCGGTGCATGGGCGAGATCAGCGAGGCGCCGCTCTTCGTCGACGACACGCCGAGCATGAACCTCATGGAGATCCGGGCCAAGGCCCGCCGGCTCAAGCAGCGGCACGACCTCAAGATGATCGTGGTCGACTACCTCCAGCTGATGACCTCGCCGAAGCGCACCGAGAGTCGGCAGCAGGAGGTCGCCGACCTCTCCCGTGGCCTCAAACTGCTGGCCAAGGAGGTCGAGTGCCCGGTCATCGCGGTCAGCCAGCTGAACCGTGGCCCCGAGCAGCGCACCGACAAGCGACCCCAATTGTCCGATTTGCGTGAGTCTGGCTCAATTGAGCAGGATGCTGACGTTGTCATCCTGCTGCACCGCGACGACTACTACGACAAGGAGTCGCCGCGGGCCGGGGAGGCGGACTTTATAATTGCTAAGCATCGGAATGGTCCCACCGATACTGTGACTGTTGCGGCCCAATTGCATCTATCGAGATTCGTCGACATGGCTATCGGATGAGGGATACCGCTTTTCGTCTGTCGACGGCGCAAATCGCGGCGGTTGTTGAACGTGCGCAGACGGGCGAGAGTCTGACTCGAATTGCGAACTCGTATGGCGTCAGCAGGCAGGCTGTACGTGGTCTACTGCGAAGGCGAGGCGTGCCAGCTCGGTCGAGGGCAAAGTTGACCGAATCGGAACGTTCAGAGGCGGTAAGACAATACACCGAAGGCTTGTCTGTCACTGAGGTGGCAAAGAACTTCGGTTTCACCGAGCCGGGGATGCGCGGACTGTTGGTCCGCCGTGGCGTCGTCCTTCGGAAGACTGTTCACACGCTTCGACACGACGCGTTCGACCTGCTGACGCGGGAAGCATGCTACTGGCTTGGGTTTCTCTTCGCCGACGGATGCGTGACGTACCGGGCGGGCCATCTCCCGCAGATCTCCGTAGGGCTTGCCCAGCGGGACCGCGAACACCTTGTCTCGCTGCGTACCTTCCTGGGTTCGACCAGTAGCATCTCCGCACCAAGCCCCACGCACGGGTCGTGTCAGTTTTCGGTGCGCTCGAAGCGCCTTGCGGAGCGCTTGATGGCTCTGGGGAGGTATGGCGGCCCGCTCAGCGACGGGCTGACTGAATCACGCGACTTTTGGCGCGGTGTCGTCGATGGCGATGGCTCAATCGGTAAGTACCGGCGACCGAGTCCTAGTCAATCGACGTTCTCCCAATTCAGGCTTGTGGGCAGCAAGCGGCTACTCGATTCGTTCGCGGCGTTCCTTCAAAGGAATGATATCGGCCGTCTGTCTGTCCGCCCGCACAAAACGATCTACACGATCGGAACAACGTGCGGGCCTGCGGAAAAGATAGTGGCTTTGCTGTACGCGGAAGCGGAGGTCGCGTTGGCGCGGAAAGCAGAGATCGCGAAGAATATTCTCGACGGCTGAATATTCCTCCGGCTGACTCTTGTTTCCTTTCGAGCAGGAAGGGCGGCGGGTCAGCCGAGCAGTGGAAACCAGCCTGCCGACTCACCCAGCTCCAGCCGGTCCCAGTCGGTCAGCGGGACGCGCCCGGTGGCCTTCAGCAGGAAGTCGTGGTCGTCCCATGCGGTGGGTCGAACTGTGTCGTCGCTCATCAGGCCGTCCATGGTCGCCACCGCGACCCGTACCGCGAGGGGACCGGGCGGCGGCGCGTCGGGCAGTTCCAGCGTCAGGTCCAGGTGATGCACCACGGCCTCGGTGGTCAGGGTGGCGAGGAAGTCCGGTACGCGCAGCACGTGCCCCTGCGTGGTCACGTACCCCGTCGGGTCGGCTGCGGCGGCGGCCCGGACCGCCGCCGGGGCGGTGTCTCGCCAGAGCCGGACGATCCCGGACGGTCGGTCGAACGCGGCGGCCGACCGGCGGACCCACCAGGCGTGCCGGGCGTCGTCACCGCCGCCGGAGGGAAAGCCGCGCCAGTAGCTGACGTCGTCCACGTCGGCGGGGCCGTCGGCGGGACTGGCCAGCGCGACCAGGGCCCGCTGGGCGTCGCCGAGCACGTGGAAGAGCACGTCCGCGACGAGCCAGCCCCGGCAGCGGGTGGGTCGTTGCAGGTCCGTGTCGTCCCGACCGTCGACCACGCCGGTGATCGCGTCGTACGCCTGGGCCAGCGCCTCGGCCGACCGGATCGCGCTCATGCGATGCAGCCTCGCACGGACCTTCCCGCCCGCCAACCATCGGCGACAGTTGCGGTGGGTGAAGCGCCCGGGCCGACGCGCGGGTCGGCCCGGGCGGGATGCTGACCTCGGCTCAGCCGAACATCTCGTCGAGGAAGCCCTTGCGCTTCTTGTGCCGGTAGTGGCCGTGGTAGCCGTGGTGCTGCTGGCCGCCGTAAGCCGGCGCCGGCGGGTAGCCGTGGGCGGGCGGGGGCGGTGGCGGCGGGGGGACCGCACCGTAGCCGGGCTGGTGCTGCGGCGGTGGGTAGCCCCCGGGCTGCTGAGCGGGCTGCGGCGGCGTGCCGGCCTGCTGGCGGCTCCAGTTGGCCTCCGCCTCGAAGAGCTTCTCAAGCTCGCCGCGGTCGAGGAAAATGCCTCGGCACTCCCCGCACTGGTCGATGACGACGCCGCTGCGCTCGTACTGACGCATTTCTCCGTGACACTTGGGACAGGTGAGACTCATCATCCGAAGGTACCCGGTCGAGTCACGCGGTCGCCGTAAGCGCCTCGATCACCTCCTCGTCGGGCACCTCGTGGAAGTCCTCGTAGTAGACGCTGACCGCGCCGAAATCCTGCGGGCGCTGGGCGCAGACGACCTGGTCGGCCTCGGCGGCCAGTAGCTCGTACGCCTCCTGCGCGCCGACCGGCACCGCGACCACCACCCGGCGTGCGCCGAGTCGGCGGACGACCTCGACGGCGGCGCGCGCGGTCGCGCCGGTGGCCAGGCCGTCGTCGACGATCACCGTGATCCGCCCGGCGAGGTCCAGCGGAGGGCGGCCGCCCCGGTAGAGCCGCTCCCGGCGCTCCAACTCGGTCTGCTCCCGGTGGTTGACCTCGGCGATGTCGTCGCTGCTGAGCCGACTGGCCACCGCCTCGTTGAGCACCTGCACGCCGCCCGGGCCGAGCGCGCCGAAGGCGACCTCCCGGGCCCACGGCATGCCGAGTTTGCGGACCACCAGCACGTCCAGTGGCGCGCCGAGTCGTTCGGCGACGACCCGGGCCACCGGCACGCCGCCGCGGACCAGGCCGAGGACGACGACGTCCGGCTCGCCGATGAGTGCGGTGAGCCGATCGGCGAGCACCCGGCCCGCCTCGGCCCGGTCGCGGTACGTGGTCATGCCTTCAGGTGTACGCCCTGTCGCGTCGCTCCGCCCGGCAGTTACGCCGAAGTGGTCCGACCGGACAGCTCGCCGGGCACCAGGACGGTCGACGAGTCGGTGGTGCGGTGCAGGGCGGGCGCCCAGGTGAGCAGGGCCAGCGGGTACAGCAGGTAGCCGAAGCGGGTCGAGGGCATCAGGACGATCGCGGCGAGCAGCCCGTACCCGCAGATCAGCGCGGTGGCGACGGCGGTGCGCGGCGGGCGGCGGGCGAGTCGGACGGCGATGGCCAGGCCGGCCGCGACCAGCAGCGCGGCGGCGATCAGCCGGCCGGCGGGCAGCGCGGTGGCGATCAGATAGCCGGGGAACGGGGACTGCGCGGGGCTGGTGACCAGACCGTGGCCGAGCGGAAAGCGCAGCACGTTCTCGGTCAGCGCGTCGCGGTCGACCAGCAGGGCCGGGAGCAGGGCCGCCACGGGTAGCCCGATCGCGCCGGCGGCGACCCGGGTGCCGGCCCGCCGGGTCAGCCCCCACGCGATCAGGACCAGGGCGACCGGCCAGGCGAACAACTTCAGCGCGCTGGCGAGCCCGACCGCGAGGCCGGCCCGGCCGGGCCGGTCGGCGGCGGCGAGCGCGAGGGCGAGCAGGCAGAGCGCGAGTACGGGCAGGTCGTCGCCGCCGGTGGCGAGGGTGAGCGCGCAGATCGGCAGTACGGTGGCCGCCTGCACGCCCCGCAGCAGGGCGGCGCCCGGACGGTCGTCCGTGCCGGCGGGGTGTGCGCGGTGGGCGGCGCGCAGGGCGGCCACGGCCAGGGCGAGCGCCAGCGCGGTGCCCACCGCGAACCAGACCCGGGCATCGGTCCAGGCGGCGTCGACCAGGGCTCTGGGCAGGCCAAACATCGCCATGCCCGGCTGGTACGGCGTGTAGCCGAGCAGCTGCTCGGCGGGCGGCAGGGCGGCTATGGCGTCGCGTCCGAGGTACGGCGTGCCATGCTCCAGCAGGCGCGCCCCGGCCTGCTCCACGACCAGCACCTCCTCCTGGGCCCGGTCGGTGCGTCCGGTGGCCCGCTCGACGCTCTGCCAGAGCACGGGCAGCAGGGCGGTGCTCGCCCAGACGAATCCGGTGACCGCCCACCGGGCTGGCAGGCCGACCAGCCGGGAGGCCGAGCCGCGTCGGCGAAGGAGGAGCTGGACGACCACCGCCAGTGTGGCGATCAGGTAGCCGACGGTGGCGACCGCGCCCCAGGCCCGATGCGGCAGCAGCGTCGAGGTGACCGCGGTGATCGCGGCGAAGACGGCCGAGACGGCGTAGAGACCGAGGTCGAGGGCGAGGCCCCCGGCGGCGGTGTCGAGCGTCCGCCAGCGACGGCGAAGGGCGGTCGGGTGGTCGGCGGTCACGCGCGCCAGTCTGGCAGACCCCCGGCCAGCTCGATGTTCCGCGTCGTTCAGGCGGGGAGGTGGGGAAGTCGGTCCGGGCGGGACCGCCCGCCCTGGCGGCGGTTCTGGGTCAGCCGGATCACCGCGCCGGCGTCGTGCAGCGGCGTTGCGAGGGCGCCCGGGCGGCCGCCCGAGCCGCGCTGCAACGCCGCGAGGAGAGTGCCGGCGGGCATCGGCCGGGCGAACAGGTGCCCCTGGCCGGCGGTGCAACCCAGCTCCCAGAGGGCCCGTCGCTGCGGCTCGCTCTCCACCCCCTCGGCCACCACGTCAAGGTCGAGGCTGCGGCCCAGGTCGAGGGTGGAACGGATGACGGCGGCGGCCTCCGCCGAACTCTCCATCGTCGTCACGAAGCTGCGATCGATCTTCAGCTCGTGCACGGGGATCCGGGAGAGCAGTGAGAGCGAGGAGTAGCCGGTGCCGAAGTCGTCCAGTGCCAGCCGGATGCCCTCGTCGCGCAGCCGGCTCAGCACCCGGTCCACCACGTCGAGCTGGCTGAGCGTCAGCGTCTCGGTCAACTCCAGCACCAGCCGGTCCGGCGGCAGGTCGTGGGCACGCAGGCGGGCCAGCACCGAGCCGGGGAAGCGCGCGTCAAGCAGGCTGCGCGGGGACACGTTGACCGCGACCGGCACGTCGAAGCCGGCGTCGCGCCAGCCGGCCGCCGCGATCAACGCCTGGTCGAGGATCGCCTCGGCGAACGCCGGTAGCAGCCCGGAGCGCTCCACCGCCTCCAGGAAACGCAGCGGATCGATCATGCCGTGGGTGGGGTGATGCCAGCGGGCCAGCGCCTCCGCGCTGGTCACCTCGCCGGTGCCCAGGTCGACGATCGGTTGGAAGTTGACGACGAACTCGTGGTCGGCGACCGCCCGTGGCAGGTCACCGCCGAGGGTGAGCCGGCCGAGGTCGGCGGTGTCCCGCGCCGAAGCGTACGTGGAGATCCGTTGACCGGCCCGCTTCGCCTGGTACATCGCCACGTCGGCGCGGCGCAGCAGCTCCGCCATGCCGCCACTGGCCGGGGCGACGGAGATCCCGCCGCTGGCTTCGACGCTGATCCGCATGCCGTCCAGCTCGAACGGTTCGTGCAACGCGGCGAGCAGCGTCTCCGCCCGGTGCGCGGCGACCGCCGGGGCCGGCAGCCCGCGCAGGAGTACGGCGAACTCGTCGCCGCCGAGGCGGGCCACCAGGTCACTGGCCTGGGCGGCGCCCCGCAGACGTTCGGCCACCTGCACCAGTACCTGGTCGCCGGCGGCGTGCCCGAGCGTGTCGTTGACCTCCTTGAAGTGATTGAGGTCGATCAGTACCAGCGCGGTCACCCCGTCCGCGTGCCGTCCGCTCAACTGCTCGGTGCCCTTGTCGAGCAGGTGTCGACGGTTGGCCAGGCCGGTCAGCGCGTCGTGCGCCGCGGCGTACGCGTGCTCGTCGGCCACCCGTGCCAGCTCGGCGTACGCCTGGGCGTTGCGTACCGCCGTGCAGAGCGCGGAGGCGAAGGTACGCAAGGTGTACTGCTCCCGTTCGGAGAGCTGCACGGGGCCGCGGAAGCGCAGCCGCAGCGCGCCGACATCGACGGACCGGTCGTGGCCCTCCAGCGGCGTGGCGACGACCGTGCCGTCCACGTCGGTGAGCGTGCCGGCCAGTCCGTCGAAGGTGATGCCGCTGGTGCCGCCGCGCACCGTGCGGGCTCCGTCGCGCAGCTCGATCTCGACCTCGTCGGCGGAGAACAACTCGGCGGCCTGGGTGACGGCGGTGGTGAGGACGTTGTCCAGGTCCACCACGTTGAGCGCGTCCGTGGTGCGGGCGAGCCGCTGCCACGCCTGCTGCTCGGTGCGACCCCGGATACGCGCGGAGTAGGCCAGGTGCAGGCTCAACATGAGCGGTGGGACGGCGAGCAGCAATCGCGGGTCGACCTGGAGGATGAGCAGCGTGCAGAGGGCTACGACGAAGCGCACACCGAAGCCGGCGAGCCGGAGGTCAAGGTTGTTCAGGAATTGCCGGGAGACCCGGGTGCCGGTCGCGAGCGCGATCACCGGGATCGCCAGCAGGTCGTCCAGGAGAGCGGCGACCAGGTAGATCGCGCCCAGCAGAGTGACGAGCTCTGCCATGCCCACCGGTGGCCACTGCCAGTGGACGGCCAGGGCGACGGCGCTCGCTCCACCGGCGACCAGGATGTTCTTGCTGACGCCGAACGCCGTCTTGATCGGCGGGAGCTTCATGACGGCCGATGCGATGCCGACACCGGTGCCGGTCGCCAGCACCACCCAGGCGGGTGGGGCCACCGCGAGCCCGATCACGATTGCCGTCTCGATCCAGGTGATGGCGTGCGTGGTCGAGCGGATACGGATCGGCGACTTGACGATCGTCCCGAGGGCTGTCATGAACGTCAGCGCGACGAAGGTCGCGCCGTGGCCCACCGTGTCGGGCGGGTGGGCCAGCACGTCCGTGACGGCAAGAAGTGTCGGGCCGATGGCCAGTATGACGACGAGACCGACGAGCAACAGCAGTTGTCGGTCTGTCCTGGTGGTGTTCTCTGGGGTGACCCGACTCATGAAGCTCCTGTCGTCGCCGACAGTTACATGTTGACGACGGGAGCTTACCGCTGAGTGTCACTCCGATGTCAGTGCCAGTCGCTGCCGCGCATTGCACGCTCCCTCCACTCATCCGGCCCGGGTTCGGTATCCCCCGGGGAACTTCGTGACGAGAGCCTAAAGCGAAGTCGATGCAGTTAGCAGTAATAAATGTCGGTATGCGCAACATTAGCCAAGCTGGAGGGTTTTGTGACGTTGTGTCCATGGCCTGTGAGCGGAGCGCGGTCGACTTGTTCGGCCGGCAGCTCGCATGTTGCCAACCACCGTCGGAGGATGTGCGCGGGGCCTGCCCCGACGGTTCCTCCTCAGTCTGACGAGCAGACTCCCCAGCCTCATCCGGAGTTCGGTCTCAGGGTAGATCCGGTCGGATGAATCTGCGCCCCATGCCTTAGTGCCGCCGGTCCACAGTTTGCGGTGAAGGGGGCATGGGTTCAAATTCCGGACATCACCAATTCTCGCGCAGTGAGCGTCCGAACACCATCGATCCCGATCCTGGCCGCCCTGCCGTGCGGCTTGCCGAACTCAAGTTGCAGTTCGAAACGCCGAAGCAACAGACGGTGTGCGCGGCCCGCCAGTTCCGCTGCGCCCAACGTCCGCAGTCGACAGCGATTCTCCGACGTATGTTCGAAGCTGGATTCCGGGAAGGTGCCGAACCGGCAGCGAATGGTTACCCATTGCAACTCGATTCGGTCTCACCTTGCAGGTCCGGGCTACGCGACGAGGATCTGAAGGGCCGCCGACTCCACCTGTTCCCGGTGGTCGACCGGCGACCATTTCATACATCGCCACGCATTGACCCGCTGGGTAGCCTTCCGCACCCGGATGTGTGACGGTGAGCAGGCCGCCACCATCCCAACGGACGGCACCCGCGCCCGGCCGGCACCTCGGGGCGTCGCTCCTTCCGAGCGCCATCCGGTCGTACCGCACCGATAGGCTCACCGCCGTGACCGAACCCGCGCAGCTCAGCCACGTCGACCGCGCCGGTGCGGCCCGCATGGTCGACGTCTCCGCCAAGCCGGTGACCGGCCGGCTGGCCGTCGCCGCGGGCCGCCTTCGGACCACACCCGAGGTCGTCGACCTGCTGCACCGCGACGGCCTGCCCAAGGGTGACGCGCTGGCGGTCGGTCGGCTGGCCGGGATCATGGGCGCCAAGCGCACCCCGGAGCTGATCCCGCTCTGCCACCCGATCGCCCTGCACGGCGTCACCGTCGACCTGCGGCTCACGGTCGACACCGTCGAGATCACCGCCACCGCCCGCACCGCGGACCGGACGGGGGTCGAGATGGAGGCACTCACCGCGGTCGCCGTCGCCGGTCTCGCCCTGGTCGACATGGTCAAGGCCGTTGACCCGGCGGCCTCGGTGGAGGCGGTCCGGGTGCTTCGCAAGGAGGGCGGCAAGACCGGCGAGTGGGTCCGACCGGAGGACCGGCCGTGATCCGGGCCCGGGTGATCGTCGCGTCGAACCGGGCCGCGGCCGGCGTCTACGCCGACACCAGCGGTCCCCTGCTCGCCGCCGGCCTGCGCGAGCTGGGCTGCCAGGTCGACGATCCGGTGGTGGTGCCCGACGGCGAGCCGGTCGGCGCGGCCCTGCGAGACGCCCTCGCCGACGGCATCGACGTGGTGTTGACCAGCGGGGGCACCGGGGTCACCCCGACGGACCGGACGCCGGACGTGACCCGGGGTCTGCTGGATTACGAGATCCCCGGCATCGCCGAGGCGATCCGCGCGCACAGTCGCGACCGGGTGCCCACGTCGGTGCTGTCCCGAGGCCTGGCCGGGGTGACCGGTCGGATGCTGGTGGTCAACCTGCCCGGCTCGACCGGCGGCGCCCGGGACGGGCTGGCCGTGCTCGGGCCGATCCTCGCGCACACCGTCGACCAACTGCGCGGCGGAGACCACTGACCGGTCCGCGCCCAGGCCCGGCGGGTGTCGGTCCGCCCCGATAGGCTCGGCGGGTGAGCACGGAAACCGCACCAACCGCGGACCGGGTCGCCGCGCCCCCGCCGGCCGGGTGGGAGGAGGCGCGCTCCCGCGTCTACGCGGTCGGCCTGGCCGCCGCGCTTCCCACCCTCTCCCGGCCGCTGATCGACACTGACGGGCTGACCCTGGCCGAGCCGTTGACCGCCCGCACCGACCTTCCCGCCTTCCCCACCTCCAGCGTGGACGGCTGGGCGGTGCGCGGCGCCGGCCCGTGGCGCGTCGTCGGCCGGGTGCTGGCCGGCAACACCCCCGCGCCACTCAGCGAGGACGGCACGACCGTCGAGATCGCGACCGGCGCCATGGTGCCCGAAGGCGCGACCGCCGTGCTGCGGGTCGAGGAGTCGACCACCACCGACGGCCTGGTCAGCGGCACGCCCCGCCAGACGCCGGAGTGGCGGCAACCGGGCGAGGAGGCGTACGCCGACGAGGAGCTGCTCCCGGTCGGCACGCCGGTCGACCCGGCGGTGATCGGCCTGGCGGCGTCCTGCGGGCACGACACCCTGCGGGTCCGGCGGGCGCCGCGCGCCGCGCTCCTGGTCTTCGGCGACGAACTGCTCACCGCGGGTCCGCCCGCGGCCGGCCGGGTCCGGGACGCGCTGGGGCCGGCGGTGCCCGCGTGGCTGCGCCGGTACGGCTGCCAGATCCGTCCATCCGACGTGGTCGGCCCCGTGGCCGACACGCTGCCCGCGCACGTGGCTGCCCTGCGCGCGGCGCTGGCCAACGCCGACCTGGTCTGCACGACGGGCGGCACGATGCACGGCCCGGTCGACCACCTGCACCCGGCGCTCGAGGCGCTCGGCGCCGACTACGTGGTCAACACGGTGGCGGTCCGGCCCGGCTTCCCGATGCTGCTGGCCCGGGTGGCCGGCGCCGACGGGCGGGTCCGGTTCGTCGCCGGGCTGCCGGGCAACCCGCAGTCCGCCATCGTCGCGCTGGTGTCGCTGGTCGCCCCGCTGCTCGCCGGCCTCCAGAGTCGTCCGATGCCGGTTCTGCCGCAGGCCACCTTGGCCGAGGCGGTGCCCGGTCGTGGCGACCACACCCACCTGGCGCTGGTCCGGCTGGACCGGGCCGCCGGCACCGCGTTCCCGGTGCGGCATGTCGGCTCGGCGATGCTGCGTGGGCTGGCCGGTGCGGACGGGTTCGCCGTCATTCGGCCGGGCACCAACGGCGATCCCGGTGACCGGGTGCCGATCGTGCCACTTCCGCTGCTGACCGGGGAGCGTTCGTCGTGACGGCGCCGGCGCTCACCTTCGGCCAGGTCACCGACCAGCCGCTGGATCTGGCCGCGCACGAGGCGGCGGTTGCCGACCGGCGGGCCGGCGCGGTGGTCTCCTTCCAGGGTGTGGTCCGCGACCACGACCACGGGCGCGCCGTGGTGAGCCTGGAGTACGAGGGGCACCCGAGTGCCGAGCAGGTGCTACGCGAGGTGGCCGCCGAGATCGCGGCCGAGCCCGACGTCTACGCGGTGGCGGTCTCGCACCGGGTCGGTCCGCTGGCGATCGGTGACGTGGCGCTGGTCGCCGCCGTGAGCACCGCCCATCGTGCGGCGGCATTCGAGGCCTGCGCCCGTCTGGTGGACGAGGCCAAGGCGCGGCTGCCGATCTGGAAACGGCAGGTCTTCGGCGACGGCACCGAGGAATGGGTCAACTGCCCCTGACCGCTCAGCGTCGGCCGTTGACCAGCACGGCACGCGCCAGCCGATCGCCGTAGAACGCCGGCTCGGCGCCCGGGCGCCAGGGCAGCGCGGCGACCAGCACGATCAGCGCGAGTGCGAGCGAGTTCTCCATCAGGGCGCCGAAGAGACCGTCCTGATAGTGCGACATCTCGGGCAGCTGGTGCTCGTACGGCCAGATCGGGGAGATCAGGAAGAGCAGGTAGAGCCCGATCGCGGCGACGCCGTGCCGGAGCCCGGTCAACGTCGGGTACCAGATCGGCGGGCGGAGCCCGTTGACCCCGGGCAGGCCGCCGAACGCCAGGCCCTGACCACTGCGCTGGGTCAACCCCCGGCTCGCCTCCCGACGGCGCACCGCCGCGTCGGCCAGCACGATGATCGCCGGGATCACCCAGACCAGGTGGTGCGTCCAGGAGATCGGACTGATCACGTTGGCGGTCAGACCGACCAGCGTGAACGCGGTCAGCTCGTCACCGTCGGCGCGGGAACTGGCCGCCCGGGACAGGCCCAGCGCCAGGATCAGCACCGAGAAGGAGAACCAGAGCAGACCGGGGGTCTCGATCGAGTCGTACAGCCGGGCCAGCAGACCGGCGAGCGACTGGTTGGGCGTCATGTCCGCCGCACCGACCCGCTCGGTCTGCCAGAGGACGCTGCCGAAGTAGGCCCGCGACTCGTCGCCGACGATCGCGAAGGACCCCACCGTCACGCCGATCGTGGTGCCGATCGCGGTGGCCGCCACCCGCCACTGGCGGGTGATCAGCAGGTAGGCGATGAACAGCGCAGGGGTGAGCTTGACCGCGGTGGCCAGGCCGATGCCCGCGCCGGCCCAGGCGCCGCCGTAGACGAAGCGCAGCAGGGGGCCGTCGGTCGCCGCGTAGTGGGTGCCCCGGCGGGAGCGCCACCGCAGCCCGATCAGGTCAGCCATGATCAGCGCGAACAGCAGGATGTTGACCTGGCCGTAGCCGAGGGTCTCCCGGCCCGGCTCGATCGCCACCGCGAGCGGCACCGCCACGGCCACGGTGAACCACAGCGGCCAGGCCAGCCGGTCCACGATGGGGCGGAGCAGCCCCGCCAGCACCAGCGCCAGCGCGGCGATGCTGGCCAGAGCGTTGACCATCCCGGCGGCGCCGATCGGCAACTGCGCCATCGGCAGCATGGCCAGCCCGGCGAACGGCGGGTAGGTGAAGCCGAGAGTTGTGCCCGGCGCGATGAACTCGTAGAGCTCATGACCGCTCGCCCACCACACCACCGCGCCGTGGTAGATCTTCATGTCGAAGAAGTTGTACGGCCGCCCGAACGCACCGATGGCCAGCCATGCGGCGTAGGCGACGGCGACCACGACGGCACCCCGTACGACTTTCGCGCGATCGATCCCGCGCGCCACGCGTTGGATTTGGGCGAGGCGGTCCGCCCGTCTACCGACAGTCGTCGGCATGGCGTGGCCACCCCCGTACCAAGATCGTCCTACCCGTCCAGGTCCTGCACGGAGCCTAGAACGGCGCCTCACGTCAGTGCCTCCCGCGTTATGCGACCGTGTCCGATCCCACACATGTTTTTGACATTTCCACCGCGTTAACGCCTACCGGGCGGTTCAGGTAATTCGTCGCCTTAGCGGGGGTGGGGGTGATGAAGGAACGGATCGAGGCAGGTCAGCCCGGAAGCCGACGCGCGGTGGAGGCGGACCGGACGGCGATCCGGGCCTCCCGTCGGGCGGTGCGGACCGCGCGCTGCATCGAACGTCGAGAGTGGCCGATGCGATGACCGGTCCGCCACCGTAGACCCGGCTTGCCCCCGGTGTCGGCCGCGGCGAGCAGCAGGCCGCCGAAGAGGCCCAGGTTCTTCAGAGCGTGAACCTGGTTGTTGTTCCGGGCCACCGGGTCGTCGTTGTTCCAGAAGGGATGCCCGGCGATGGTGACCGGCACCAGCGTGCCGGCGAGGACCAGCGCGGCGGGTCGGCTGAACCGACCGGTGGCCAGCATCAGCCCGGCGCCGACCTGCGCCGCGGCGTTGAGCCGGATCAGCGTCTTGGTGTCGGTGGGGAAGTTCGGGTGTGCCTTCTTCAGCATCGGCGTGACCTTGTCGGTCACCGGCTTGGCCGCCACCGCCAGCCGGTCCGGGTTGCGGAAGTTGCGGTACCCGCTGACCACGAAGATGCCGCTCAGCATGGCGCGGGCAAGGGAGCGTACGGGCTTCATGGATCAGTCATACCCCGTCACGGCGTTTGCTACCCCGGCAACCGCCGGATCCGAATCGGTGGCCGTACACATCCGCCACGCCGATTCGAGCGACCATCGCTGATGGAACGGCCGTCACGGGTAACGTCGCGCGGGTGACCACGCTGCGGCTACGACCCGAGGACCCGGCCGACACCGGCCCGGTGCGTCGGGTGCTGGCTGGCGCGTTCGCCCGGCCCGACGTCGCGACACCGCCGGAGGTGGGCCTGGTCGAGGAGCTGCGCGGCACCGACGCCTGGTTGCCGGAGCTGGCCATGGTCGCCGAGTACGGCGGCGAGGTGGTCGGATACGCGCTGCTCACCCGGGTGCGGGTACGACCGGAGCAGGGCAGCGACGCGTCCGCCCTCGCGTTCGGCCCGGTGGCGGTCGCTCCGCACCGGCAGCGGCTGGGGCACGGCACGGCGGTGGTGCAGGCCGCTCTGGACGCCGCCACCGAGCTGGGCGAGCGGCTGGTCGTGGTCCTGGGCGATCCCGCCTTCTACCGCCGGTTCGGCTTCGGCCCGGCCGGCGAGCTGGGCCTGACCAGCCCGTGGGCCGGTCTCGGGGAGCCGTGGCAGGCGTTGGTGCTGCCGCCGTCCACCAGCGAGGAAGGGCCGCCGCCCGCCGGCGAGGTGCTGTTTCCGGTGCCCTGGTCCCGGGTCTGACCCGGCCGGGTCAACGCGGGTGCCCGTCAGGCTGGCTGGGTGCGCAGGTACCGGCCGAAGTGCGGAACGGTGAAGGCCACCGTGCCCCGCTCACCGGAGTAGATCAGCCCCTTCTTGATGAGCGCGTCGCGCGCCGGGGAGAGGCTGGCCGGCTTGCGGCCGAGGGCCCGGGCGATCTCCGCGGTTGGCACCGCGGCGTCCATGTCGTCACGGACCGGACCTCCGGACTCGCCCTCCACCAGGGACAGCGTGGCCATCGCCCGCATGTACTCGCGCTCGGCGGGCGTCGCCCGCTCGAACCGGGAGCCGAAGAAGCCGACCGCCAGCTCGGCCTCCGCCTCGGGCGCGGCGACCCGGACGTCGGCGGCGGTGATCGGCGAGCGCGGAGCATGGTCCCAGGTCGCCTTCCCGTACGCCTGGACGAAGTAGGGGTAGCCGCCGGACTTCTCGTAGAGAAGGTCGAGCGCCTTCTGCTCGTACTCCACCTCCTCGCGCTCGGCCGGCGCGCACAGCGCCTGGTCGGCGGCGATCCGGTCGAGCCGGTCGATGCGCTGGTAACGGAACAGCCGCTCGGAGTACGACTTCGCGGCGCTGA
This sequence comes from Micromonospora sp. NPDC005206, assembly GCF_040608175.1. Classification (NCBI taxonomy): domain Bacteria; kingdom Bacillati; phylum Actinomycetota; class Actinomycetes; order Micromonosporales; family Micromonosporaceae; genus Micromonospora; species Micromonospora sp. NPDC005206. Next base: position 85,243 of record NZ_JBEXHU010000019.1, read on the forward strand.
GCACGGCCGGCAGGTGCGGCAGGCCGGCGCCGACGACGATCAGCGGCGCGCCGAGCTGGGACAGCTCGTGGCAGGCGGCGCAGAGGGCTGACACGTCCTCCGGGCCGAGGTCCTGCATCTCGTCGATGAAGACAGCGATGCCGGTGCCCACGTCGCTGGCCACGGCGGCGGCGTCAGTGAGCAGCTCGACCAGGTCGATCTCGATGTCACCGGAGTCGGCCCGACCACTCGCCGCCGGCACGTCGATTCCGGGCTGCCACCGGTCGCGCAGCTTCGGGGCGGCCCCACCCCGGCCGGTCGGGGCGGACCGTTGGGCGAACGCCTTGAGGACTCCGAGGAAGGCGTCGATCCGGTCGGGCGCGCGGTGCCGGGGCGCGAGCTCCCGGACCGCCATGTGCAGCGCGGCGGCGACCGGGCGGCGCAGGGACTGATCCGGCCGTGCCTCGATCTTGCCGCTGCCCCAGAGCCGGTTGATCGCCTGCGATCGGAGGGTGTTGAGCAGGACGGTCTTGCCGACACCGCGCAGCCCGGTGAGCATCAGGCTGCGTTCGGGGCGACCTCGGGCGATGCGCTCCAGCACGATGTCGAAGACGTCCAGCTCCCGCCCCCGCCCGGCGAGTTCGGGCGGGCGCTGACCGGCGCCCGGTGCGTACGGGTTGCGGACCGGATCCACGCATCGCACAGTATCGGGCCCTCTAGCTGAGGGGCTAGACATGGATAGATGGGGCTACCGGCGTGTCGGGGCCGTCGACAACAAACTAGGGCTGTCTAGCATCCACGCTAGACAGCCCTAGTTTTGGCTACCGGCTACCGCTTCTTCAGGCAGAGCACGTAGTCGAACAGGTCGATCGAGTTGTCGTGCACGTAGTTCGCGGTGGCCTGCGGCGCGAGCGTCTCGCACCGGTCCCCGTCGCTCGTCGCCGGAATCCGCAGCAGCACCTGGTAGGTGTCGGGGCCGCACGGCACCTTGCGCAGCTCCGCGTCGTCCTCGGTGCCGTCGTTGACCACGCAGTCACCCTTGGCGAACTCGTCCTCGCTCGGGCTGGGCGCGGCCGAGGTCGGCGCGTCGCTGGGCAGGACGGGCGGCACGACCGGCGCGCTCACCGACGGCCCGGACGCGGCGTTGCTGTCGTCGTCCACGGCCCTCCAGACCGCCCAACCCGCCAGGCCGAGGCACGGGCAGAGCAGGAGCAGCACCACCAGCGCGATGATCAGGGCGACCTTCCGGCCGGTCCTGTTCACCGGTGGGGCGGGCGGCATCCCGTACCCGCCCGGCACCGGCGGGCCCCACGGCCCGCCAGGCTGCCCGGGCGGTGGACCGGCCGGCGGGAACGGACCGGGCGGAGGCGGGTAGCCCGCCCCGGGGGTGGGCGGCGGGTAGCCCGGGCCCGAGGTCGGCGGCGGAGCCCACATGGGCGCGGTGGGCGGCTCCGGCGGTGGGCCCCACTGCTGCCGGGTCGGGTCGTCCGGTGGCGGGCCGTCGGCGCCGGCCGCCGGGCGCTGGTACGGGTCGTCCGGCTGCCCGGCACCCGATGGTCCGTAGGTTGTCATGTCATCCCCAGGGTGGGTGGCCTCAGCGCTGCTTCAGGCAGAGGACGAAGTCGAGGGTGTCCAGCTCGCTGTCGAAGAAGTACCAGTTGGTGTAGCCCTCGACCTTGGCGCACTTGGCTTCGGCGTCCCGCTCACCGCTGGTCGCGCCGTCGATCCGGCGCAGCACCTCGTACGACTTCGGGGCGCAGCCGCTGATCAGCAGCTTGGGCTTGCCGCCGGCCGCGCCGTCGTTGCGGACGCACTGGCCCACCTTCACGAACCGCGGGTCGGCCGACGACTCGGGCGCTGCGGCGCTCGGTGCCGGCCCAGCCGGGTCGACGGCGTCCGCGCTGGGATCCTCGGCGACGGCCGAGCCGGTCGGAGCGGTCACCGGGGCGGGATCGCTCGGACGGCTGAGGAACCAGAACGCCCCGCCACCGGCCACCACCAGCAGCAGCACGACGGCCAGCACCGCGATCAGCGGACCTCGACCACGCCCACCCGGAGCCGGCGCGGGGTCTCCGCCGTACGGACCGTCGTCGGGCCGGTACGACTCCCCGCCGCCGTACGCCGGGGCCGGGCTGTACGACCCGCCACGATAGGCGCCCTCCGAATCGCCGTAGCGCGTCTCGGGTCCGCCACCGTAGGGCGCGGCGACCCCGCCGCCGTAGGGTGTGTCGCCGTAGGGCCCAGGTCGCCCCTGGGGCGCCGGCGGGTACGACTGCACCACCGGCGGGTAGGGCTCGTGCGAGGGCGGGTAGGACTGCTGGGGCGGCCGTCCGGGCGTCTCGTCGGGTCGTTGCCCACGCCACGGTCCCGGGACGCCACCACCCGGTGGTCCGTAGTTCGTCATGCCGCCCTCCTGCACAAGTGGTGAGAGGCCGGCCACCAATGCGCGACGCCGACTCCGTGGTCACCGTAGCGTGGTCCACCGATGAGCTCACCTCCACCGAGTGCCGCGGCCCTGGCCACCCGCCGCGCCGGCACCGCGCCGACCTTGATCTGGACCGCGTTGATCGTGGTCTACCTGCTCTGGGGCTCCACCTATCTGGGCATCCGCATCGCCGTGGAGACGCTGCCCCCGCTGACGTCGGCCGCCCTGCGGTTCGCCGTCGCCGGCGCGGTGCTGGCGGTGGTGCTGCGCCTGCGCCGAGGGCCGGGCGCGCTGCGGGTGGAGCGCCGACAGCTCGGCGGCGCCGCCCTGGTCGGGGTGCTCCTGCTCGCCGGCGGCAACGGCCTGGTGGTGCTCGCCGAATCCGGGCCGTCCGGAGTGGCGGTGCCGTCCGGGATCGCCGCGCTGCTGGTGGCGACCGTGCCGTTGCTCGTGGTGCTGCTGCGTTCCGCCACCGGGGACCGACCTCCCGTCTGGACGTTCGCCGGGGTCAGCCTCGGCTTCGTCGGTCTGGTCCTGCTGGTGCTGCCCGCCGGCAGCGCGGACGCCGTGCCGCTGGTCGGGGCGTTGACCATCGTCGCGGGGGCCGCCTCCTGGTCGGTCGGATCGTTCCTGTCCGGGCGGATCCGGATGCCCGCCGACCCGTTCGTCGCCACGGTGTACGAGATGATGGCCGGAGCGCTGGTGCTGGCCGTCGTCGCCGCCGGGCGGGGCGAGCTGCGCGACTTCCACCCGGCCGAGGTCAGCACCCGGTCCTGGCTGGCGTTGGGCTACCTCATGGTGGCCGGCTCGCTGGTGGCCTTCACCGCGTACGTCTGGCTGCTGCACAACGCGCCGATCTCGCTGGTCTCGACGTACGCCTACGTCAACCCGGCGGTCGCGGTGGCGCTCGGCGCGTTGCTGGTGGCCGAGCCGGTCACCCCGCAGGTGCTGCTCGGCGGAGCGGTCATCGTGGCCGGGGTGGCCCTGGTGGTGACCACGGAACGTCCCCGCCGGCCCCGCACGGAATCGCGATCGGGGAGCGCGGGCGAGGACGACCGGCGGTAGCCTCCGGCGCATGTGGGCCGCTGCGCTGGTGCCGGTGGCGTCGCTCGGCGTGCTGGTCGGCCTCGCCGTTCCTCCGCTAGCCCGACGATTCACCACGTCGCCGGCACACTCCCCGTCGACGTCCCGGCCCTGCCGGTGGGCGTGGCTGAGCCCGGCGGTGGCGGGCGTGGTGTTCGGCGGGCTCGCCGTGGCACTGCGTGACGACCCGGCGCTGCCGGTCTTCCTCGCGGTGGCGTCGGTGGGGCTGGTGCTGGCCGCGGTCGACCTGGCCTGCCTGCGGCTGCCCGACCCGCTGGTCCTGGCCACCGCGCTGCTCGCCCTGGGTGGCCTGTCCGGTGCGGCACTGCTCGCCGGTGACCCCATGCGGCTGCTCGGCGCGCTGGCCGGCGCGGCGGTCGCCGGCACGGCGCACGTGCTGCTGGCCCTGCTGCCCGGCTCGCGGCTGGGTTTCGGGGACGTGAAGCTCGCCGCGGTCCTCGGCCTGCCGCTCGGCTGGCTGGGTCGGGACGCCCTGCTGACCGGGTTGCTCCTGCCGCACCTGTTACACGGCGGCGTGGTGCTCGGCCTGCTCGCCGCGCGGCGGGTGCGCCGGGACGCCCTGCTGCCACTCGGCCCGGCCCTGCTCGCGGGCACCTGGCTCGCCGTGGTCCTCGCCTGAGCCGCCCCGACAGCGCTCACCGGACCAACGCGCCCGGCGCATCGTCGCGGGACGTCCGTTGCCGCGCATCGCCGTCACCGCGGGGGTCTCAGATGAGGCGGAGCTGGCGGTCCTTCGGCCGGCGCGGCTCGGCCTCGCCGAACCGCTCGAACAGCCCCGGGTCGATCGAGCCGAGGAATGGCGACGGCGCACAGTCGCGCTCGACCCCGTGACGGGTACGGCGGGCGGCGTGCGTGACGTACAGCCGGTCCTGCGCGCGGGTCAGGCCGACGAAGAAGAGTCGCCGCTCCTCGGCGACCGCGTCCTCATCGGGTGTCGAGCCCGGCCACCGCAGCGGCAGCAGCCCGTCCTCGGCGCCGACCAGGAAGACCACCGGGAACTCGAGGCCCTTCGCGGCGTGCAGCGTCAGCAGGGTGACCGCCTCCGCCCGCGGGTCGAGCGCGTCCACCTCGGCTCCGGTGGCCAGCTGCGACAGGAACGTCTCCAGGTCGTCACCGCAGCGTCGGGCCAGCGGGGTCAGCAGATCCACCGCCGAGCGGACGTCCTCGGGACGGCCCACGCCGGCACCGTCCAGGGTGGGCACGGCGAAGCGCTCCGCGACCACCTGGCCGGCCAGTCGCACCCGGGCGGCCAGCGAGCCGGCCAACCCGTCGGCGTGTCGCAGCTCGCGGGCGATGGCCGCCACCCCCGGTCGGTCCCGCAGCCGGTCGTGTGAGCGTTTCTGCACCGGAATGTTGGCCCGGGTCAGGGCGTCCACGATCGGCGCGGCCTGCGCGTCGGTGCGGTACAGCACGGCGATGTCGGAGAACGACAGCGAGGTGGACCGCCCGTCGATCCGACCGGAGTCGAGCGACCGGTGGGACAGCCCGCCGACCAGCTCGTCCACGGTACGGACCACGAAGTCGGCCTCCTCGGCGACGGAGGCCGCGGGGTAGCGGCCGACCAGCGGTGCCTCCGGATCGAGCCGGGCCGGGTCCAGCCGTCGGCCCCGGACCAGCGAGGACGGCGCGATGGCCTGCACGGCGGCGGCGAGGATAGGAGCCGAGGAGCGGTAGTTGCGGTTGAGCCGGACCAGCCGGGCGTCGGTGAAGTCCTGGGAGAAGCGCAGGAAGTAGCCGACGTCGGCACCCCGGAACGAGTAGATCGCCTGGTCCGGGTCGCCGATCGCGCAGAGGTTGCCGTCGGCCGGGCTGAGCAACCGCAGCAGCTCGTACTGCACCGCGTCGACATCCTGGTACTCGTCGACGAAGATCCACCGCCAGCGGTCCCGGTAGCGTCCGACCAGCTCCCGGTCGGCCCGCAGCAGCTCCACCGGCAGGCTCACCAGCTCGTCCAGGTCGACCAGATCCTGCTTGCGCAGCAGCGCGGTGTAGCCGGCCTGGTCGTCGCCGGCCTCCGACCGGGCCGCCGCCCGCTCGGCGTCGTCGGCGATCCGGAAGTCCACCGGCAGGCCCGCCGCGTCGGCGTTCTCCCGCAGGATGGTCAGCCCCAACGCGTGGAAGGTGCCCACGGTGACGTCCTCGGCGACCGGGCCGAGCAGCCCGTCGAGGCGGTGCCGCAGCTCCTCGGCGGCCCGGCGGGTGAAGGTGATGGCCAGACAGTGCTCGGGAAAGACGTTCAGCTCCGCGCAGAGGTACGCGATCCGGTGCGTCAGCGTCCGGGTCTTGCCGGTGCCCGGGCCGGCCACGATCAGCAGCGGGCCGCCGGGCGCGGACGCGGCCACCCGTTGCATCGCGTCCAGCCGGTCCAGCAAGCCGGTGCCGACCTCCTCCATGCCCGCGAGCATCGGCTCGAACGGCTCGTGCGGCGACGGCGGCGATGCGATCGGGGGGGCCGGCGGCGGAGCGGTCTTGCGCTTCGGCTCCGCCTTCGCCGCCGCGGGGCGCTTGGCCGCCGCCTGAGCTGCCGGATCCGCGCGCTTCCGCTGCGCCGGCACCGGTACGTCGAACAGCGTCTCCTGCGCCGCGCCGGTGCTGACGCCCAGCTCCGCCGGGTCGAAGAGGGTGATCACTCCATACTCGCCGTCGTAGCCCGGCACCCGGCGTACGTCGCCGCGCCGCAGCCGTCCGATACCCTCGGCGAGCAGCTCACCGCCCGCCCGGGCGATGTCGGTCAGCGGCGTCGTGGTCAGGATCTCCAGCTCGGGGCCGAGCGCGGCGAGCAGCTCGTTGAGTCGCCCCTCGACCTTCTTCGACCGGGCACCCACCCTGTTGATCTCGCCGAGGATCTCGGCCAGCGGCACCAGGTGGGTGACCTCCCGGGCGTGCGCCGGCCGGTGCCCCTCCGGGCGGTCCGCCAGCTCCTCGATCCGGCTGAGCACGCCCACGGTGAGCGGCTTGCCGCACTCGGGGCAGCGCCCGTCTGCGGCACGGGTGCGCTCCGGCGTCCAGTTGATCCCGCACAGCCGGTGCCCGTCCGCGTGGTACTTGCCCTCCTCGGGGAAGAACTCGACGGTGCCGGCCAGGCCATCACCGGTCCGCAGCGCCTCCCGGACGGCGAAGTAGTTCCGCTCGGCGGTCAGCACGGTCGCCTCCCGGCCCAGCGCCGGCGGGGAGTGCGCGTCCGAGTTGGACACCAACTGGTAGCCGTCCAGGCTGCCGACCCGCCAGTTCATCGCCGGGTCGGAGGAGAGGCCGGTCTCCACGGCGAAGATGTGCTCGGCCAGGTCGGCGTAGCAGTCGGCGATCGCGTCGAAGCCGGACTTCGAGCCCAGCGCCGAGAACCACGGCGTCCAGATGTGCGCCGGAACCAGATACCCGTCCGGGCTCGCCTCCAGGGTGATCTCCAGCAGGTCGCGGGAGTCCAGCCCGAGGATCGGCCGGCCGTCGGAGCCGAGGTTGCCGATCCGGCCGAGCGCGGCGTTGAACCGGGCCACCGCGTCCAGGTCGGGCAGGTAGATCAGGTGGTGCACCTTGCGGGTCCGGTCGTCCCGCTTGTAGATCGTGGAGATCTCCACGCTCAGCATGAACCGGACCGGGTCTGCCTCCGCCGTGCCGGCGAGTCGGGGCGGCAGCCGGCGGGCGACGTCCCGCTCCGCCTCCGGGTCGAGCCGGTACAGCCCCGGTTCGGCCGGACGCAGCGTCTCCCGGAGATGGTCGTACCAGGCGGGGTGGGTGAAGTCGCCGGTGCCGAGCAGGGCGATGCCCTTACGCCGGGCCCACCACGCGAGGTTCGGCGTGGTGAGGTCACGGCTGCACGCGCGCGAGTACTTCGAGTGGATGTGCAGGTCCGCGACGAATGGCGGGAGGCCACCGGGGGGTACGGCGCTGAACGGGGGCACGCCGCATCCTGTCACGCCCGCCGCGCCGGCCGCCCGCCGCCACGCGCGGACGTGACGTCCGCTATGCCGAGCGCAGCTCGACCAGGGTGATCTGCGGTTCGGCCCCGACCCGGACCGGCGGACCCCAGAAACCGGCGCCGTTGGTCACGTAGACCTTGGTGCCGTCGACCTCGCCGAGCCCACTGACCACCGGCTGTTCGAGCCGGACGGCCAGGTTGAACGGCACCACCTGCCCGCCGTGGGTGTGCCCGGACAGTTGCAGGTCGACGCCGTACCGGGCCGCCTCCTTCGCCGCCACCGGCTGGTGCGCGAGCAGCACCACCGGGCGGTTCGGGTCGCGGTCACCAAGGGCGGCGGCGAAGTCCGGCCCGGCGGCGAGGCCGGTGCCCGTGCCCGAAAGGTCGTTGACGCCGGCCAGGTCGAGTACGCCGCCCCGGGCCTGGATCTCCTGCCGCTGGTTCTGCAGCACCCGCAGGCCGAGCCGGTCCACCTCCTGGACCCACTCCTCCACGCCCGAGTAGTACTCGTGGTTGCCGGTGACGAAGAAGCTGCCGTAGCGGGAGCGCAGGTCGCGCAGCGGCGCGGCGGCCGACCCAAGCTCGGCGACCGAGCCGTCGACCAGGTCACCGACGACCGCGACCAGGTCCGCGTCGAGGCGGTTGATCGCGGCGACGATGCGCTCGGTGTGCGCCCGGCCGCGCAGCGGCCCGAGGTGGATGTCGGAGACGGTGGCGATGCGCAGGCCGTCCATGCTGCGCGGAAGCTTGCCGAGCGGGATCTGCACCCGGTCCAGCTGCGGCGGGCCGAGCGCGGTGCGTACCCCGTACCCCGTGATGCCGGTGGCGGTGAGGCCGGCGAAGATGGCTGCCCCGCGGGCCAGCAGCAGCCGGCGTGCCGGGTCGTGGTCGGGCGCACGGACCGCGCTGGCGGCCGGTGGATCGGTCGGCCCGGCGGCGCCGACCAGCACCGGCTCCGGTGCGGCGGTCGTCGCATCGGCGGCGGTGACCCGGCGGCGCAGCACCAGCCGGGTGACCAGCATCGGCACTTCCAGCACGACGAGCAGGACCAGCAGGTAGAACATCAACGCGAGCCAGAGGTAGCCCGGCCAGGCGAGCCAGTAGAGCCCGGCCTGGGTCCCGACGAGGGTGGCCGGCACGAGCAGCGCCAGCACCAGGCCCGCGACACCGCCGATGCGCCGCCAGCGGCCCGGCCCGGTGGTGTCCCGGATCAGCCGCTTCCACAGGTAGAGGTGGATGAGGCCGATGACCAGCGCCAGGACGGCCACGAACCCCAGAACCGCCAACATCTGCTGTGCCTCCCTCAGCCGCCCGCGAACGGTGGCAGGACATCGATCGTGGCCCCGCCTGGCAGGGGTGCCTGCCGATCATGACAGGTGACGCCGTCCACGAGGAAACTCGCCACCCGCAGCACGGCGGCCAGCCGGTCACCGTGCCGCTGGGCCAGCTCGACGGTGAGGTCGTCGAGCGACCGGCCGGCGGCGACGGCCTCCTCGGGTCGGCCGGCGGCGGCCCGTGCGCCGGCGAAGTAGCGGATGGTCAGCGGTCTCGGGTCCACGTCTCAGCCTCCGATCGCGGACATCGGCCGGGTCGGCTGGAGGAAGGTGGGGTCGTCGATGCCGTGCCCGGCGCGCTTGCCCCACATCGCGGTGCGCCAGCGTCGGGCCAGGTCGTCGTCGTCCGCGCCGGCGCGCAGGGCGGCGCGGAGGTCGGACTCCTCGGTGGCGAAGAGGCAGGCGCGGACCTGGCCGTCGGCGGTCAGCCGGGTGCGGTCGCAGTCGCCGCAGAAGGGGCGGGTGACGCTGGCGATCACGCCGACCCGGGCCGGACCGCCGTCGACCAGCCAGGTCTCGGCCGGCGCCGCGCCGCGTTCGGCCGGGTCGGGGCTGAGGTCGAAGCGGGTACGCAGGGAGGTGAGGATTTCCTCGGCGGTGACCATCGTGCTGCGGTCCCAGCCGTGCTGGGCGTCCAGTGGCATCTGCTCGATGATCCGCAGCTGGTAGTCGTGGTCGACGGCGAAGCGCAGCAGGGCCGGTGCCTCGTCCTCGTTGACGCCCCGCATCAATACAGTATTGATCTTGACGGGGTTGAGCCCGGCGGCGGCGGCCCCGGCGAGCCCGGCGAGCACCGCGTCCAGCCGGGCGCGACGGGTGAGCTGGGCGAACCGGCCCGGGTCCAGGGTGTCCAGCGAGACGTTCACCCGGTCGAGGCCGGCCGTGTGCAGCGCCGGGGCGAGCCGGTCGAGGCCGATGCCGTTGGTGGTGAGCGAGATCCGCGGGCGGGGCTCCAGCGCGGCGACCGCGGCCACGATGCCGACCAGCCCGGGTCGGATCAGTGGCTCGCCGCCGGTGAACCGCACCTCGGTCACGCCGAGCCGCTCGACGGCCACCCGGACCAGCCGGACGATCTCCGCGTCGGTGAGCAGCTCGGGACCGGCCAGCCAGGGCAGCCCCTCGGCCGGCATGCAGTAGGTGCACCGAAGGTTGCACTTGTCGGTGAGGGACACGCGCAGGTCCCGGGCGACCCGGCCGAACCGGTCGACGAGGACGCCGTCGGTCCGCGGGGCGACGCTCACCTGTCGACCGTAGCGCGCTCGGGCCGGCCCAGGGCGGCACGGGCAGTCTGGACGACGGCATCTCGGTAACCGCCGCCGAACAGCGCGGTGTGCACCAGCAGCAGGTGTAGTTGGTGCAGCGGCACCCGGTCGGGCCAGCCGTCGGGAAGCGGCCAGCTCTCCCGATAGGCGGCCAGGGCCCGGGCCAGATGCGGGATGCCGCCGAAGAGTGCCAGCTGGGCGAGATCCGTCTCCCGGTGCCCGCCGTGCGCCGCCGGGTCGACCAGCCAGGCGCGGTCGTCGGCGCCCCAGAGCACGTTGCCCGGCCACAGGTCGCCGTGGATGCGGGCCGGCGGCTCCTCCCCGCCGAACTCGCCGACCCGACCGATCACCTGCTCGACCAGGCTGGCGTCGTCGCTGCTCAGCGCGCCGGCGTCGACCGATCGCCGCAGGTAGGGAGCGAGCCGCCGCTGGGCGAACCACGTCGACCAGCAGCCGTCGTCGGGATTGTTGTCCTGCTCGAGCGCACCGATGAAGCCGGGCCAGGTCGCACCGAAGGCCGGTGCGCCGGCCCGGTGCAGGTCGGCCAACTCCCGGCCGAAGCGCTCGGCCGCCTCCGACGTCGGCTCGCCGGGCTCCACCCAGTCGAGCGCCAGCATGTCGGGCAGCGCCACGATCACCTCGGGTACGGCGACCGCGCCGGCCTCCCGCAGCCAGCGCAACCCGGCGGCCTCGGCGGCGAAGAAGCCCTCCGGCACCGGCCGGCCTGCCCGCTCGGGCCAGGATTTGGCGAAGACCGAGTGGCCGTCGTCCAGGGTGAGTCGGGCGGCGGCGCAGATGTCCCCACCGGCGACCGGCGTCTCCCTGATCCGCTGGTGGGTCAGGAACGTCGGCAGGTGTGCCGGGTGCGCGCGCAGATACGCCAGGTCCATCAGCGCACGGTAACCGCTCCCCACGACACAACGGCACCGCCCGAACACATCAGGTCGGCCACCGGTGCCACCCGTTCCGTCCCAGCACCCGAGGATGCGCGTTGACCAGGGGCAACACGGAGAGTGACTGTGGATAAGCCGCGTGTCGTCCACAGGGGCGGCGAAGCCGGGCCAGCCCGTCGCAGGCTCCCGGCATGACCTCGACCGAACGCCCCCGGCTCGCCGTCCGCTCACCCGCCGACCTGCTCGCCGCCGTGCCGTACCTGCTCGGCTTCCACCCCGCCGACAGCGTGGTCGCGGTGGCGCTGCGCGGGCGGCGGATCATCTTCGCCGCCCGCGCCGACCTGCCCGATCCGTCGGCCGATCCGGTCGAGCCGGCCCGGCACCTGGCCGGGGTGATCCACCGCCAGGGCGCCGAGGCCGCGACCGTGGTGGGCTACGGACCGCCCGACCGGGTGACGCCGAGCGTGGATGCCGCGCGCGCCGCCCTGACCGGGGCCGGGCTGGAGGTGCTGGACGCGCTGCGGGTGACCGACGGCCGGTGGTGGTCCTACCTCTGCGCCGAGGTCGACTGCTGCCCGCCCGAGGGCCGGCCCTACGACCCGGCGGCCAACCAGGTGACCGCCTCGGCGGTCTTCGCCGGCCAGGTCGCGCTCCCCGACCGGGCCGCCCTCGTGGCGCAGGTGGCACCGGTGGACGGCCCGGCGCGGGACGCGCTGCGCGAGGCCACCGCCCGGGCCGAGCGGCGACTGACCGACCTGGTCGAGGAGGCGCCCGCGAGCGATCTGCTCGGCGGCCGGGAGCTGCGCTCCGCCGGGGTGGCGGCGGTCCGCGAGGCGCAACGCCGGCAACGGCGCGGCGAACGGCTCGACGACGACGAGGTGGCCTGGCTGAGCCTCCTGTTGACGCACCTGCCGATCCGCGACCACGCCTGGGAACGCACCGACGGTCGGGACCGGGACATCGCCCTCTGGACCGACGTGCTGCGCCGGGCCGAGTCGGAGCTGACCGCCGCTCCGGGCGCGCTGCTGGCGTTCGCGGCCTGGCGGGCGGGGCAGGGGGCACTGGCGGCGGTCGCGCTGGAGCGGACGCTGAGCCTGCACCCCGACTACTCGCTCGCCCTGCTCCTGGACGACCTGCTCCGGCGCGGCGTGCCCCCGTCCGAGCTGGACGGCTGGCCGTCGGTCGGTCTGCCCGGCGTGGTCCGCCCCCGCAGGCGGAGCCGACGTGGCCGCCGGTGACCGATCCCCTCCAGCCTCTGGTAATACCGTGGGTGCTACCAGGTTTGGTAGGCTGGCGAGCATGACCGCGAAGCGCTCAGTGAGCCTCCCCGACGACGTGGCAGAGTGGCTCGACCGGCAGCCCAACGTTTCGGCGGCGATCACCGCGGCGGTCCGGGCTCAGATGGCCCGCGCGCACCTCGACGAGGTGCTGCGGCGTGCCGGCATCGAGGTGACCGAGGCGGGCAAGGCGCGGTGGCGTGAGCGCCTGGCGGCACCCATTCCGGCGGACGCCCTGGCCGAGGGGCGCCGGATGTTGGGCGACGCCGGATGAGCGATCGGATCGCGGCCGTGTTCGACGCGTCGGCGTTGACGGCCTACATCGAGGGCAACGTATCGGTGGGGGAGTTGATGCTCCAGGTCGCCGATGAGGGACGTCAGGTGGCCGTCCCGGCCGCCTGTCTGGCGGTTGCCTTCGCGGGCGCGGGCGACGAGGTTGGTGCCGCGCTGCTGGCCCTGATGATGAGTGCCCCGGTGATACGCCTGCTGCCGCTCGATGCGGACGCCGTGCGAGACGCCGGCACGCTGGCCCGCGCCGCGGATGGAGACATCTCACTCGGCCATGCCGCCAGCGCGGCACTCACCCACGAGGCGCACTACGCGACCGCGCAGCCCAGGCTGGCGGCGAAGGTGCTACCGACCAACTGGAGCATCCTCGACCTGGACTGACGAGCGGCTGCATTCCGGCGCCAGGAGGGCCGGCAGGCGATCGGCATGTTCGGTGTGGTCCGAACGATGTACGCGTTTCTCCTGTCAGCGGTCGACTCGGCAGAGCAGACGCCACCGGACAATCATCAGGTGCCCCTGCCAAACGAATGCCCCAGATGAGCGTCGGACTGCTGCTGTCGCTCGCAGGCCTGGCCCTGGTCGACAGCACCAGCATCGGGACTCTCTTCATCCCGGTCTGGTTGCTGCTCGCGCCCGGGACGGTCAACGCCCGGCGGATCCTCGTCTACCTCGGCACGATCGCCGTCTTCTACTTCGCTGTCGGGCTGCTGCTCGCCGTGGGCGGCAGCCGGCTGGCCGACGTACTCGGCGGGGCGCTGGACAACCGGCCGGTGCTCTGGGCGCAGCTCGTCCTCGGGGTCGGGCTGTTCGCGCTCAGCTTCCGCTACGACGGCAAACGACGCCCGCGCGGCGGCGGTGTGCTGCGCTGGCGGGACCGGGTCACCGCCGGCGACTCCTCGGCGCGATGGCTGGTGGGGCTGGCGCTGCTCGCCGCGCTCGCGGAGGTGGCGACGATGCTGCCGTACCTCGGCGCGGTCGGCCTGCTGACCACCTCCGGGCTCGGCGCGGCGGAGATCGTGGGGCTGCTCGCCGGCTACTGCCTGGTCATGGTGCTGCCGGCGGTGGTGCTGCTGGGGGCGCGGATGGCGTGGCCGAGCCTGGTCGAGCCGGTGCTGGTCCGGCTCAACGCCTGGATCGTGCGGCACTCCGGCGGCATGCTCGGCTGGATCCTCGGCATCGCCGGTTTCCTGCTGGCCCGTGACGCCGGCATCCGGCTGGGGCTGTTCGACTAGCTGGCCGATCAGATGGTGACCCGCTCGGTACGGGTGTAGACGTTCATCGTGGTGCCACGCAGGAAGCCGACCAGCGTCATTCCCGCCTCCTCGGCCAGCTCGGCGGCGAGGGTGCTCGGCGCGGACACCGCGGCCAGCAGTGGCACTCCGGCCATCCACGCCTTCTGGGTCAGCTCGAAGCTGGCACGGCCGGAAACCAGCAGCAGGTGCCCGGCCAGCGGCAGCCGTCGTTCCCGCACCGCCCAGCCGATCACCTTGTCCACGGCATTGTGTCGACCCACGTCCTCCCGGAGCACCACCAGCTCTCCGGCGGGCGAGAAAAGCCCCGCCGCGTGGAGCCCGCCGGTCCGGTCGAAGCCGCGTTGGCCGGCACGCAGCCGGTCGGGCAGCTCGGCGAGCAGGGCGGCCGGCACGGTGAGCGGGTCCGCCGCCACAGGGAACAGCGAACGGGTGCGGACGGCGTCGATGCTGGCCTTGCCGCAGACCCCGCAGGAGCTGGTCGTGTAGAAGTTCCGGGTCGGGTCGGTGGTCGGTTCCGGCACCCCGGGGGCGAGCACCACGTCCACCACGTTGTACGTGTTCGGCGTCTCCGCGCCGGCGCAGAGCTGCGCGGTCTGCACGTCGTCGGTCGACCGGATCAGCCCCTCGGTCAGCAGGAAGCCGATGGCCAGGTCCAGGTCGTCCCCGGGGGTGCGCATGGTGACCGCGAGCGGCCGTCGCCGGCCGGGGCCGGCCGGGCCCACCCGGATCTCCAGCGGCTCCTCCACCGCCAGGCTGTCCGGCCGGCGGACGGGTCCACGCCCGTCGGCCGCCGCGTCCAGGTCGATCCGGAGTACGCCCCGTCGGTCAGTCGCCCGTCCCATCCCGCCATCCTGCACCCCGCGCCGGTACGCCCGCACGGCCACCGGGCATCGGCGCCGGCCGCCGGCCGGATGGTGGCACGGCTACCGTGGCCGGATGGGGACGTACGCCGCGGTGGTGCTCGCCGGTGGGGCGGCCCGACGGATGGGCGGGGTGGACAAGCCCGCGCTCCCGGTCGGCGGCCGGTCGATGCGCGACCGGGTGCTGGCCGCCGTCGCCGATGCCGCGCCGAGGGTGCTGGTCGGTCCGGCGGGCGCGGTTCCGCCCGGCGTGCGGGTGACCCGGGAGGATCCGCCCGGCGGGGGACCGGTCGCCGCGGCGGCGGCCGGGCTGGCACTGCTCGACCCGGCAGCGAACCTGGTCGCGCTGCTCGCCGCCGACCTGCCGCTGCTCACCCGCGCCGCGATCGGCGAGCTGCTGACCCACCTGGCCCCGTCGCACACCGGACCGGTGGGCGGCGGCACCGTCGGGCTGGAGCGGCTACCCGGCGGGGCGTGCTTCGTCGACGCGGATGGGCGGCGGCAGTCGCTCTGCGGGGTGTGGCGGGTCACCGCGCTGCGTGCCGGGATGGACCGGCTGGCGGCCGAGCGGGGCGGCAGCCTCGCCGGGGCTCCGGTCCGGGCGCTGCTGGCCGGCCTCGTCGTCCGCGAGGTGCCGTGGTCCGGTGACGGCCCGCCGCCCTGGTTCGACTGCGACACTGACGAGGACGTACGCCGGGCGGAGGAGTGGGCGCGATGACGGTGATGGACGACTGGGTGACGGCGGCCTGTACCGAGCTGGACCTGGGCCCGGCCCAGGTGCCCGTGCCGGTGGTGCTGGACCTGGCCCGCGACGTCGCCCACCAGGTGTTGCGACCGGGCGCGCCGGTCACGGCGTACCTGCTCGGGCTGGCGGTGGGCCGGGGCGCCGACCCGGCGGACGCCGCCGCCCGGCTCAGCGCCCTCGCGGCCACCTGGCCGGTCGAGTTGGGCTCCGATCCCGCCGGTCCGTCAGCGGTCTGACCGGCGGCTTCCGCGCCGATGAGAACCGCCGCGGATCCGTGGCGGGCCATGCCGGTGTCCGATCCCGGTCGGGGCTGATTCGACGCCCGGACGGCGTGGGTAGGGTGATCGTGACGGACGGAGGCGATCATGACGGCTGACCACCCCTCGGCGCCGAACAATGAGCTGCCCGGCGGTACGGCCGAGCCGGCGGAGTCGATCCTGCTCGACGAGCCGAGCACCACGGATCTGCGGGCCAAGGTGACGGAGGCGTGGCAGGAGTTCGCCCGCGCGCTCGCCGTCCGGCTGCGGGAGCTGCCCGCTGGCGCGCACCTCGAACTGACCCTGGACCCCACCGCCTCCGGCACCGGGGACGCCGTCTACTCGATCAGCGTCGACGTGGACGGCGACGGCCGGTTCTCCGCCCGGGCGGTCGGCAACGCCACCCTGCCGGCGGGCTACCGCCTGGATCGCGCCGCGGTGGCGGACATGGTCGCGCTCGGCTGGTCCCCGCCGGGGGTGGTGGCCGGCTCCGGTGGTTTCTTCGGGTTGGACGGCACGACAGCGGAGGCGACCCGGATCGCCGCGCTGCTCTCCCGGACGCTGCGCGACGTCTACGGCGCCCCGCACCCGGCGTTCCTCGTCTACCTGGTGCAGGACGCCGAGGGTGAGCCGCTGACCGTGGAGCCGCTGGGCACCGCGCGTAGCGAGTTCGGCCCGGACGCCGACGTCGAGGCCGACCTGGAGGAGGCACTGGCCGAGGCGGCCGCCGCGCAGGTCGAGCGTGACGACGTGCTCGACCTGGCGGATCGGGTCCGCACCGTTGTCTCCACCATGCTGAAGTCCGACACCGACCGGTTGCAGGTCGACTCGGACGGCGACATCAACATCCGCGCCGGTTCGGCGATGGTCTTCGTCCGGGTGCGGGACAATCCGCCCCTGGTGGACGTCTTCTCCCCGGTGCTCACCGAGGTGGAGCCGACCGAGCGGCTCTACGTCAAGCTCTCCGAGTTGACCAACCGGATGCCGATCGGCCGCCTCTACTGCGCGGAGGACACGGTCTGGGCGTCCATTCCGGTCTTCGGCCGCAACTTCCAGGCCACCCACCTGATGCTGGCGGTGCAGGTGATGACCGGGCTCGCCGACGAGTTGGACGACCGGCTGCACGGCGAGTTCGGCGGCAAGCGGTTCTTCGGCGAGGGCGACAAGCCGGTCCGGCGTGACGAGTCCGAGCACCGCACCGGCATGTATCTCTGAGCGTGGTTTCAGGAGACGTCGAGCAGGGTCTTGCCGACCGTCGAGCGGGCCTCGATGGCGGCGTGCGCGTCGGCGGCGCGCTCCAGCGGGAAACGCTGCCCGATCACTGGCCGCAGCCGGCCGGCCGCCGCCTCCGCCAGCGCCCGACCGGTGTACGCCCGCAGGCGCGCGGGCGGCACGTCCGGCCGGACCAACGTGACCTGCCGTGCGGTGGCGGCCTCCACGGACACCGGTGACCACTCGCCGCTGGCCAGCCCGAAGCTGACCATGCGGCCGCCCGGGGCCAGCAGCTCGAAGGCCGTCTGGGCGACCGGCCCGCCGACACCGTCGAACACCACGTCGACCCCGCCCACCGCGTCCCGGATCCGGGCGGCCCAGCCCGGCGCGCGGTAGTCAACGGACAGCTCGGCACCCAGTCCGGGTAGCAGGTCCACCTTGCGTTGCCCACCGGCCACGCCGATCACCCGGGCACCGGCCCGGGCCGCGAGCTGCACCAGCAGACTGCCCACCCCGCCCGCCGCGGCCTCCACCAGCACCCGGTCCCCCGGGTGGACGCCGACCGCCTCGGTCAGCATCGTGGCGGTACGTCCGTCGGCCAGCAGCGCGACCGCCGCGTCCAGCGCCAGCCCGGCCGGGACCTCGATCGGCGCGGACGCGTGCACCGCCACCCGTTCGGCGTATCCGCCGGAGCCGCCCGTGGCGCTGACCACCCGCCGCCCGGTCAGCCCGGGGTCGACGCCCGGCCCGACGGCGGCGATCACCCCGCCGACGCCGTTGCCGGGGATCAGCGGCGGGGTGACCCGGAACGGCCCGGGGCGACCGGAGCGCTGCTGCGTCTCGACGAAGGTGATGTTCGCGTGCGCGACGTCGATCAGCACCTGACCTGGGCCGGGTGCCGGGTCGGGTGCCGGGCCGGGCACCAGCACCTCGGGCCCACCGAATGCACGTATCCAGACCGCCCGCACGGAACCCCCTCGGCCGTGGTGGGAGTTCTGCCCACACTCCGCCGCCAGTTCATCTGTTGAACCGGGCTTGAGGTCAAGGGCGGGTGGGGCCCGGAAACCCCGAGGTCGGCCGGTGCGGCGGGCGGATCCGGTCAGCGGGTGGAGGGGCCGACGCCGGGGGATTCGACCAGCCGGGAGAGCACGATGGTGCTGCGGGTGGAGGTCACGAAGGACTCGGCGCGTAGCCGCTCCAACGCCGCCTCCAGGTGGGCGATGTCGGCGGCGCGCAGGTGCACCAGCGCGTCCGCCTCACCGGAGACGGTGTACGCGCCGACCACCTCCGGGTGCCGGCGGGCCGCCACGCCGATCTGCGCCGGGGTGGTCCGGCCGGCACAGAACAGCTCGACGAACGCCTCGGTGGTCCAGCCGACGGCCGCCGGATCAACCACGGCCGTGAATCCCCTGATCACGCCGGTGGCGCGCAGTCTGTCGACCCGGCGCTTGACCGCCGGGGCGGAGAGTGACACCCGGGTGCCGATGTCGGCGTACGACGCGCGGGCGTCGGCGACGAGCAACGCAATGATCCGCTGGTCTACCGCGTCTATCTGCAACGTTCCGCCTCTGGGAAGCAATGGTTGTGGCTGTTACCAAAGTTCAACGGTACCTACTCTTGGTGACCGTGAACCAGCAGCGAGTCCCGCGAAAGCGGACATATCTCATGTGCTCGCCCGAGCACTTCGCGGTGGAATACGCGATCAATCCGTGGATGGACGTGACCACTCCCGTCGACCGGGAACTGGCCGTCAAGCAGTGGGACCGGCTGCGCGAGACGCTGGTCGGTCTCGGCCACGAGGTACACCTGCTCACGCCCGAGCGGGGCCTGCCCGACATGGTGTACGCCGCCAACGGCGGCTTCGCGGTGGACGGCAGTGTCTACGGCGCGCGGTTCAAACACGAGCAGCGGGCCGCCGAGGCCGCCCTGCACCATGCCTTCTACGAGTCGCAGGGCTGGCGGTTCATCGCCCCGAGCGAGACCAACGAGGGCGAGGGTGACTTCGCGTACGTGCCGGAGGCGCACGGCGGGCTCATCCTGGCCGGGCACGGCTTCCGCACCGAGATCCCGGCGCACGCCGAGGCGCAGGAGGCGCTGGGCCGGCCGGTGGTGTCACTGCGTCTGATCGACCCGCGCTTCTACCACCTGGACGTGGCGCTCGCCGCCATCGACGACTCGAACATCGTCTACTTCCCCGGCGCGTTCTCCGCGGCCAGCCAGCGGGTGCTCACCCAGCTCTTCCCGGACGCCGTGATCGCGGACGACGAGGACGCGATGGCCTTCGGGATCAACCTGGTCAGCGACGGCGCGAACGTGGTGCTCAGCAGCGAGGCCACCCGGCTGGCCGGCAAGCTCAAGGCCGCCGGCTACACCCCGGTCCCGGTCGATCTGGCCGAGCTGAAGAAGGGCGGCGGCAGCGTGAAGTGCTGCATCGGGGAACTCCGGCACTGACCGGAACACCGCCGCGTACGTCCGGGCCGGCCTCCCGTTGGGGAGGCCGGCCCGGGACCGTGCTCGTGGTGGGCGGTCAGCCCAGCGTGGCCAGCTCGTTGATCAGCACGTTCGACATGACCTGACCGTCGCGCTGCACCTCCCGCAGGTACCACTTCTGCTGCGGGGTGCGCGGCTGGTTGAACTGCCAGATGCCGCGCGGGCTGTCGATCTGGCCGATCTTGCCCAGCGCCAGGTTGACCTGCTGGGGGGTGGGTGACCCGCCGGTCAGCTGGATCGCCTGGTCGAGCACCTGCGCCGCGTCGTACGAGGCCATCGCGTAGGTGGTCGGCGTGACCTGGTACTTCTTGCGGTAGGCCGAGGCGAAGACCCGGTTGGACGTGTTGTTCAGGTCGGCCGAGTAGTTCAGGGCGGTCTGGATGCCGAGCGCGTCCCTGTCCATGCTCTCCAGCACGCTGCCCTCGGTGAGGAAGCCGGGTGCGTACACCGGCCCGGAGAACTGGTCACGCAGCTGCTTGATGAACTCCACCGCCGCCGCGCCGGCGTAGAAGCAGACGACCGCGGTCGGCTTCTTGGTCAGCGCCTTGCGGATGTCCGCGCCGTACGTGTTCTTCCCGGGGTTCGGGGTGGGGTTGGTGTTGGTCACCGGGTCGGCGATCCGCGGGTCGCTGGCGCCGAACTCCTGCCGGAAGCCCCGCACCACGTCCGGGCTGCCGACGTTCTCCGGCATGATCATCGCGATGCGGCCGTTCGACGGCAGCTGGTCGCGCAGGTAGCGGCCGAGCGCCCGGCCGGCCTCGTCCAGCACGTAGGACGTCCGCCAGATGTAGAAGACACTCTGCAGGCTGCTCGGCGAGGCGTTGGAGCCGATCAGCGGGACCCGGGCCTGCTCGACGGTGTCCCGGATGCCGACCATCACCGCCGAGTTGACCACACCGGTGAGCGCCAGCACGCCCTTCTTGAGCAGGTCCTCGACGGCGGCCTTGCCGGTCTTGGCGGTGTCGCCCTCGTCGGCGGTCAGCAGCTCCACCGGGTGCCCGCCCAGCCGCTGGTCGTGCAGGTCGAGGAAGAGCTGGAAGCCGTTGGTGATGTCCTCACCGATGCTCTTGAAACCGCCGGCCTCCGGCGTGATCAGACCGATCTTGATCGGGCCCCGGCTGGCGGTCGACGGGTCGTCGGTGTCGGAGCCGCACGCGGCGGCGAATCCGGTGGTACCGAGCGCGGCCAACAGCTGGAGCGCCCGCCTGCGATTCATCTGCGACACCGAGTTCCTTCCCAGAAGCGTTGCAGGGCAGAACACCGCCCCTCCGGCGTTCTACCTGCTCCGCGACGCTGCGTCAATGGCTAGTGATCATCGTGCAGGGACCGCAACATAACCAGGACCCGGGGCCAGGCCGGGGACTCCGGGTCGATCAGCCCGAAATGCTCGCATCCGGGCAGTTCGACAAGGGAGATGTCGGATCCCGCGGCACGCGCCGCCGCCACGAACTCCCGGCTCATCGTCACCGGCACCTGCTGGTCGGCCGAACCATGCATGACTACTGTGCGTGTCTGAGTCGGCACCAATGACCGTGGATCAGTCGCCGCGTACCGGTCCGGGACCTGCGCCGGGCCGCCGCCGAGCAGCGCCGCCACCGCGCCCGAGTCCAGGTCCTGCCGGTACGCCTCAACCAGGTCGGCCACCGGGGCCAGGGCGAGCACGCCGCCCACCGTCGCGGGCGCGGTGGCCGCCACGTACAGCGCCAGGTGGCCACCGGCGGAGTGGCCGATCAGGATCGGGGCGGCCCGGGACACCTGGCCGGGCAGCGCCTCGGCGGCCAGCCCGGGCAGTTCGGCGACCCCGGTCAGCACGTCGGTCATGGTCCCCGGCCAGCCGCCGCCCGGCTGCCCGGTGCGCCGGTACTCCAGTTGCGCCACCGGGTGGCCGGCCGAGGCGAGCGCGGCGGCCAGCGGCCCGGTGTGCCGCCGGTCGTACTCGGCCCGCCAGAAGCCACCGTGCACCACGACGACCAGTGGTCGTGCCGGGCCGGCGCCGGCCGGTTGCCGCAGGTCGGCCACCTGGTCGGGGTGGTCGCCGTACGCCACGGTCCGGTCGGGCTCCGGAGCGGGCCGGGTCAGCACGGCGCGCGGGTCGGCAGGCATGGCGCGACGGTAGCGCGCCCCGCCCGGGTGGTTCGGCCCCGGGAGTCGGTCCCGGGGGGCATGGGTTGCGCCCGCTGGGTAAAGATGGACCCCATGACCGAAGCGCACTCCGACGCACAAGACGACGAGACCGACCGCGACGATTCCGGCCACTCCGGCACCGTGGTGGTGGTCGGCCCGGACGGTCGGCCGATCGGCACGGTGCAGACCGAGGAGGGGCAGGGCGAGGACCCGACCCGCCTGGTCGAGCAGCCGGCCAAGGTCATGCGGATCGGCAGCATGATCAAGCAGTTGCTGGAGGAGGTCAAGGCGGCCCCGCTCGACGACGCCAGCCGCAGCCGGATGCGTGAGATCCACGAGCGGTCCATCGTCGAGCTGAAGGAGGGCCTCGCCCCCGAGCTGCGCGACGAGTTGGAGCGGATCTCGCTGCCGTTCACCGAGGACAAGGCCCCGAGCGAGAGCGAACTGCGGATCGCGCACGCCCAGCTCGTCGGCTGGCTGGAGGGTCTGTTCCACGGCATCCAGGCGGCCCTGGTCGCTCAACAGATGGCCGCCCGGGTGCAGCTGGAGCAGATGCGCTCCGGCCGGCAGGCGCTGCCCAGCGGTCCCGGCGGGATGGTGCCGGGGATGCCGGGCATCGGCCAGCCGAGCGGTGGCGAGGGGCACAACACCGGCCAGTACCTCTGACCCGGCCGGCTCAGTCCAACCCGAAGATCTTCTCCAGGTACGCCGCCACGCCGTCCTCGGAGTTCGCCGCGGTCACCTCGTCGGCGACCGCCAGGACGGCGCGGTGTGCGTTGGCCACCGCCACGCCCCTCCCGGCCCAGCTCAGCATCGGCACGTCGTTGGGCATGTCGCCGAAGGCCAGCACATCCGCCGCACGCACCCCGAGCCGGTCGCAGTACCAGTCCAGCCCCGCAGCCTTGGTCACCCCGGCCGCGGAGATCTCCACCAGCCCCGAGGACGACGAGTGCGTCGCCTCGGCCAGCCCGGCCACCGCCGCGGCGACCAGCGCGACGAACGCGTCCGGGTCCTGCTCGCCGGCGCGGGCGAGCAGCTTCACCGCCGGGGCCGAGAGCAGCTCCTCCGGCGTTTCGACCGGGCGGATCATTTCCGGGTCGGTGTCCCAGCGCAGCGGGTAGTCCGCCTCGTGCCGCATCTGCCGGCTGTCGAGGATCTCCACCGCGAAGCTGATCCCGGGCACCTCGGCGCGCAGCCGTCGGGCCACCTCGGCCAGGTGCTGCGGCGCGAGCGGGTCCGCCCGCAGCACCTCGTCCTCGAACGGGTCGTAGACCACGGCGCCGTTGGCGCAGACCGCAGGCAGCGGCTCGGCCAGCTGGTCGTACACCATCTTCAGCCAGCGGACGGGACGGCCGGTGACCAGCACGACCGGCGTGCCCCGCGCGGAGATCCGGGCGAGCACGTCGGCGGTGTGCGGGCTGACGGTGTGGTCGTCGCGGATCAGCGTGCCGTCGATGTCGGTGGCGATCAGTCGGGGCGTCTCTCCCATCACCGGGACAGTAGCCGGTCCAGATACACCGCCACCCCGTCGTCGTCGTTGCGGAGGGTCACCTCGTCGGCGGCGGCACGGACGGCGGGGTGCGCGTTGGCCACCGCCACCCGGGACCAGCCGGCCCATTCGAACATCGGCAGGTCGTTGGGCATGTCACCGAAGACCAGCACGTCGGCGGGGTCGACCCCGAGCGTCTGCGCGACCACGGTCAGCCCCGTCGCCTTGTCCACCCCGGGCGGGCAGATCTCGATGAACCCGAGCCCGGCCTGGGTGAGCGTGGCGACCTGCGGCGGGACGATCCGGCGGGCCACGGCCAGCAACTCGTCCACGTGGTGGTCGGCGGTCCGGGCGAAGGCCTTGATCACGTCGCAGGAGAGGCACTCCGCACGGGTACGCGCCTCGAACCTGTCCTGGTAGGGCCAGCTCGCGTGATAGTCGCCCCAGAGAGGGGCGTCGTGCTCGTCGGAGGCCTCGACCATGACGGTCAACGGGCCGACCTCGGCCTCCAGGTCGGCGAGCAGCCGGGCCAGCACCTCGCCGGCCAGTCGCTCCTCGCGGAGCACCACCGGGCCGGTCGGGTCGCTCTGGTCGACCACCCACCCGCCGCCAGCCATCACCAGAAAGTCGGCGGCCCGGATGTCGTTGCGGCTCAGCTCGGTCAGCCGCGGTCCGCGCCCGGTCGCGCCGACCACCGGAATGCCGGCGGCCCGCACCCGGTCGAGCACCCCATGGGTGTACGCGGAGACGGTGTCGTCGCTGCGAACCAGCGTCCCGTCAAGGTCGGTCGCGATCAGCTTGGGCAGTCCCGGGCGGGTCATCGTGCCTCCTTCGCCCGCCGCCGTCGCAGCCTGCCGTGCGGTACTGGTGCCGAGACCCGGCGTTACGGCGGGCAGCAACCGTACCTCGCGGAACAGGTCGCAACCATGGCTTCCAGGCGAATCGGGCGCCAACGCACGGCGCACCGCCGGTGTCCACGAATCGCAGGTCAGACGGTGCGGGCAGAGCGTCGGACCGCGCCCCTGACGCGGCTCAGGCCGGGGGTTCGGGGCGGGCGAACGGAGCGGCCGAGGTGACCGTCAGGTCGGCCGGCGGGGGCGGGCCGTCCTCGTCGATCGGGCCGCGGTCCCGACGGCGGCGCCAGCCTCGTCCCGCCGCACCGTCCCCGGCCCGGTCGTCCTCCGCAGGCCCCGCCGGTGCGCCGATCGCAGTGGCCGCTGGCAGCCGCAGCGCGAGACCGAGCAGCACGCACGCGATGAACGCCATCACCAGGCCGCGACCGTACTCGACCCCGAAACCGTCCTGCGGTGAGTAGTAGAGGCTGCGCTCACTGGGGTCGTCGAGCGTGCCCGTTGCGACGGCCAGCAGCGCCAGCAGGGCGCCGGCGAGGGTGAGCCCGGCCAACCGGGCGTTCGGCCGGACAGTCGCCGTGCCCCGCAGCGCCAGCGCGACGGTGCAGAACAGGCCGAGCAGCCCGACCAGGTAACCGACTCCCAGGCCGCCGACCTCGGAAACCCCGACGGGCACCTCGATCGTGGTGTTCCCCTCCGGGCCGCCGTTCGGCATGGTCATCACCAGCCACTCCCCGACCAGCGAGGCGACCCCGGCCACCGCGCCGAGCCCCGCGAGCAGCAGAGGCAGCCGGGGGTCCCGGGCGAAACCGGCCAGGGTTCGGCCCAACGCGCGCCGCCGCGTCGGATCGTCGGCACCCCACTCGACCACGGCGGGGCCGTCGGACCGCTCGCCTTGCCGGGGGATCGGCAGCTCCTCGGACATCGGCCATCCTTCCGCCGGTCACGGGCCTGCGTCGAATCATGGCACAGCCGACGGGTGGTGACGGGAATCGCAGGGCCGGCGTCCGTGCCGGTCGGTCGCCCGGTGGTCGCCTATCCGCTAGCGTTCTGGTCATGCCTATCCGTACCGCTTCCGCACAATGGCAGGGCAATCTCACCGAGGGTTCGGGCACCGTCCGCACCGGTAAGGGCGGCCTGTCGGGCACCTACTCCTTCAAGTCACGCTTCGAGGAGGGCGAGGGCACCAATCCCGAGGAGCTGATCGCCGCCGCGCACTCCGGCTGCTTCTCGATGGCGTTCTCGAAGGCCCTCGCCGACGCCGGCTCGACGCCCACCTCGGTCGACACCACCGCCAAGGTCCACCTGGACAAGACCGACGCCGGGATGACCGTGACCCGGATCGAGCTGGAGACCGTCGGCCAGGTGCCGGGCATCGACGACGCGGAGTTCCAGAAGCTCGCCGAGACCGCCAAGGCCAACTGCCCGATCTCCCGCCTGCTCTCGCCGGGCGCCGAGATCACCCTCACCGCCCGCCTGGCCTCCTGAGCCGGTCGACCCGTACGCCGCACGTTCACGGACAGGGTCTCCGCCCGCAGTCGGGCGGCCGCTCTCTCCGTGAACGCGCGGATCCCGGCCCAGCGCCGCTGATCGTGACCCGTCGGTTGGCACGAGGTCGGGCAGAATGGGTGGGGTGCCGGTGGAGATGACTCGCGAACGCTTCGAGGAGCTGGTCGGCGACGCCCTCGACGAGGTGCCCGAGGAACTGCTCGGCCTGATGAGCAACGTGGTGATCCTGGTCGAGGACGACCCGCCCCCGGGCGAGCCCGACCTGCTGGGCCTCTACGAGGGGCACGCGCTCACCGACCGGGGCTGGGACTACTCGGGTGTGCTGCCGGACCGGATCTTCATCTACCGCCGCCCGATCCTGCGGATCTGCGACAACGACGAGGACGTCGTCGACGAGGTGGCGGTGACCGTGGTGCACGAGATCGCCCACCACTTCGGCATCGACGACGCGCGGCTGCACGCGCTGGGCTGGGGCTGAGCGCGACCGATCGCCGCCTGACCGATCCGCCGCGCCGCTCGGCCGATGGCCCGTGGTTGCCCTGGTCGCCTACCGTCGGTGCAGCGACCGCGACCTTTTCAGGAGGCACCTTTCATGCGCAGCGAGCTGTTCTCCACGGAGAATCTGGAGAAGGAGTCCGCACAGCCCGGCATGCGGCTGCAGAACTCCAAGATGTTGAAGATCGAGCTCAACGGCGAGGCGATGGCCCGGGTCGGGTCGATGGTCGCCTACCAGGGGCAGGTGCAGTTCCAGGCGCTGGGCTCGGGCGGGCTCGGCAAGTTCCTCAAGCAGAAGCTCACCGGCGAGGGCGTCCCGCTGATGAAGGTCTCCGGTCAGGGTGACGTCTTCCTCGCCGAGCTGGCCAAGGACGTGCACATCATCGACCTTGAGCCGGGCGATGCGCTCTCCATCAACGGCTCCAGTGTGCTCGCCTTCGACTCCACCCTCCAGTACGACATCAAGATGGTCGGCGGCGCCGGGATGGCCTCCTCTTCCGGCCTGTTCAACTGCGTGTTCAGTGGGTACGGCCGGATCGCCATCACGACCAGGGGCACTCCGGTGGTGTTGAACGTGGACGCCCCGACGTACGTCGACCCGCAGGCCGCGGTCTGCTGGTCGGCCAACCTCCAGACCGGCTACCACCGGGCCGAGCAGCTCGGCCTCGGCACGCTCCTCGGGCGACGCACCGGCGAGTCCTTCACGATGAGCTTCGCCGGCCAGGGCTTCGTTGTGGTGCAGCCCTCCGAGGAGCCGCCGATCATGGGCAGTGGCGCGCAGCAGCAGGAGGGCGGCCTGCTCGGCGGTCTGCTGAGCTGATCACGCCGGTGCCGGCGCTCCCGGTCCAGGGCGCGCCGGCACCCGCGTTCAGCTCAGTTCGCCGCTGCGCAACCGGGCCAGCCAGGCCGCCGCGTCCGCGTAGTCGGCGTCGGAGAGGCCGGCCGGCGCCGGCACCGGCCGCTCGCCCGCCGTCTCGGCCCACCGGTGACGGGGGTACGAGCCCAGGAAGCGGACGTCGGCGCAGACCCGGCGCAGGCCCTGCAACGCCTCGCCCAGCCGTGCGTCGGCCACGTGCCCCGTGCAGTCCAGGAAGAAGACGTACCGGCCCAGCGCCTCGCCGGTCGGGCGGGACTCGATCCGGATCATGTTGACCCCCCGGACGGCCAGCTCCATCAGCACCGACAGCAGTGCGCCGACCCGGTCGTGGGCGATGTAGACCGCGAGCGAGGTGAGGTCGTCGCCGGTCGGCGGCGGGGGCGGCCCGGGGCGGGAGACGAGCGCGAACCGGGTCACCGCGTCCGGATGGTCGGCGATCTTGTCGGCGAGCACCGCGAGGCGGTGCCGGGCCGCACCGATCGGCGCGCAGATCGCGGCGTCGTACTCGCCCGCCCCGGCGCCGCCGGCGGCGGCGCCGTTGGAGAGCACGTCGACCACCACCGCGTCGGGCAGGTGGTCGCGCAGCCAGCCCCGGCACTGGGTGGACGCCTGCGGGTGGGCCGCCACGGTGCGGACCGAGGTCATCGAGGTGCCCGGGCGGGCACCGAGCACGAACTCCACCGGCAGGACCACCTCCCGGGTGATCACCAGTGGCTCGCCCTCGGCCATCTCGTCGAGGGTGACACCGACCGCGCCGCCGATCGAGTTCTCCAGCGGCACCAGCGCGGCGTCGGCGTCCCCGGCCCGAACGCTGTCCAGCGCCTCACCCACGCTGCGGGCGGGCGTACGGTTGCCGCGTTCGGCGGCGGGGACGGTGCGCAGCGCCTGTTCGGCGAAGGTGCCCTCCGGGCCCAGGTAGACGAAGCGCGTCGGCGGTGTTCCTGGCATGCGGACCAGCCTACGCACCCGGTCCGAGGACCGGCCCGGCGTCGCAGGCGAGCGTCCGGATCCCCACCGGACCGGTGGCGCGTACCTCGATGGTGCACACGTCGGTGCCGGCGGTGACCAGCTCCGGCGCGGCGACCCGACCGCGGGTGACGACCTGGAGTTCCTCGTGCCCGGTCACCTCCAGCACGGTGTACTGCCAGTCGGCGGCGCAGAGCGGCCCGGTGCGGACCCGGACCCGGACGTTGTCCGGGAGCACGCCGCCCCGGCCGCGCAGCAGCTGCACGATCCGCTGCCCGGTTGGCCCGTTCTGGCAAAGCGTCGCGACCAGTCCCGCGTCCGGGGTGGCGGTCGCGGTGCCGACCGGCGGGGTGGCGGGCGCGGTGCTCGGGGCGCCGGTCGGGCCGGGTGCCGTCGGGGCGCCGGTGCCGGGCGGCGTGCTGGGCGGCTCCCGCAGCTCGGGCGGGGCGCCGCAGCCTGTCAGCACTCCGAAGGCGATCAGCGCCAGCGCCGCCCGCAGGACCCGGGTCGTGGGTAGCGCGCGGGTCGCCACCGGATCGTGGGTCGCCGGTGGGGCGTGGGTGGTCGCCCGCGATGGGGTGGACACGCGGCAAAACGGGGTGAACGGCACTGGCCGATCCTCGGGACATCGGAGAATTCGTCGTGGCCGGGGTGGCCGAGCCCATCGTAGGGGGAGCGGCCGGACGGGTGAAGCTCAGCCGAGGACGCGGTGCCCGGCACGCTCCAGGGCGGCCGTGCCCTCCGTCAACCGCACGGCCGGCACCAGCAGGTAGTCGGTATCGAAGGTGGAGAACGTGACCACGCTGACCCGGGCCTCGGCGAGCGGGTCGACAAGCGCGGCCAGGGTGTCGGTGCCGGCCACGTCCACCGGGCCGGCGACACGCAGGCAGCGCCAGACGGTCTCCACCACGGCCTGTGCGGGGGCCCGCTCGGTCGGGCAGATCACCGAGATCCCGTCGGCCGTCCAGCTCACGGTGACCACGTCGGTGCGACCCAGCCCGCTCGACAACGCGTCCGGCAGGGTGGAGCCGGCGGCCAACCGGCACACGGCGTACTCCCCCGGCAGCAGAGCGATATCGAGCATGAGGGCACCTTACGGCCTCGGTGCGGACCCACCCCAGCATCGCCGCGTGCGGCGAACGACACACTCCGTCGCAGGTCAGACCTCGGAGAAGAAGGTGAGCGAGCCGGCCACGGCACCGTGGGCGAGCACCGGGGTGGAGATCGCGTCGACTGTCGCGTCGGAGCTGTTCGCCGAGGCCGCCTGCACCCGGAGCAGACCGCGGGCGAGCCGGCCGGACGAGAGCGCCAGCAGGGGCGGAATCTTGTCGATCTCGGCCTCGGTCAGCTCGCCGCGGTTGGCGGTGAAGTCCAGTAGGCGCAAGCCGCCGTCGAGCAGCGGCCGCCCGATCAGGCCGTCCGGCTCGCCCAGGCAGAGCAGCTCGCAGCCGGCCGCGGAGATCGCGATCACCCGGGTTTCGGCGTCGATCAGCAGGCACGGCTCGTCGGCCCGGCCGACCGTCGAGGACCACTGGCCGAAGTTGTCGGACTCCGGCTCTGTCGAGGCCCGCGCCGCCGGCACGAACACTTCCGAGAGCGAGAGTTCGACGTGGGCCACCGAGCCTCCTATGTACACCGACGGACTGTCCACGCTAGCGGGTCGCCGACGGAACCACCGAGCGCACCGGGCCACCGGCCGCACTGCCTGAGCCGGGGCGGCCGGTGACGGCGCGAGAGCCGGTGGGGTGGACGGGGACCGGAGCCGCGTGGCGTCGCCGGTGACGTTACCGGCGGTTGGCCGGCTTGTCAGCGGCCGTTCGGCCCTCGTCATACCACCGGTAGTCGGCGGTGTGACGGTACGTGCCGTTCAGCCAGGTGCCCGGGTGCTGCGCGACCCGGGACAGCTTCTCGGCCGTGGCGGGGCTGATCCGGCTGCCGCCGGCCACGAGGAGCCGGTCAAGCTCCCGGTGGGTGGCCATCAGACAGTCTTTCGGCAGGCCGTAGACGCTGATCACGCCGGAGCCGACGAAGGTCAGCACCGGCGTCACCGGCACGGTCAGCCGCACCGCGGTGGAGAGGGCCTTGCTGGCCCGCTTGGCATCCCGGCGGGCCTCCGCCACGTACGGCGGGCGCTTGCCGTTGATCTGCACGACGTCCCCCGCGACGAGCACACGGGCCCGGCCGTGGTCGGCGATGGTCACCGCGAACAGGCCGCTCGGCCCGATGGCGAGGAACCCGGCGCGCTCGTCCTGACCACGGTCGAGCAGGACGTCGGCCACATCGGTGCGGGGCCACTCGATGACGTGCCAGGCCGGCCCGAGATGGTCGAGCTGGCCCAGGGCCCGTGCTCCGGCCGCCTCCAGCCTCCGGGCGCCCCGCTCGGCCCGACGACGGCGGGCCCATTCGAGCGGTGTCGGACGGACCGGTGCGAGAACCCCCGGCGCCTCGACGCGGGGATGGGGCACCGCGACGGGCGGCAGTGCCCGGGCGGTTGGTACGGCTCGTCGTGCGGGAAAGACAGTCATCGCGACCTCCGGCAAAAGGTCCCTCGAAGTTATGTCCCCACTACCCTACGTTGACACTCCCCGTGTTGGGCAAGCCGGAACGCCGGAGTGACTGTGGATGAATGCCATATTCATCCACAGTTCTTTTCTCGGATGCCGCCAAACCCTGCCCTACGCTGCGGGGGTGACCCACTACGTCGACAGCGAAGTCGGCCGGCTCGGCACCGTACTGCTGCACCGGCCCGGCCCGGAACTGGCCCGGCTCACCCCCCGCAACAACGACTCACTCCTGTTCGACGCGATCCCCTGGGTCGGTCGGGCCCAGGAGGAGCACGACGCGTTCGCCGCCGCGCTGCGCGAGCGCGGCGTCGAGGTGCTCTACCTGGCCACGCTGCTGGCCGAGACGTTGGCCGTCGCGGACGCCCGGGCCGAACTCACCGAGCAGGTGCTCCGCTCGCGCCGGCTCGGCGACACCCTGCGCGCCCGGGTCGCCGACCACCTCTCCTACCTGGACCCGGTCGCGCTGGCCGACGTGCTCACCGCCGGGCTGGCCCACGAGGAACTGCGGATCAGCTCGGAACGGCCGGGCGGCCTGGTCTACACCCTGATGGACCGGCACGACTTCGTCATCGACCCGCTGCCCAACCTGCTCTTCACCCGGGACTCGTCGCTGTGGATCGGCGACCGGGTCGGAGTCACCAGCCTGGCCATGCCGGCCCGCCGCCGGGAGACCACCCTCACCGACGCCATCTACCGCCACCACCCGCGCTTCGCCGGCACCGAGTTCGTCTACCGCCCGCACCTGGAGCACCTGGAGGGCGGGGACGTGCTGCTGCTCGCACCCGGGGTGCTGGCGGTCGGGGTGGGTGAGCGGACGACCCCGGCCGGTGCCGAACGGCTCGGCCGGCAGGTCTTCGCCGCCGGGCTGGCCCACACCATCCTGGTGGTGCCGATCGCCCAGGAGCGCGCCACCATGCACCTGGACACCGTCTGCACGATGGTCGACGTGGACGCCGTGCTGATGTATCCCAACGTCGCCAGCACGCTCTCCGCGTACACCGTGATCGCCGGCGCGGACGGCGAGGACCCACGGGTGGACGGCCCCGCGCCCTTCCTGCGGGCCGCCGCCGACGCGATGGACCTCGACCAGCTCCGGGTCATCGACACCGGGCTCGACCCGGTCACCGCGGAACGCGAGCAGTGGGACGACGGCAACAACACGCTCGCCCTGGCACCCCGGCTCTGCGTCGGCTACGAGCGCAACACCGAAACCAACGCCCAGTTGGAGCGGGCCGGCATCGAGGTGATCCCGATCGCCGGCTCGGAGCTGGGCTCCGGGCGGGGTGGGCCGCGCTGCATGTCCTGCCCAATCACCCGCGACCCGTTGAAGGAAGGGCCCCTTGTTAACGCCTAGTGCATAACAAGGGGCCCTTCCTAACGTCAGCGGAGGGTGAGCTGGCGACCGAGCAGCCCCTGGCGGGCCCGGCGGCCGGGGGCATCCAGCGGGTCGGTGGAGGCGAGGGCCTCGGCGTACCGCTTGGCGAACTGCGCCACCGGGTCCTCCCAGTCGGTCGCCGGAGTCTCCTCCGGCAGGTCCCAGACCGGCACCAGCCGACCGTGCGCGCGGAACATGCCGGCGAACCGGGTCTGCTCGCGCAGCGGCAGCGTGCCAGCCGCGCCGAGCCGGGCCAGCGCGTCGAGGGCGGCGTCCTCCTCGTCCGGAAGCACCCAGCGCACGTGCGCCTTCTCCGGGACCTGGCACCAGTACGCGGCCTTCGCCGCGGTCAGCCGCACCGTCGGGTAGATGGCCGCGTTCGCCCGCTCCAGCGACGCCTGCACGGTCGGGTCGTCCGTGGCGCCCGGGTCGAGCCAGAACTCGAACCCGTCGTGCATGGTGATCTCCAGTGGGCCGTCCACCAGGACGTCCTGCAGTCGGGGGCCTGGCCCGGGCAGCGGCGGCACGGCCACCTGGCCGCCCGGCTCGGTCCGCAACGCGCACAGCAGCGCCTCGGCCAGATCCCGGGAGACGTCACCGGACTGCTGGTGACGTTGCAGACCGATGAGCACCCGGCCGTCCGGCTTGGTGATCGCCGGGGCGGCCATCGGCAGCACCGTGGCCAGCGTGACCGGCCGGTCCCCGAACTCTTCGACAAGGGCGGGCGACAGCCGCAGCGGCGCGGATGCGGCGGGCACCAGCTCGCGCAGCGCGATCCACTCGGGCTCGTCGACCAGCCCCTCGAACGGTCGGGGCACGAAGATGTCCCGCACCTTGTCCCGACGGGGGGCGGTGTCCGCGGCGGCGCGCTGGCTCTTTCGACGCTTGCTCACGGCGTCACAGCCTAGAGGCCCGACCGGCTCGTCGTGGGCGGGACCCGCCACCGGCGGTCAGTCAGCCCGCCGGCACCAGGTCGGGCCGGGGTGCCGGGGCCGGATCGAACTCCGCCCAGACGCGCTGGCCCAGACCGTCCCGCTCGACGCCCCACCGGGTGGCCAGACCGGCCACGATGTGCAGGCCCCGGCCATCCGCCGCGTCGGGGTTGGCCGTCCGGATCCGTGGCCTGGTGCCCGCGCCGCCATCGGTCACCCGCAGCTGGATCCGCGGCCCGTCGACCGAGGGCCGCAACCGCCAGGCCACCCGGACCACGCCGCCGGGCAGCGGTCGGGCGTGCCGCACCGCGTTGCCCACCAGCTCGGCGAGCACCGCGATCAGGTCCGCGAGGAGCGTCGGGGGTACGACCTCCGCCAGGTCGTCGGCAAGCCGGTGCCGGGCCAGCCGCGCTCCGGTGGGATGGTGTGGGACCACCACGCACCATGCCCGTTCCTTCGCTGCCACCGTCGCCTCCACGTCGCGCCACCGCCGGTCAACCACGCGGCAGCCGCACCTCTGCGACCGTACCGCCGCCGGCCCTCGGACGTAGGGATACCCATCCATTCTGCTGTTCAACGATCCGGCGGACGAGATAGAGGCCGAGCCCCGCGCCCGGGTAGCCGCGCCGGTCGCCGGACTCGCCCTGCCAGAACCGGTCGAACGCCCGCTCCACGTGCTCCGGGCGGATGCCGATGCCCCGGTCGCTGACCCGGAAGGCCACCAGCTGACCGTCGACCGCGGCGGTGATCTCGATCGGCGCGTGCGGCGCCGAATACTTGCCGGCGTTGGTCGTCAGCTCGGTCAGCACGGTGACCAGGCTGGGCCGGTGGCCGAGTGCCTTGGGCAGGTCCGCCGGGAGGCGGAGCACCAGTCGGCGGCGCAGCTCCGCCGGCAGGTCGACGACCGCGGAGCGCAGCGCCTCGCCGAGGTCGAACGGGGTGGGCGGGTCATCCCCCGGCCCCGCCTCGGCGGCCGAGGAGAGCAGCCGGTCGACCAGCCGGGCCAGCTCGTTGGCGCGCTGCCCGATCACCCGGGCGGCCTGCCGCCGGTCCGACTCGATCAGCGAATCCCAGTGGTCGGTGAGGGTGTCCGCGTACCCCTTGATCACGGTGACCGGGGTGCGCAGCTCGTGGCTGGTCACCGCGACGAACAGCTCGCGGTCATGGTCCCGACGCTGTTGGTCGGTGATGTCGCGGAAGGTGACCACCCGCAGCGTGCCCGGGCCGGGCAGCTCGCCGGAGGTGATCCGCAGCCAGCGCCCGTCCGGCAGACGGTGGTCGCGGACCTGGCCGGACGGCGGCAGCGGGAACGGCAGCGGGCGGCTCAGAGCCTGCTCGGCCGTCCGGCCGGTGACCTGGGCGGCGGCCGGGTTCCAGAGTCGGACGTGCCCGTCCCGGTCGACCACGGCCAGCCCGTCGGCGAGCGCGGCCACCACCGGCCCGTCGCCGTGCACGGGCAGCCCGGTCTGGTCGCCGTACATGTGCGCGATGCAGGAGGCGAGGTAGGCGACGACCCCCTGCTGCTCGGCGCTCGGCTCCTCGTCGCCCGGGTAGAGCGCGTGCAGGCTGCCGACGGTGTGACCGCCGATCTCGGCCCGGGACACCACCATCCGGCGCAGGCCGCAGCCGGCCAGCTCGTCGGCGAGCTTGCCGCTGAGGTGGGCGACCCGGGTCTGGCGGACCCGGGGGCCGGAGAGCAGGCAGACAGTGTCCGGGTCGTCGGCCGCCAGCGGGCGGCCGAGGATCCACTCCGCCGCCCCCGTCGCGGCGATCACCCGACCACCGGTCGGGCCGAACTCGGCGAACGCCATGCCGGCCGCGCCGAGCGCGGGTTGGGCCACCCGTAGCAGCTGGGTGAGGACCGGCAGGCCGGCATCGCCAGAGTTGATCATCTCGATCACGACGGTGTGGCCGGCGATGAGAGCGGGGAAGTCGATACGCTCCGGCATGTGCCGAGTGTGCCCCGCCGACCCGGATTTCGGCACCCCTGCCGGGTGGGCGCCGGTCAGCGGTCCAGCCGGGCCAGGGCGTGCGCGGGCCGGTCGGTGATGATCCCGTCCACCCCGGCGGCCAGGACCAGCTCCAGGTCCGCCGGGTCGTTGACCGTCCAGACGTACACCTCGTTGCCGGCCGCACGCAGCGCGGGCAGCAGTTGCGGGCGAGCCCGGACCAGGCCGATACCCGGCCCGGCGATGCGCGTGCCGAACGGCAGCCGCCCCAGGCGGAGCCAGCGCGGCAGCACCTCCAGCAACAGCACCGTGGGCAGCGTCGGTGCCAGCTCGTGGACCCGCCTGACCGCCAGCGGGGAGAACGACATGACGGTGACCTGGACCGGGTCGTCCGGCGCCGGGTCGGTCAGCCCGTACCGGCGCAGCAGGGCGACCAGCCGCCGCTCCACGTTCGAGCCGTAACGGGACGGGTGCTTCGTCTCCACCAGCAGCCGGACCGGACGGCCGGCGGCCAGCACCGCGTCCAGCAGCCGGGCCAGGGTCAGCAGCCGGGTGTGCGACTCGTCGGGCGGCACGTCACCGCTCGGCGTGCCGCCGGGATGCCACGAGCCGAAGTCCAGCGCATCCAGCTCGGCGAGCGTACGCGCGCTGACCAGGCCGCGACCGTTGCTGGTGCGGTCCAGTCGGCGGTCGTGCACGCAGACCAGATGCCCGTCCCGGGTCAGCCGGACGTCGCACTCCAGACCGTCGGCGCCCTCGTCGAGGGCACGCAGGTAGGCGGCGAGGGTGTGTTCCGGAAGGTCGTATGAGGCGCCGCGGTGCGCGAAGACCAGAGGCCCGCCCATCCCGGCCCCCTTCAGATGACCTGGCCGGGCTGCCCGTTGGCGTCGACCACCGGGCGGCCGACGGCGGCCCACTGGCGCATCCCGCCGTCGGCGTTGCGCACCTGCTCCCAGCCGTTGTTGACCAGGTAGGCGACGACCTGGGCGGAGCGCCCGCCGGAGCGGCAGATGACCGCCACGTCCCGGTCGGTCGGCACCTCGGCCAGCCGCGCCGGCAGCTCCATCATCGGCAGGTGGTGGGCGCCGGGAGCGTGGCCGGCCGCCCACTCGTCGTCTTCCCGCACATCGAGCAGGTAGGTGTCGTCGGCGATCTCGGTCACGGGCACGGTGGGAACCTGGGGTCCGAACACAGGTACCAACACTAGATCCTCGTCGGCCGGATCGGCATCGACCCGGCCGTCGGCACCATCACAACCGGGTCACCCACCGTGGGTTGGCCTGAGTCCAGGCCGGCACCCTGGTGCCGCGTACGGCCTCGAAGAGCCCGCTGCCGCCGTTGTCCAGCATCACGTACGAGACCTCGCCGATGGTCTGCGGAGACGAGGGCACCTGGACACCCCGCAACCCGTCGGCCGGCAGCGCGCGCAGCGCGAGGAGCAGGTCCTCCAGGGGTACGCCGTTGGTGTCGACGGTCAACGAGCCGCCGACCGCCCGGAGCACCTGGTCCAGCTTGACCGGGTTGCTGCGCAGGTCCGCCTGGCCGGCCCGGTCCAGCATCGCCTTGAGCAGTTGCTGCTGGTGGTGCTGCCGGTCGTAGTCGCCGCCGGGCAGGTCGTAGCGCTGCCGTACGTAGTCCAGCGCCTGCGCGCCGTCCATCTGCTGACAGCCGGTGGGGAAGACCCGGTTGGTGTGGATCGAGCGGACCTCGGTGTCCACGCACATCCGTACCCCACCGAGCAGGTCGATCACCTTCCGGAAGCCGGAGAAGTCGATCAGCGCGGCACCGTCGAACCGGATCCCGGTGAGTCGGGTCAGGGTGGCGGAGAGCAACCGTGTGCCGGCCTGCCCGCCTCCGCCGTGCTCGTACGCCGCATTGATCTTGTCCTGGCCGCCGGGGAAGCCGTTCGTCGGCGGGATGGCCACCAGCAGGTCACGCGGGATGGAGACCAGGTACGCCTCCCTGCGCCCGGCGGGTACGTGCACGATGAGGATGGTGTCCGAACGTTGGTCCGGCCCGCTGCCGCCGGGCCGGCGGTCGGAGCCGACCAGCAGGTAGTTCAGTGGCCCGTGCAGATCGGTCCGGTCGGTGCGGGCGTCGAGGTCGAGCAGGATCTCCTTGGCCACCGCTCGGTCGTACCGGTGGCTGAGCGTCTTGAGCCCGACCACGGCGAGCCCGGCCAGCAGGACGAGGGCCAGGCCGATGCCGAGCAGGATCCGCGACCCACGGGCGCGGCGCCGACGGGCGGCTCCGGCCTCGTCGGCCCGGTCCGCCTCGTTCCGCCCCGACCTAGACGTGACCGCCTCCCCGCAGCCGATACGTGAAACCTGCTCACGTCAGGCTACGGGCGGTGACGGGACGGTCGCCGGCTTTCCGGGACTTTCGGTCGGCCGCCGCCTGCGGAAGGACCCGTCACTTCCGGCTGGAGATCATCTCCGGGTGGGCAAAGACGAATTCGCCCAGCTTGTCCTGCTTCATCGCCCGGAACATCTCCATGGTCTCCTCGTTCAACGCCTCGCGCTTGTTGGCGTTGCCGTTGAACGTGCCGTTGTTGGTCTTGAGCATGGTCAGGTCGTTCGCGGCCATCCCGCGCAGGGTGAAGATGAACTTCTCGATCGGCACACCGCCGGTGTCCAGCACCAACGCCTTGCCGGCCGCCTTGGTCAGCTGCTGGAGCTTCGCCGGGTTGGTCAGCATGCCGCCGTCGGTGGCCTTGCGGGCCATCGCCTTGATCAGCTGCTGCTGGTTCTGCTGGCGGTCGTAGTCGCCACCGGGCAGCCCGTAGCGTTGCCGGGCGTAGTCCAGGGCGGCCCAGCCCTCCATCTGCTGGCAGCCCTTCTTGTGCACCACCGTGGTCATCTGCTTGCCGGTCTTCTTGGCGTCGGCGTTCCACATCGGCTCGCCGTCGACGAACGACATGTGCTTCGACTTGACCTCGTGACTCACGCAGATCTTCACGGTGCCGAGGGTGTCGATGACGTTCTTGAAGCCACCGAAGTTGATGATCGCCGCACCGTCGAAGCTGACTCCGGTGAGCCGCTTGATCGTCTGCGCCATCAGCTGGGCGCCACCCTCCCAGCCGCCGCTGTTGCGGGCGCCCGCCTGGAAAGCGGCGTTGATCTTGTCGGTGCCACCGTCGAACCCGCTCGTCGGGAACGCCGGGATCTGCGCCTCGGTGTCCCGGGGGATGGAGATCAGGTACGCCTGGTCGTGTGAGGCCGGGATGTGCAGGATGATGATGCTGTCCGACCGGACGTCGTCCGCGGCCCAGCGCTCCCGCGCGTCCACGCCGAGCAGCAGCATGTCGATCGGGCCGTCCAGGCTCGCGCCGCCCTCGGCGTCGGACTTGCTGGCGTCACCGAGCAGGTTCCGCTGGGCGATGTCCCCGGTCGCCTGGCTGATCAGCACCTTGCTGCCGACGATGCCCACTCCGCTGCTGAGCATCAGCACGGCACCGAAGATCACCGTCAGTCGGGCCCAGAGCGGGTCCCTGCGCTTCGGGCGCTTCTTCGCCGGCCCGCCGCCCGAGCGGCCACCGCCGCTGGAGCGGCCACCGCCGCTGGAGCGGCCACCGCCGCCGGGCGGGCGACCACCCGGGCCGCCGCCCGCGGGGCCCGGCTGCATCGGAATGGACGAGGCGGTCCGGCCGCTGGGGACGGCGGACCCGGTAGACGAAGGGCGACGGCTGGCCTGAACCGGCATGCGTGCTCCAGCTCGTGATCAGGAGGGGGGCGGCACCACTGTACGTACATCGATTCGACTTGGCGAGTTCATCCCGGGTCAATCCGGACGCCGATTTGGCTGAGGTCGGTCGATCGTCGACACCTGATGACCCGAACGGGCGGCTGCCTTTCGGGCAGCCGGCCCGGTCGCCACGGGTCGTACCCATCGTCGGCCGTCCCGTGGGTCAGCCGCCCTCGGTGCCCTTGGGCTGGTTGGCCTTGACCCAGTCCGCCATGGTGTCCGCCGACATGGCCCGGTACATCGCCAGCGCCTTCTCCCGGTCGGAGACCACCACCGACTCGCCGTTGATCGTCTGGCTGCCCGAGTTCGGGCTGGTCACGAAGGTGAGGTTCTGGCCGCGCAGGTTGCGGAACTGCAGGGCCATGTCCGTCACCGAGAAACCCTCGTCGACGGTGGCGGCCGCGGTCACCGACTGGAGGAAGCCGTTGAGCTTCTTCGGGTTCGCCAGCGTGCCCGTGCTCGCCGCCTTGTCCAGCAGCGCCCGGAGGAACTCCTGCTGGTGCCGCATCCGGGCGAAGTCGCCGTCCGGGAACTGCTTGCGCTGGCGGATCCAGTCCAGCGCCTCCGCGCCGTCCATGTGGTTGGTGCCCTTGGTGAACGTCCGGTACGGCTTGTGGATCGAGGTGATGGTCCGCTCCACCTTCAGGTCGACTCCGCCGAGGGCGTCGGTGACCTGCTTGAAGCCGGCGAAGTCGATCGCCATCACGTGATCGATCCGGACGTCGGTGAAGCACTCCACGGTGCGGACCGCGAGCGGCAGCCCGCCGAACGCGAACGCCGCATTGATCTTCGCGCGCTGGCCGGAGCCGCAGTCCGCGCCGGCACTCTGCGGGATCGGCACGTAGAGGTCACGAGGGATGGAGACCAGGTACGCCTCCTGGTGGTCGGCCGGAATGTGCATCACGATGATCGTGTCGGCCCGCCACTGGCTCTTCGTGTCGACCGGCGCGTCCGGGTCCCGGGAGTCGCTGCCGACCAGCAGGATGTTCAGCGCGCCGTCGACGGTCTTGGCCGGCCGGCCACCGGTGATCTCCGCGAACGGATCGGTCCGGGCCAGGTCGCCGTCGAGGTTGCGCGCGTACAGCCAGGCGCCGATGCCGCCGAGCAGCGCCAGCACCAGCACCGCGATCCCGGCGACCAGGCCGATCCGACCCCAGCGCGGCCGTGGGCCGCGCCGGCCCGGCCCGGCGGCGCCACCCGGCCCACCCGGTCCGCCGGGCCCCCGCGGTCCCTCCGGGCCGCCCGGCCGGGGCAGCTCCTCATCGGGTGACGGGTACCAGCGCGTCTCGCTCGGACGGGCACGTCCGGAGGCGCCCCGGTCGGGGCCGGGCACGGAGGCACGCCCGGCGCTGCGGTGCAGGTACGGGTGCGGAACGCCGGCAGACGAGGTCGCTGACATGTAACTCAGGGTACGTAGGACGAGCCACTACCGCCCTCAGGCGACACTCAGCCAGCTGTCGTGCGTCGCCGGCCGGTTACCCTAGCCGCGCCCGGAAGTGCTCGATCGTGCGTCGCAGGCCGTCTTCGGGCGCCACGGTCGGCTCATATCCGAGCAGTTCGCGGGCGAGGGTCAGGTCCGGGCGGCGCATCTCCGGGTCATCCGAGCTCCGAGTGATGTACGTCACTTCCGAGTTGCTGTCGGAGAGCGACACGATCAACTCAGCCAGTTGCCGCATGGTGAGCTCGTGCTCGGTGCCGCAGTTGATCGGACCGGTCTCGGTCGAGTCGAGCAGCAGCAGGATGCCTCGCACCAGGTCCTCGACGAAACAGATGGACCGGGTCTGGTTGCCGGTGCCGTGCACGGTGAGCGGCTCGCCGCGTAGCGCCTGGGAGATGAAGGTCGGGATGGCCCGGCCGTCGTCCGGGCGCATCCGCGGGCCGTACGTGTTGAAGATCCGGACGATCGCCGCGTCGAGCCCGCGGTGGCGGTGGTACGCCATGGTGGCCGCCTCGGAGAAGCGCTTCGCCTCGTCGTAGACGCTGCGCACGCCGATCGGGTTGACGTTGCCCCAGTAGGTCTCGCGCTGCGGGTGCTCCTTCGGGTCCCCGTACGCCTCGGAGGTGGAGGCCATCAGGAACCGGGCGCCATCGGCGACCGCGCGGTCCAGCAGGTGCAGGGTGCCCACCGAGCCGACCCGCAGGATCTCCACCGGCAGGTGGGCGAAGTCGGTGGGGCTGGCCGGCGACGCCATGTGCAGGATCGCGTCGAACCGCTCGGCCAGCGCCGGGTGGTGCGTCGGCAGACCGTCGGAGATGTCCGCCTCGACCAGGGTGAAGGTCGGCCGGTCCAGCAGGTGGGCGACGTTCTCCTTGGACCCGGTGACGAAGTTGTCCAACGCCACCACCGTGCAACCCCGGGCGATCAGGGCGTCCACCAGGTGCGACGGGACGAAACCGGCGCCGCCGGTGACGAGAATGCGGTGACCGGAACCGAAGCGCTCAGCAACCTTCATGCCGATCAGCCTACCGACCCCCGGAATTAAGGAAGGGCCCCCTGTTAACGCCTGGCGTTGTACAGGGGGCCCTTCTTAACAAGGTGCCGCGGTTAGTGGGCGCCGGCGCCGGTGAGGGCGCGGACCTCCAGCTCCGCGTACTTGTCCTCGTCGTGCTCCTTGGAAACGAGGGTGCCGATCCATCCGCACAGGAAGCCGAACGGGATGGAGAGGATGCCCGGGTTGGACAGCGGGAACCACTGCCAGTCGTGCTCCGGGAACATCGACGTCGCCGCCCCGGAGACCACCGGCGAGAAGAACACCAGCAGTACGGCCGAGATCAGCCCGCCGTAGATCGCCCACACCGCGCCGGAGGTGTTGAACCGCCGCCAGAACAGGCTGTAGAGGATCGCCGGCAGGTTGCCCGAGGCGGCCACGGCGAACGCCAGCGCCACCAGGAATGCCACGTTCAGGTTCTGCGCGAAGATCGACAAGGCGATCGAGACCGCGCCGATCACCAGGGCGGAGATCCGGGCGACCCGTACCTCCTGCCGCTCCGACGCCTCGCCCCTCCGCATGACGTTTGCGTAGAAGTCGTGCGCCAGGCTGGACGAGGAGGCCAGAGTCAACCCGGCGACCACCGCCAGGATCGTGGCGAAGGCGACCGCCGCGATGATCGCTAGCAGAGCGGCCCCACCCACGTCGCCGCCGAGGAAGTCGATGCCGAGCGCCTCGGCCAGCTGTGGCGCGGCCGTGTTGCCCGCCTTGTCCTGTGCGGTGATCGCCTCGCTGCCTACCAGCGCGGCGGCGCCGAAGCCCAGGGCCAGGGTGAGCAGGTAGAACGTGCCGATGATGCCGATCGCCCAGAGCACGCTCTTACGGGCCGCCTTCGCGGTCGGCACGGTGTAGAAGCGGATCAGGATGTGCGGCAGGCCGGCGGTGCCGAGCACCAGGGCGATGCCGAGCGAGAGCAGGTCCATCTTGCTGTAGAAGGTCTTCAGCGCGTCGCCGGGTGTCTCCACCCCGTAGCGGAGTCCGGGTTCCAGGAAGGCGGCTCCCTTGCCGGAGGCGTCCGCGGCGTCGCCGAGCAGCGAGGAGAGGTTGAACTTGTACTTCGCCAGCACCAGCAGGGTCATCACCAGCGCGCCGCTCATCAGCAGGAACGCCTTGACGATCTGCACGTAGGTGGTGCCCTTCATGCCACCCACGGTGACGTAGATGATCATCAGGGCGCCGACCATGATGATGGTGGCGATCTTCGCGGCGTCCGCGTCCATGCCGAGGAAGGTGGTCCCCGGCTTGATGCCGAGCAGCAGTGCCACCAGCGCGCCGGCGCCCACCATCTGGGCCAGCAGGTAGAAGATCGACACCGTGATGGTCGAGACCGCCGCCGCCGTACGCACCGGACGCTGGCGCATCCGGAACGCCAGGACGTCGGCCATCGTGTACCGGCCGGAGTTGCGCAGCAGCTCCGCGACCAGCAGGAGGGCGACCAGCCAGGCGACCAGGAAGCCGATGGAATAGAGGAAGCCGTCGTAGCCGTAGAGCGCGATGATGCCGGCGATGCCGAGGAACGAGGCGGCCGACATGTAGTCGCCACCGATCGCCATACCGTTCTGGAAGCCGGAGAAGGACCGGCCGCCCGCGTAGAAGTCGGTCGCGGTCTTGGTCTGCCGGCTGGCCCAGATGGTGATGGCCAGGGTCACGGCCACGAAGACCAGGAAGAGCGTGATGGTCAGGTTGCGGGCGGTGTTGCTGCCCGCCTCGGCCGCGAGGAGCGGGTTAGCCGCGAGGACCGTCTTCATGGGTCACCTCCCCGATCTCGGCACGGATCCGGTCGGCGACCGGGTCGATCTTCCGGTCCGCGTACCGGGAGTAGAGCCAGGCGATCACGAACGTGGAGACGAACTGGAGCAGGCCGAAGACCAACGCGACGTTGATGTTGCTGCCGAACAGCTTCGCGCCCATGAAGTCCCGGGCGTACGCGGAGAGAATGACGTAGAGCGCATACCACAGGAAGAACGCGACGGTCATCGGGAAGACGAAGCCGCGCAGCGCGCGCCGCAGCCCGGCGAACTCGTCCGACCGTTGTACGGCCAGGTATCTGTCCGGCTGGGAAGCGGTCGACGCGGGTGTGTCCGTGGACATCTGTGGATCACCACCTTCACAGGCGTTGGAGGAGTTTCGCGCACGGTAAAGAGCGCGCTCCCCGCCGGGGAAGGCCGAGATCGACGCCGGTCAGCGAGTGCGCCGAGCGGTTGACTGGCTGCGCCGAGTGACCCAGGTCACTCCGGTGACCGGTCGGTCGTCGCGACGGCCGTCAGGACCTGCGTTCAGCCGGGCAGCTCGTGGTAGCGACCGCGGTAGTGCAGCAGCG
Organism: Micromonospora sp. NPDC005206; assembly: GCF_040608175.1. Classification (NCBI taxonomy): domain Bacteria; kingdom Bacillati; phylum Actinomycetota; class Actinomycetes; order Micromonosporales; family Micromonosporaceae; genus Micromonospora; species Micromonospora sp. NPDC005206. The sequence goes on from NZ_JBEXHU010000019.1 coordinate 128,222, forward strand.
GGCTGGCCTCCTCGGCCAGGTCGACCGCCTCGATCGTGGCCTCCACCAGCAGCGCCCAGCCGTATTCCCGGGCGGTGTCCAGTCGGCAGCCGACCCATCCGCCGGCGTCCGTCGGGACCGGCCCGTACGGGGTGTCGGTCCATGCCCCGCTGGCGAAGAGCCCACCCGGGGCGGGGAAGAGGCCGGCGAACCGGTCGGCGAGCTGCCGGTGCGGCGGCCCGAGCGGCGCGACCGCGAACCGGCCCGCCTCCTCGATCGCCGCCCAGAGATCGGACTCCGCGTCGATCAACCCGAGCAGCCGGTCTGGCTCCCCCTCGGCGACCAGGGTGGACGAGACGGTCAGCCCGGCCGGGCCCGGCGCGGTCCAGAGGGTCACCGGCGCAGCGAGCCGACCACGCAGCCGGCGGACCGGCGACCGTTGCCCGGCCGGCACCGCGAACGGGTCGGTGTGGTGGATCTCGGCGCCCGGCTCATGATTCACGTGAAACATTGTGACCCCACCGCCCCGCTCCGAGGACCCGACCGGCGAAGGTCCGATCAGAGGTCGGCGGGTCGTGCTCAGCGGCGCGGGGTGACCGTGGCCAGCAGCTCCGGCTGCCGCCGGTCCAGCACGTCGCCGGCCAGGTACGCACCCAGCAGCGCCGCGCCCAGCCCGTACGCCCCGCCCACCGGGAACGCCAACCAGAGCCAGGCGTCATCGAGCAGCGCCGCGGCCACCACCATCGGCACCCCGGCGACCGCCGCGACGACCATGGCCAGCAGGGTGAGCAGGCCCTTCACCATGCCCGCACCGGTGTTCATCGCGAACGGGTTGCTCGTTTCCGGCAGCGAGTACGCCCCGAGTACCGACACGAAGCTGCTCACCGCCAGCCCGGCACCGTAGGTGGCGACCATGCTGCCGGCGGTCAGCCCGATCCAGCCCGGGTGGCCGAGCAGCAGCGACAGCGCCACCGCGACGACCGTCAGCATCGGCAGCACGTACAACGAGAAGGCCGTCATCCGCGCACGCAGCTCGACCCGGCCAGGCACCCCGGCCACCACGTTCGCGGCGTACGAGCTGCCGTCGAAGCCGAACTGGTTGGCCAGGGTGACCGAGGCGAGCACACCGACGAAGAGCATGGAGATGGTGACCAGGACCGGTGAGCTGTCGGCGGCACTCATCGTCATGCCCTGCTCGCCCTCGACGAAGCCCGCACCGCCGAGGTTGGTCATCACCGGCACGAAGATGCCGACCACCGCGATCGTGATCAGGTTGGCCCGGCGGCGGGCGTCCCGCCACCAGTAGCGGGCCTCCCGGGCGACCAGGGCGCCGAACCGGTCCCGACGCATCCGGCCGGTGATCCGGGGAAACAGCTGGGCGACCGCGCCACCGGCGGCGCCTCGCCGGACCGGGGCCCGGCCGGAGCTGACCGCTCCCACCATCGCCGACTCCAGCGACCGTGACCACCAGGCCAGCAGGGCGCCGAGCGCGACCACGGTGATCAGCAGCTTGACCGGAGCGGCCCAGACCCGCCCCTGGGCCATGTCGATGCCGGCGGTCCACGGTGCGCCGAACGGCGTCCACCCGATCACGGTCGCCACCCCGGTCAGCCGGTCCCAGTCCGTCTCGCGCAGCGCGGCCAGGCCGAAGATCTGCAGCGGGCCGAGCAGCGCGGCGGTCACCGCCAGCAGGACAGCCGCCAGGTCACGCACCCGGCGCGACCGCAGCATGCTGGCGAAGGCGCTGGTCACCGCCCGGCTGGCGGCCACACAGAGCAGCAGCCCGGCGACCACACCGACGACGGCCACCACTCCGGCGGACCAACCACCCAGCGTCCAGGCGGTGAGCACCAACCCGAACGTCGCGATCAGCATCGCCAGCGCCGACACGCTGACCAGGGCCGCGGAGAACAGGCCGACGACCAGGGTGCGGCGGGGCAGGGGCAGCAGCGCGAACCGGGCCGGGTCCAGTGTCTCGTCGACCCCGAAGAAGACCAGCGGCAGCAGCAGCCAGCCGAGCACCAGCAGCCCGCCACCGCCCGCCGCGACCAGCATCGCGTACCGGCCGTTGCCCGTCATGCCCGGCACGGCGAAGAGGAAGAAGCCGCTGGCGGCGAACCAGAGCCCGACCAGCGCGCCGCCGATGAACATCGCGATCCGCCAGCCCTGGCCGCGGAAGCTGTTGCCCATCACCCGCAGTTTCAGCCGCAGGAAGTGCCGGGCGGAGACGGCGCGGACCGGCCCGGCGGGCGCGCCGGCGGTGCTCACCGGGAGAGCCACGACAGCTCCTCACCGGTCGCGGTACGCCCGCCGACCACCTCGACGAAGACCTGCTCCAACGAGCGGTCGCCGCGTACCTCCCCGATCGTGCCGACCCGCTTGATGACGCCCCCGGCGAGAATCGCCACGTGCGAGCAGAGCCGCTCGACGACCTCCATCACGTGGCTGGAGAAGACCACGGTGCCGCCGCCGGCCGCGTACCGGGTGAGGATGTCCCGGATCAGGGCGGCGGAGACCGGGTCGACCGCCTCGAACGGCTCGTCCAGCACCAGCACCCGGGGGCCGTGCAGCAGCGCGCAGGCAAGGCCGATCTTCTTCTTCATGCCCGCCGAGTAGTCCACCACCAGCGTCCGGCCGGCGTCGCCGAGGGCCAGCACGTCCAGCAGCTCCGCGGCCCGCTGGTCGACCACCGCCGGGTCCATCCCGCGCAACAACCCGTTGTACGCCAGCAGCTCCGCCCCGGTCAGCCGGTCGAACAGCCGGACCCCGTCCGGCATCACGCCGAGCAGCCGCTTGGCCGCGACCGGGTCCCGCCACACGTCGTGCCCGAGCACCCAGGCCGAACCGGCATCCGGCCGCAACAGCCCGACCGCCATCGACAGCGTGGTGGTCTTGCCGGCGCCATTCGGGCCGAGCAGGCCGTAGAAGGAGCCGGCGGGGACATCGAGGTCGACGCCAGCCACTGCGATCGTGCCGTCGAACCGCTTCGCCAGGCCACGCAGCGCCAGCGCGGGATGCTCACCAGTCATGAGCCGACGTTATCCGTCGGCTACCACTTGCGCGCTCCGGCGGCAGGCGGACCCGTCGTCATCCCCAGGACGGACGTCTCCTACATGCGGAGGGCCTCGGGGGTGTGCAGGCGGAGCATGGTGGCAGCGACGTCGGCGGGGGCCCGCCGACGGGTCGCCACCGACACCGCGACCATCACGGTGAAGGCCAGGGGCACTGTCCAGGCGGCCGGCTGCGCGGTGAGCGTGGCCGGCCAGCCGGACAGCGGCGGGCCGAGCACGGTGACCAGCACCGCGCCGATCGCCGCGCCGCCGCCGACCAGCACACCGGCGGCGGCGCCCAGGTCGGTCAGTCCGCGCCACCAGATGCCGAGCACCAGCAGCGGGCAGAAACTCGACGCGGCGACCGCGAAGGCGAGCCCGACCACCTGCGACACGTCCAGCCCGGCGAGGTTGAGCGCCAGCACCGCCGGCACGCCCCCGGCGATCACCGTGGCCAGCCGGAAGCCGCGCACCGAGCCTCGGCCGAGCACGTCCGTCGAGATCACCCCGGCGACGCTGGTCAGCAGACCGGACGAGGTGGAGAGGAAAGCCGCGAACGCGCCCGCCGCGACCAGCGCGGCGAGCAGCCGCCCGACCAGCCCGTCGCCGAGGGCCGCGCCGGGCAGCAGCACCACCACCGCGTCGGTCTGCCCGCTGACCAGCAACTGCGGGGTGTAGATCCGACCGAGCACCCCGTACAGGGTCGGGAGCAGGTAGAAGGCGCCGACCAGGGCCAGCACGACCAGCGTGGTCCGGCGGGCCGCCGCGCCGTCGGGATTGGTGTAGAAGCGGACCAGCACGTGCGGCAGACCCATGGTGCCCAGGAAGGTGGCCAGAATCAGCGAGTACGTGGCGAACAGGCCCCGGTCGTCGTCGCCGGCGGTGCTGGGCAGCAGCCAGTCGCCGGCGTCGGTGGCGACTCCGGACACCTCCGGCACCGGGTCGCCCGCGGCGAAGGTCAGCTCATCGCCGGGGCTCACCTCCCGGACGTCGCCGTCGGGCAGGGTGAGGGTCGCGCGGTGCTCGACCACGACGGTGGTCGCGGTCCGGAACGTCGGCCCGTCGGGAGGGGTCACCGCCGGCCGGGCATCGGCCTGCCACTGCAACGCCAGGAAGATCGCCGGTACGGCGAGCGCGGTCAGCTTGAGCCAGTACTGGAACGCCTGGACGAAGGTGATCGCCCGCATCCCGCCGAGCGCCACGTTCGCGGTGACGACGGCTGCCACCAGCAGGGCGCCGAGCGGGTACGGGGAGCCGGTCACCGTGGCCAGGGTGAGCCCCGCGCCCTGGAGCTGTGGCACCAGGTAGAGCCACCCGATGAAGATCACGAAGGCGGTGGCCAGGATGCGCAGCCGGCGCGATCCCAGCCTCAGCTCGCAGAAGTCGGGCAGGGTGAACGCGCCCGAGCGGCGCAGCGGTGCGGCCACGAAGAGCAGCAGGGCGAGGTAGCCGGCAGCGAATCCGACCGGGTACCAGAGCACGTCCACGCCGTACTTGAGGACGAGGCCGGCGATGCCGAGGAAGCTAGCCGCCGACAGGTACTCCCCGCCGATGGCGGCGGCGTTCCAGGTCGGACTGATCACCCGGGAGGCGACCAGGAAATCGGAGGTGGTCCGGGCCAGCCGCAGCCCGTAGAAGCCGATCCCGACGGTGACCAGGGTGACCGCGACGATAGCCGGGACCACGTAGTCGTTGCCCACCTCAGCGCTCCGGCCGCTGCACCAGGTCGGTGAAGTCCTGCTCGTTGCGCTCGGCCAGCCGCACGTACGCCCAGCCCACCGCGATCAGGAACGGGAAGGACGCCACCCCAAGCAGCAGCCAGGGCAGGTTGACGCCGGCGACCGTCGTCCGGCCGAGCGACGGTGCGATGGCGAACAGCCAGGGCAGCCCGCCGAGCCCGATGGCCACCACGAGCGAGAGCCGCAGCGCCAGCGCGAGCTGGGCCCGGACCAGGCCGCGGACCAGCGCCTCGCCGACCTGCGTCTGCTGCGCCAGTTCGGCGCGGGTCCGCTCGGCGCGGGTGTCCTGCCGGGTGATGTCGGCCAGCACGATCCGGGTCCGGCGGGGCGGCGGTGCCGTACCGCCGGGCCCCACGTCTGGGAGTCGCTCGGCCACCCCGGCAGTCTCACCCGCCCTGCCGGAATGTCAAGCAGTCTCGTTCACCAGCGCAGTGGGTGGCATTGTGAATAACCTGTGGAGAACGGGTCACCCCTGTGGATAACCCGGTGGGCATCGCCGTGCGGGCCCCGCCTGGCAGCCCACCGGCGTCGTCCTCACTCCAGCCCGACGCGTTCCGGGCGGGCGGAGGCGGAGCCGAGCCAGGTGTGCGGGTTGCCGTGCCAGCACCAGCCCAGTTTTGGCGCGCCCTGGCTGATCCAGATCGCTGGCACCCGCTTGTCGCCGCAGCGCGAGCCGACCAGCGAGAAGCACTTGTTCTTCGCCAGCGCCGCTGGGTACAGGGTGACGAAGGCGAGCCCCTCGTCGATGGTGAGCGGCAGTCGGTCCTGGCCGATGATCACCTCCATCGCAGACGCGGGGGCCAGGTTCAGCGTCTCCTCACCGCGGTCCACATCGAAAAGCAGGTACGCGGGACCCGGCGGCACCTCCAGTTCCTTGATCGGATCGAACTTCGGCAGGTCGTCCTCGCCGTAGTGCCGGTCGAGGAAGCCGGGCTTGCGCTTGCCGGCCAGCGTGGTGAGTGCCAGCCGCTGCTCGACCGTTGCCAGGTCGCGGGTGATGACCAGCAGGAACGGCACCCGGCCCTCGGTCGGTGCGGGCAGCCCGGCCGCGCCCGCGATCGCCGCCGCGCGGAGTGGGGCGACCACGGCACGGAAGGCGTCCTCGGTCAGGTCGGCGAGCGCCGGGTATCCCAGCTCCACCAGGCGGTCGAGCTGGCGGTCGAATTCGGTGGCGGCGTCGAACACGGGCGGGCTCCATTCGTCGTTCGCTCGGGATACCGTACGACGTACGACAAGCATGGGTTATTCCCGCTGCATGATGCAACCCTCGTGGGCGACCGCTCCGTCGTACGACCGTGATGGTCAGCAAAGAGGGAAGACCGCGGTGAGGCGGGCCGACGAGGACGACTTCCACGACTTCGTCGCGGACCGGATGGACCGCTGGCGACGGAGCGCGTTCCTGCTCTGTCAGGACTGGCACGCCGCCGACGACGTCGTCTCGGTCACGGTGGCGAAGCTCTACCGGAGCTGGCGCACGGTGCGTCGGGCGGAGAACCGCGACGCGTACGCGCAGCGGGTCCTGACCCGCTCCTGGCTCGACGAGCGGCGCCGGCCCTGGAGCAACCGGGAGCAGTCGTGGGCGGAGGTGCCGGACGTGGCCGGCGCCGTGCCGGAGACGGTGACCGATCGCGACGGGCTCGCCGCGTTGCTGCGCTCGCTCGCCCCGAAGCAACGGACGGTGCTCGTCCTGCGCTTCTACCTCGACTACTCGGTCGAGGAGACCGCCAGGATGCTCGGCATCTCCGCCGGCACCGTCAAGAGCCAGTCCGCACGCGGGCTGGCGAACCTGCGCACCGCCGTCAACGGTCAGTACTGAGCGGGAGGCACCAGATGAGTCACCAACTGTTCGACGAGTTGATCGGCACCCCCCCGCCGCCCAAGGTCGATGTCAGGGGCATCGTCCGGCGGGAGCGGCGGGCCAGGGCCGCCCGGCGGCTCGGCGGCTCGTTGGCCGCCGTGCTGGCTCTGGCGGTGGCCGGCGGCGTCAGCGCCGCCGTACGCCATCAGGAGCCCGGTGCGGCACCGGCCACGCCGCGGGCCGCTGCCTCCTCGCCCGCTGCGGACACCCGGTTCCGCCTGGTCTTCGACACCGACGAGACGGCCGACGCCACCGCCAGGCGCCTCAGCCAGGAGCTGGACCGGGCGCTGCGGACGGTGGCGCCCGGCGCGAAGTGGACCTGGATGCCGGACTACGTCGGCGAGCCTCGCAAGCCGGACGGGCAGCCGCCAGAGTTCACCCACCGGGGCACCCCGGACTTCGTCGGTACCTCCTCCGGCATCTCCTACCAGGGGCGCAAGGGTTCCCTGGGCGTGTCGGTCACCCCGGACGTGTATCCGGACGCGTCCGACGGACCGGCCGGGTATCACTGGCCGTGCCGGCCGCCGCCGGGCATCCACGAGGACAGCCGTTACCGCAGGGTGTGCGAGGCGGGCACGACCCCGAGCGGCGCCCAGATGAAGATCGAGACGCTGACCGGTAAGCGGCAGAAGAGCGTGCAGTACCTCGTCGCGATCCAGTTGCCCGGCAACCGGGCGCTCCAGGCGGACGTGCTGAACATGGTCGGGGTCGACGAGTCGGCCGTTCCCGCGCAGGCGCAGGCTCCGCTGTCCATGGAGCAGCTGAAGGCCATCGCCCTGGCGATCGCCGACCAGGTCAAGGCCTGACGACCGCCGAGGCGGAGAGGATCCGACGAGGGTGAGCGGGGCTGGGAGCCGGGGTCACCGGTTCCAGTCCTGCTTCGCCGCCCGCACCAGCTTGTCCTTCAGCTCCCGGGTGTGCCGTCGACTTACCGGCAGTTCCGTCCCGTCGATCACCACCACGTAGCCGGAGTTGACCAGCCGCAGCTCCGCGATCAACTTCAACTGGACCAGGTACGACCGGTGCACCCGGACGAAACCGGCGTCGGCCCACCGCTCGGCGAGCGTGGCCAGCGAGACCCGCACCAGGTGTGACCCCTCCGCCGTGTGCAGTCGGGCGTAGTCCCCCTGGGCCTCCACCCAGCGCACCGCCGAGCGGGGCAGCATCCGGGTGGTGCCGGCCAACTCGATCGGGATGGTCGGGTCCTCCTCGGCCCGGGCCAGCGCCGCCGGATGCGACGGCACCACCCGCGAACCGATCACCCGGCGCAACGACTCGGCCAGCCGCTCGGCGCGCACCGGTTTGCGTACGTAGTCGGTGGCCCCCAGGTCGAAGGCGTCCACCGCGCCGTCGTCGTACGCGGTGACGAAGACGATCGCCGGTGGCCGGGCGAACCGGCGCAGCACCCGGGCCAGCTCCATGCCGTCCAGGCCGGGCATCCGGATGTCCAGGAAGACCACGTCCACGTCACCGTCGCGGAGCAGCCGCAGCGCCTCGGTGGCGTCCCCCGCCGTGTGCAGACGGGCCACCCGGGGGTCGGCCCGCAGGTGGTACGCCAGCTCGTCGAGCGCGGGCGGCTCGTCGTCCACCGCCAGCACCCGGAGGAAACCGGATGCGCTCACGACCCGGCCCGCACGCCGGGATGGAACTTCGGCACCCGCATGCTCACCCTGGTGCCCGAGCCGAGTCCGGTCTCGACGACCAGGCCGAACCGGTCCCCGAAGACGGACCGCAGGCGCTCGTCGACGTTGGAGAGGCCGACGTGCTGGCCCGTCTCGTCGCCTGGGTCGCCGGTGCTGCGGGCCAGCTCGGCGATGCCGGCGGTCAGCGTGGTCGGATCCATTCCCACCCCGTCGTCCTCCACGGTGATGTGGCATTCGGCGCCCGCGTCCCGGGCCTCGATGCTCACCATGCCTGTGCCCGGCTTGCGGGACAACCCGTGCCGGACCGCGTTCTCCACGAGCGGCTGCAGGCAGAGAAACGGCAGCGTCACCGGCAGCACCTCCGGGGCGATCTGCAACCGCACCTGCAACCGGTCGCCGAACCGGGCCCGCTCGATGGTCAGGTAGCGGTCGATCGACCGCAGCTCCTCGGCCAGCGTGGTGAACTCCCCGTGCGCCCGGAACGAGTACCGGGTGAACTCCGCGAACTCCAGGATCAGCTCGCGGGCCCGCTCCGGGTCGGTGCGCACGAACGAGCCGATCGCGGTCAGCGCGTTGTAGATGAAGTGCGGGCTGATCTGCGCCCGCAGCGCCCGGATCTCGGCCCGCGCGAGCCGCTCCCGCGACGAGTCCAGCTCAGCCAGGGCGAGCTGGTTGCCGGCCCAGTGCGCGGTCTCCAGGGTGGCCTGCACCAGCCCGGGCGCCGGCGGGCTGTCGGCGATCGCCACCAGCGCGCCGACCACCCGGCCGTCCGCGCCCTGCAGCGGTGCGACCACCGCTCCCCGGATCGGGCAGTCCACCCGGTCACAGCGCAGCTCGGATTCACCGAGCACCGTCGAGCGCCCGGTCTCCATCGCCCGGCGGGCCGCCGCGAGCAGTTGCTCGCCGTGGTGCGCGCCGCGTCCATCGAGGGCGAGCACCACGTCGGCGTCGGTGAGCGCCAGCCCGACCGCCCCCACCAGAGCCCGCAGATGGCGTACGGCCTTCGCCGCGCCCGCCGCGCTCAGCCCCGCCCGCAGCGGTTCGGCGGCCAGCCCGGCGGTGTGCAGCACCTCGTAGGTGGCCCGCTGGGTGGCGGTGGCGATGCCCCGGCGGGCACGCAGGCGCAGCACCGCCAACAGGGCCGCGGTCAGCGCGGTGACCAGTGAGACGACGCCGACGACGGCGGAGAGGTTGCCACCCACGCAGCGATCCTGGCCCCTCCGGGCCGGCGAGCCAACCCCTAGTACGCGCCCTTGCGGGCGAGCACGACCCCCACGGTGCGCCACAGGATGCTCAGGTCGTACGCCAACGACCAGTTGTCGACGTAGTAGAGGTCGAGCCGGACGGACTCGTCCCAGGACAGGTCCGAGCGGCCGGAGACCTGCCACAGGCCGGTCATGCCGGGGCGGACCAGCAGCCGGCGGCGCACGTCGCCCAGGAAGTCGCCATCGTCGGCCGGCAACGGGCGGGGCCCGACCAGCGACATCTCACCCCAGAGCACGTTGATCAGCTGCGGCAGCTCGTCCAGCGAGGTGGCCCGCAGGAAGCGGCCCACGGGGAAGACCCGCGGGTCCTCCTTCATCTTGAACAGCATGCCGTCGGTCTCGTTCCGGTCGACCAGGCTCGCCAGCCGGTCCTCGGCGTCGACGTACATGGTCCGGAACTTCCACACCCGGAACGTGCGTCCCTCGTGCCCCACCCGCGGCTGGCGGAAGTAGACCGGCCCGGGGTCGGAGATCCGGATCGCCACGGCGATGGAGAGGAAGAGCGGAGCCAGCAGCAGCAGACCGAGGCCGGCGGCGACCCGATCCATCAGGTTCTTGGCCAGCAGCGCCGGCCCGGAGAGGGTCGGCTCCTCGACGTGCAGCAGCGGCAGACCCTCGATCGGCCGGATGTGCACCCGGGGACCGGCGATGTCGGTCAGCTGGGGCGCGACCACCAGATCGACGCCGGAGCCCTCCAACTGCCAGGCCAGCCGGCGCAGCTCACCCGGCTCGGCGCTGGCCGACCCGCAGATCGCGATGGTGTCCCCGCCGACCTCCCGGACCAGGGCCAGCACGTCCCGGCCGGCGTGCACCGGCACCGGGGTCGGCATCCCCCGGGCCGCGGCGTAGCCGTCGGTGATGTGGATGGCGACCGGCACCAGCCCGGCGTTCGGGCTGCGGGTGACCGCCGCGTAGACCTCCAGGCACTCCGGCAGGGTGCCGACCAGCACCATCCGGTGCGCGGCCTGGCCGGCCCGGCGGCGGATGTAGTGCAGCGCCCAGCGGGCCACGAAACGGCCCCAGAGGATCAGCACGGTGGCGCCCACCAGCGCGGTGCCCACCGTGTACCGGGAGAGCTGGGTCACAGTGGCGAAGGCGAGGAACGAGACGCTCGCGGCGACCGTCACCGCGCCCCGGATCACGCGCTTGAACTCGTCCGGCCCGAGCCCCAGGTAACGCCGGTCGTAGGCCCGGTTGCCCCAGAGGATGATCACCCAACCGAGTGGGAGCAGGAGATAGGAGATGGTGTGGAACCAGGTCGGGTCCTGCTTGGTGCCGGAGAAACCGGAGGCCGCCTGATCGAAGAGCTGGATCGCGATCCAGCTGGCGAAGGCCGCCGCCCCGAAATCGAGCACGAGGAGGATCGCCGTGTAGGGGCGGTGCCAGCGGGAGACACGGCGTCGCGCCCTGGCCCATGCCGACCGGGGGACGCCGTTGTGCGACGGCGGGGTCGGCGGCTGGATTTCGAAGCTGTCGACGTGCCGCACGAGTCTGCTCCGGCCTTCGTTGGTTACCGGGCGCTGGAGGCTTGCCGTCACCTCACCCATGTCCTCCCGCATGACACGTGCCGCTCACTCGCCGTGAGGGCCCGGGTCGCCCACCGTCCCAGTCTCCCACGCGGGATCCGACCGGTCGCGGCCCCGGAAAGGATTGGCGACCGATGGTGCCGGCGGGATCTGGCCGGCTCCGCACCATTTCAGAAGCCGGGGACCGGGCCACTATACCGATGGATGCGCGTGTGGCGGGAACCGTGGACCGGCGCTTCGGCCCAGTCGGGTCGATTCCGCTCCGTAATCGCCGAGTGGGATTACTCACCGTACGAGGCGGGACAACCGTCGGTCAGCGAGCGGCTTGCCGCCGGTCTGGCACGTCGGGCAGTACTGAAGGCTCGAGTCAGCGAACGACACCTCCCGCACGGTGTCACCGCAGACCGGGCAGGGAAGGCCGGTGCGGGCGTGCACCTTCAACCCGGAGCGCTTCTCGCCCTTCAGCTCCGCGGCACGCTGCCCGAGGGACCGCTGGACCGCGTCGCCGAGCACCTGCCGGGTAGCCGCGTGCAGAGTGGCGAGCTGGTCGTCGGTGAGCCGGTCGGTGATCGCGAACGGGGACAGCTTCGCCGCGTGCAGGATCTCGTCGGAGTACGCGTTGCCCACCCCGGACAGCACCGCCTGATCGGTCAGCACCCCCTTGACCTGCCCGCGCCGGCTGCGCAGCCGCTCGGCAAAGGTGGGCAGGTCCGCGGCGAGCGCGTCCGGGCCCAGCTTGGCCACGCCGGGCACCGCCGACGGGTCCGTGACCAGGTACGCGGCCAGCTTCTTCTGCGTGCCGGCCTCGGTGAGGTCGAACCCGGAACCGTCGTCGAGGCGGACCCGCAGCGCGATCGGGCCCTTGCCGGGGCGCAGCGGGGTGGTGGCCGGGAACGCCTCCCGGTAGTGCAGCCAACCCGCCCGGGCCAGGTGGACCACCAGGTGCAGGTCGCCCTCGACGAGCACGTCGAGGAACTTGCCGTGCCGGCGGGCGTCGACCACCGCCCGCCCGGCGACCGCGGTCGGTGCCGGGTCGTACGTTTTCAGGGCGCTGATCGCGGCGACCTCGAGCCGGTCGACACGCCGCCCCACCGCGCGCTGTCGCAGGTAACCCGCGAGCGCCTCAACCTCCGGTAGTTCGGGCACCAGCCAACGGTAGCCTTCTTTCCCGTGAGAATCGTGGTGGCACACAACCGGTACCGGGAAGCCCAGCCCTCCGGCGAGAACACGATCGTCGACTCGGAGATCGCTCAGCTCGCCGCCGCCGGCGTGGAGGTGCTGCCGTTCATTCGCAGCTCGGACGAGATCCCGTCGATGTCGAAGGTGGCGAAGGCGCTGCTGCCGATCTCGCCGATCTGGGCGCCCCGGGCCCAGCACGACCTGAGCCGGCTGCTCACCGAGCATCGGCCGGACGCGCTGCACCTGCACAACCCGTACCCGCTGCTCTCGCCCTGGGTGGTGCGGACCGCGCACCGGCACGGCGTGCCGGTGGTGCAGACGGTGCACAACTACCGACAGGTCTGCTCCTCGGGGATCTACTTCCGCGACGGCGTGATCTGTCAGGACTGCAAGGGCCGGGCATTGGGGGTGCCGGCGATCAAGCATCGCTGCTACCGCGACTCGGCGGCGCAGAGTGCGCTGATGGCGACCACCCTGGCCGTGCACCGGGGAACCTGGCGGTCGGTGGACCGGTACATCGCGCTGACCACGGCGATCGCCGACCACCTGAGCGACTACGGCATTCCGGACGAACGGATCGTGGTGAAGCCGAACGCCGTGCCAGATCCGGGCCGGCCCGCGCCGCTCGGTGACGGTTTTCTCTTCATGGCCCGGCTGAGCCCCGAGAAGGGCGTCGACCTGCTGCTGGACGCCTGGCGCCGGCATCCGGTGGGCGCACTGGGCCCGCTGCGCGTGGCCGGGGACGGCGAGTTGCGCCCGCTGGTGGAGGCCGCCGCCGCCGAGCGACCCGACGTGGTCTACCTCGGTCAGCTCGACCGGGCCGGAGTGCGGGCGGCGGTCGAGGCGAGCGCGGTGGTGATCGCCGCCGCCATGTGGCACGACGTGCTGCCGACCGTGATCATCGAGGCGATGGCCAGTGGCCGGCCGGTGCTCGGCACCGCGTTGGGTGGCATCCCGTACCTGGTTGGGGCGGACGCCCCGCACGAGCCCGCCGGCACCGGGCCGGCCGAGGTCGCCTCCGCCGTCGCCGGGGGCGGCGGGTCGCCGATGCCGGCCGGAATCGGTCAGGGTGAGGCCGGCTGGGTGGTCGCCCCGGAGCCGGCCGCGCTGGCCGCCGCGCTACCGGTGGCCCGGGCCGGTGCCGCCGGGCTGGCCCCGGCCGCCCGCGCCCGCTACGAGCGGACCTTCCACCCCGACGTGGTCACCAAGCAGCTCATCAACATCTATGCCGGCATGGCCCGTACCGCGCACCGCCGCTGACCTCGGCCGTGCTTCCGCCCACCGCCCGCCACGCCCACCGCCCGCTGCTTCCCAGGGTGGCCGTCCCCCCTTCCGGCGGCCGGCGCACCGGCGGACCCGGTGGGGGTCAGCGCATGGAGGCGCGGGCGGAGAAGGCGATGCTCGCCAGCAGGAAGCCGCCGTTGACGATGGTGAACGCGACGATCACCCAGAGGACCAGCGCGGGGGCCACGGCCAGCACCAGGGCGGCCACGAAGATCACCGCGCCGTAGTCACGGACCAGCTTCACCAGGCGGACCGGCAGCGAGGTCGAGGTGACCATGCTGGCTGCGTTCGGGCCGGCCTGCATCACCGAGGTGACCAGGTTGACCATCCAGGTGCCGGCGAAGGTCGCCACCAGCCAGGTCGGGGTCGACGGCTCCTGCGCCACCGCCGTGGCGGCCAGCGCCGCCACCAGGGCGATCTGCGCGGCCACGTCGCACAGCACGTCGACCCGGGCACCGGCCGCGCTGCCCTGGCCGGTCACCCGGGCCAGTTGCCCGTCCGCACAGTCCAGGGAGTACGCCACCTGCCAGCCCACCAGGGCGAGCACGCCGACCACCCAGGCCGGCACGTCACCGGCCGCGACCGGGCCGGCGAGCGCCACCACGGTGACCGAGGTCGCCAACCCGAGCACCAGGTTGGTGATGGTCAGCGTGGTCGGCCGCAGCCCCAGCCGCTGGGCGACCAGCGCGAAGGCGGCGCCCAGCCACTGGCTGATCGACTCGCTGAACAGACCACCGCCCCGGTTCACCCGGTGGAAGTCGGCGATGGTGGGACGGGGGTCAGCCAAGCTGGTCGCGGATTGCACCGGCGTAGTCTGTCAGCCGCTCCCGCGTCTCGGTAGGCGACAACGCCAGGTGCTCGAGGATCGTGTACCGGTCCGGTCGGGTGCGCGGTGCGAACTGCACCGCCTCGACGAACTGGTCGTCGGTCAGCCCCACCTCGGCGGGAAGCCGGGGCAGCGCGTGCCGGGACAGACAGGCCGACATCTCCCCGAAGCGGCGGAGATCCCCACGCAGCCAGGTGCAGAAGAGCGCGCCCAGCCCGGCCAGCTCGCCGTGCGAGGCGGTGCCGGGGAAGAGCGCGTCCACCGCGTGCATGATCTCGTGGCAGCCGCCGCTGGACGGGCGACTGGTGCCGCAGACCGCCATGGCGAGGCCGCTGGAGATCAACGCCTCGGCCAGCACGGTGACGAACGCGTCGTCGGTCATGTCGCCCGGATGGTTCAGCACCGCTTCGGCGCCCGCCCGGGCCAGTGACGCGGCCAGTCCGTCGACGGGCTCGCCGCGTACCTGGCGGGCGAGCTCCCAGTCCGCCAACGCGCTGATGTTACTGATGACGTCACCGATGCCGGCTCGGTTGTGCCGGTCAGGACCGCTTTCCACGAAGTCCAGGTCAACGATCACCGCGATCGGGATGTGCACCCCGTAGGAACCCTTGATCCCATCGGTGATCAGGCTCGCCACCGGGGAGGCGATGCCATCGTTGGCCAGGCTGGTGGCCACCGAGACCATCGGCAGGCCCCGCCGGGTGGCCGCGTACTTCGCCACGTCTATGGTCTTGCCGCCGCCGATGCCGACCACCGCGTCGTACGAGCGGGCGCGCAGCTTGCCGCCCAGGTCGTCGGCGGCGTCCAGAGTCGCCCCGGCGACGGTGAACACGTCGGCCGACCGCAGTGACGGTCGGATCAGCTCGGCGATCTGGGCACCCTGGCCCGGACCGACCACCACCGCGACGTCGCCGCCGGCGGAGATTCGCCCGTCCGCCAGGATCGCGCCGAGGTCGGCCACCGCGCCCCGCCGCACGTCGATGTGGAGCGGGGTCAGCACGCTTCGGGCTAGTAGCGGCACGCGATCTCCCGCGCGCGGGCCAGGTCGGCGTGGTTGTCGACCTCGACCCAGGGCACGTCGCCGATCGGCGCCGCCCGCACCTCGCCACCCCGGTCGGCGAACTCCTGGTAGCCGTCCTCGTAGTACAGGTTCGGGTCGCGCCGCCAGGTGGCCTCCAGCGCGTCGGCGAGGGCGTCGGCGACCTGCGGCTCGATCAGCGTGGCGCCGATGTACTCCCCGTACGCCTCGCCCGGGTCCATCACCTTGGTGATCCGGGTGAGCTGGCCGGCGGCGTCGAAGATGGTCTTCATCTCCTCCTCGGCCAGCGGCTTGAGCGTGTCCACGGCGAGCAGGATGCCTGGCCCACGCTCCGCGAGCAGGGTCTTCTCCACGCTCACCGGGTGCACGGTGTCCCCGTTGACCAGCAGTACCCCGCGCGCGAAGTACTCCCGGGCCAGCCAGAGCGAGTAGGCGTTGTTCCACTCCTCGGCCTTGTCGTTCTGCACCAGGGTGAGCGTGACCCCGTACCGCTTCTCCAGGTCGGCCTGCCGCTCGCGGACCGCGTCCGCCGCGTAGCCGACCACGATCACGATGTCGGTGAGCCCGACTTCGGCCAGGTTGCCCAGCGCGATGTCCAGGATCGTGGTCTCCCCGTCCACCGGCACCAACGCCTTGGGCAGCGTGTCGGTGTACGGGCGCAGCCGGCGCCCTGCCCCGGCCGCGAGCACCATCCCGATCATCCCGACATCCTCCCTCGTCCTGCTCCCCGTCACCGGTGGAGGATAGCCCCGCGTGGACGAGCCGCTCCGGTCAACCAGGTCAGCCGGGCAGCGCCGCCAGGTCGGCGAGCATGGTCAACCGCTCCTCCGCGCTGAGCACGGCGTACGCGCCGGCCGCCCGCCGGTCGGTCTCCAGCTCGATGGCGAGCCGCTCCGGGCCGGCCGGCAGGGCGGCGATGCTCGACGCGGTGTGCCCGGCGGCGGTCCAGGCGGCGGCGTGCGCGTCGGCCCGGTGGTAGCGCATCGTGCCGAGCCGGTTGAGCAGCAGCACGCCCGGCGGGGTGCCGTCCGGCTCGTACGGGGGCGCCATCGCGGCGAACGCCGACGCGTCCCGGTCCCCCTCCTCGTCGGCCAGCACCAGGGCGTACGCCAGCAGCCGGCCGAGCGCCGCGACCAGCCGCGGCACCCGCTCGTCCTGCCCGGCCCACAGCTCCTCGGTGACCTCGGCGTGCACCTGGTACAGCTCGGTGAGGAACGCGGCACCGAGGTCGGTGGCGGAGAGCCCGCCGTCCGGGCGGCGGTGGATCATGCCGTGCGCCACGTGCTTGTCCACGCTCCGGTGGCAGACGACCGGGTCGCGGTACCGGGTGATCGCCGCGAACCCCGGCCCGTCCACCGTGCCGCTGGGTGCGGCCAGCCGGGTGCGCAGCTCCACCAGGAAGCCGGTCGCGGCCGGCCCGCCGTACCGCTGGCTCAGCTCGGCGCCACCACCGTTCCGACCGGCCAGCATGCCGGCGACGAAGGCCCGGTCCACGGCCGGGGCGAGCAGACCGGCGAACCGGTGCGGCGCCAGCTCGACGGTGTTCACAGACCGATCGACCGCAGGACGGCGAAGCCCTCCTCCGCGATCCGCCGGACCAGCCCGTCGACGCTGTCCCAGCAGTTGGGAAAGAGGCGTCGGTGCGGCGAGCGGCGCTGGAAGAAGATGCGGCCGTCGTGGTCGACGATCAGCGCGCCGGCGCAGCGCAGGGGCTCGGTGGACACCGTCCGACAGTAGCGAGCGTGCCGGCGCGACGGCGATGCCCGGTCTTGTCGAAGAAACATTCACGGACCACCATGTCGGTACCGGATGCCACCGTCCCAAAGGGGTGATGCGTGATGCAGGTACGGGAAGCGATGTCCAGCCAGGTCCTCGTCGTCGGTCCGGAGCACACGCTCCGCCAGGCGGCCCGGATGATGTCGGCCCGCGGTGTCGGGTCGGCGGTCGTGATCGACCCGGACTCCGAGGGGATCGGGATCATGACCGAACGCGACGTGTTGAAGGCCATCGGCGCCGGCCTGGACTGCGACGTGGAACGCACCGGCGCTCACCTGACCTGGGACGTGGTCTACGCCGGCCCGGACTGGACGGTGGCCGAGGCGGCCGCCGCGATGGCCCGGGGCGGATTCCGGCACCTGGTGGTGCTGGACGGCCGTGAGGTGGCCGGCGTGATCTCCGTCCGGGACATCATGCGGGTCTGGGCGGAGAGCGAGGTGGTCGCCGCGACCTGACCGTTGCGCCTGGCCGGCGCCCATGCCGGGCACGCTGGAGGGACTTTCCCGGGCGACGCAGCACGACTCGCTCGGCCTTCCGGTCTGATCTGACGCCGACCGGTGGAGCCGGGTCACCCGACCCGGTGGCTCAGGATGCGGACATCGCCGTGCCGTCGGCGCGTCCCCCGCCGCCGCCCGTACGCTCAACATCCATGACCGCCGAGCAGCTGATCTCCTTCGCCCGTGGGGCTCCCTCGCTGGACATCGTCGATGTCGAGGGGCTCAAGGCCGCCGCCGTCCGCGCCTTCGACGCCGATCCAGCCGGGGTCACGGCCTACGGCACCTCCGTCGGCTACGTTCCGCTGCGAAAGTGGATCGCCGAGAAGCACGGGGTCGAAGCCAATCAGGTGCTGGTCACCAACGGGTCGCTGCAGGCCGACGCGTTCCTCTTCGACCACCTGGTCCGTCCCGGCGACGCGGTGGTGGTGGAACGGCCGACGTACGACCGGACGCTGCTCAACCTCCAGCGGATGGGCAGCGAGCTGCACGGTGTCTCGGTCCAGCCGGACGGCTTGGACACCGCCGAGCTGCGCAAGTTGCTGGAGTCCGGGGTCCGGCCCCGGCTGGCGCACGTCATCCCGAACTACCAGAACCCGGCCGGCGTGACGCTCTCCCTGGAGAAGCGCCGGGAGCTGCTCGACCTGGCCGCGGAGTACGAGTTCACGATCTTCGAGGACGACCCGTACGCGGACGTCCGGTTCCGCGGCGAGGCGCTGCCGTCGATGCTCTCGCTGGACACCCGCAACGTGGTGGTGCACGCGTCGAGCTTCACCAAGACGGTCTGCCCGGGCGTGCGGGTCGGATACCTGGTCGGCTCGGCGGATCTGATCGCCGACATCGCCAAGAACGCGACCAGCCTCTACATCTCGCCCGGCATGGTGTCCCAGGCGATCGTGCACCAGTTCTGCGTCTCCGGCGACATCGACCGCTCGATCGAGACCGTCCGGGCGGCGCTGGGCGAGCGGGCCGGGGTGCTCGCCGAGTCGCTGCGCCGGCACCTGCCGCAGGCCCGGTTCGTGGAGCCGGACGGCGGCTACTTCCTCTGGGTGGAGTTCCCGGACGACGTGCTGGTCGACCGGCTCGCCTCCGCGGCGGCCGAGCGTGGGGTCGCCGTGGTCAAGGGCAGCGACTTCATGCTGGACGGCGGGCAGCACGCCCTGCGGCTGGCCTTCTCGGCGGTCACCGCCGACCGGATCGACGAGGGTGTCCGCCGGCTCGCGGCGGCCGTCGAGGCCGTCCGCAGCTGAGCTTTCTGTCAATTTCCTGACAGAACGACGATGCCGGTCGTCGCGGGACTCCCGCCGGGGCGGCCGGCGGCTCACAATGCTGCGAGCGTCACCCGTCAGGTGCAGTGGAGATCGCCGTCCGGTTTTCCCGGGCCAACCCCCGCCCCGGTGACGCGTGCAGCACAACCCCCGCCCCCACAGGCGCCGGGTGGGCCGTGTCGTCCCCACACCCCCCGATGCGGCACGGCCCGCCCGGCGTCGCCCCACGCGACCGCCGTCACACGTGCCCTCCGCCGGGATCGGCGTAGCCTCAAGCCGCAGCCGAGCGGGGAGGTGGCGCGATGACGGATCGGGCAGGTCAGGACGGGACCACACCGTCGCACGCCGCTCGGGTGCTGCGACCCCGGGCGTGGCCGTCACCGGTCCGGGCGATGACCCGGATCCTCAACGCCGACGGCTCGCCGCCCGTGCCGACCCCGGCCGGCACCGGGCGCAGCGGCGTCGTCGACTGCGCGCTCTACGTCGACGGCAAGCGGCAACCCGGCGACTGGACGTACGCCGATGCGCTGGCCGCGGCCCGCCGCGAGGAGCACGGCTTCGTCTGGCTCGGGCTGCATGAGCCCGAACTGGCCGAGATGACCGCCATCGCGGACACCTACGGGCTGCACGAGCTGGCCGTCGAGGACGCGGTGAAGGCCCAGCAGCGTCCGAAGTTGGAGCGGTTCGGCGACGTCAGCTTCCTGGTGCTGCGCACCGCCCGGTACTGCGAGCACGCCGAGCTGAACGAGAACTCCGAGGTCGTCGAGACCGGCCAGGTGATGCTCTTCATCGGCCCGAACTTCCTGATCAGCGTCCGGCACGGCGACGCCTGCCGGCTCTCCCCGGTCCGTGCCGACCTGGAGACCAAGCAGGACCTGCTGCTCCAGGGCCCGTGGTCGGTCGCGTACGCGATCACCGACCGGGTGGTCGACCTCTACCTGGAGGTCGCCGAGCAGATCGAGGACGACCTCGACGTGCTGGAGGCCGAGGTCTTCGACCGCAACGGCCATGGGCGGATTCAGCGGATCTACCAGATGAAGCGGGAGCTGGTGGAGTTCAAGCGGGCCGTGGTGCCGCTGCAGCGGCCGTTGATGACGTTGACCTCGCAGGTCAACCGGGAGGTTCCGAAGGAGATTCGGCGCTACTTCCGGGACGTGCAGGACCATCTCAGCCGCACCGTCGAGCAGGTGAACTCCTACGACGACCTGCTGAACTCGATCCTCCAGGCGCGGCTGGCCCAGGTCACCGTCGACCAGAACAACGACATGCGCAAGATCGCCGCGTGGGCGGCCATCGCCGCGGTCTGGACCTCCATCGCGGGCGTCGAGGGGATGAACTTCGACAACATGCCCGAGCTGAACATGACGTACGGCTATCCCGTCGTACTCGCCCTGATGCTCGGCGTCTCCCTGGCCCTCTACCGATGGTTCCGCCGCAACGGCTGGCTCTGACGCCGCGCGCGAAAGCGCCGGCGGGCGCGGGGAACCCGCGTCGCCGGCGCTCGATGCGCTGCCGCTGGGTCAGCGGCGGCCGTTGGTGCGGGTGGTGTCCTTGCCCAGCGCCTTGGTGAGGTCGTCGGCCGGGCGCCCGGAGGTGTCCTTGGCGCCCTCGGCGACCGAGGGGACCTTGTCGGTCGGGCGGACGCCGGCCGGCTTGGCGACACCGGTGGTGCTGGCACTGTCGCCACCGGCCACCGCCGAACTACCGGCGGCGGTCATCCCGGCCATGCTGGACCCGTCGGTCCCCTTGGTGGTGGACGGGGTCCGTACCTCGATCGAATCCACCTCGTCGCGCATCGGCTCCAGGTTGCGGGTTGGGTCGTACTCGGCCCACTCCTGCTGCTCGCGGCGGCGGCGCAGCGCGACCGCGCCAGCCAACCCGACGATGGCGCCCGCTGCGAGCAGCCCGGTCATCTTCGATCCGCGACGGCGCGGCTGCTTCTTCTTGCCGGTGATCCGCATGTTGTTCGACCTGGCCTTCCTGGTGAGCGGCCCCGCCTGCGCGGCGCCGTCACGGGCGGCCGCGGCCAGCGGTGCCAGCGTGGTGAGTGTCGTCCCCCAGCCGGTCGAGGCGCTGTCGCGCACTTTCGCCGCGGCCGGCTCGACGTAGCCGCGGGCCATCTGCACCCGTGGACCGACCGTCGCGCCCGCGCCCTTGGCGGCGTGGCTGGCTGCCTGCATCAGGTGGCTGATGCTCTGGTTCAGCTCGGCCCTGGCCAGCTGCCCCTCGGACTTACGCCGCCCGATTCCAAACACGGTCCCACCTCCTGGGAGTTGTTCCTTCGTCATCCTCCACCTTCGGATGCCTCCGCGATGCCAGATCGGGCACATGGGAGGATCCGCATGGAACTGACCAACGAGTGAGGAGTACCCGTGGCCGAGGCTGTCTACGCCACCTTGCACACCAACGCTGGCCCGATCCGGCTGGAGCTCTTCCCCAACCACGCGCCGAAGACGGTTCGCAACTTCATCGACCTGGCCGAGGGCAACCGGGAGTACACCGACCCGCGCACCGGTCAGCCGGGCAGCGGGCCGTACTACGACGGCACCATCTCGCACCGGGTGATCAGCGGCTTCATGGTCCAGATGGGCGACCCGACCGGCACCGGTCGGGGCGGGCCGGGCTACAAGTTCGCCGACGAGTTCCACCCGGAGCTGCGCTTCGATCGGCCTTACCTGCTGGCGATGGCGAACGCCGGACCGGGCACCAACGGTTCGCAGTTCTTCATCACCGTGTCCCCGACGCCGCACCTCAACAACCGGCACACCATCTTCGGCCAGGTGGCCGACGAGCAGTCGGTGAAGATCGTCGACTCGATCGCGAGCACCCCGACCGGCCCGAGCGACCGTCCGCTGCAGGACGTCGTCATCGAGCGGGTCGAGATCGAGCGGTCCGCTGCCTGATCGACAGGCGAGGTACCTTTGCTCGCATGATTGAGCGCTCCGGAGCACCGCACCGGCTGGCGTCGGTGGACCGCGCGGTGGCGGACGGAGGGTCGGCCCGGTGAGCGAGTCTCCGCCGACCACCCCGGTCTGCTACCGGCACCCCGGCCGGGAGACCTACGTCCGGTGCACCCGCTGCGACCGGCCGATCTGCCCGGACTGCATGCGGGAGGCGTCCGTCGGGCACCAGTGCCCGGAGTGCGTCAACGAGGGACGCCGCAGTGTCCGGCCGGCGCGTACCGCCTTCGGTGGTGGTACCGCCGGCCGGCACGGCTACGTCACCAAGGCGATAATCGCGCTGAACGTGCTGCTCATGCTGCTCTCCATCGCCTCCGACCGTGGTGGGGACGCGGCGGTGGGCGGCTCCGGCTTCGGCGGCCTGATGGGCGGAAGCACGCCGCTGACCAACTGGGGTTCGGTGCTCGGGCTGGCGGTCTTCCCCGACGGCACGCTCGGTGGGATCGCCGACGGCGAGTGGTACCGGCTGGTCACCGCGATGTTCCTGCACTACGGCGTGATCCACCTGCTGCTCAACATGTGGGCGCTGTGGGTGCTCGGCCGGTCGCTGGAGGCCAACCTCGGGCCGCTGCGCTTCGGCGCGCTCTATCTGATCGCGGGTCTCGGCGGCAACGTCGCGGCCTACCTGTTCAGCGCCCAGAACTCGGCCACCGCCGGCGCGTCGACCGCCGTCTTCGGCCTCTTCGCAGCGCTCATCATCATCGAACGCAAGTTGGGCCGGGACATCTCCCAGGTGATCCCGATCCTGGTGATCAACCTGGTGTTCACGCTGACCGTGCCGGGCATCTCCATCCCGGGGCACCTGGGTGGCCTGGTGGTCGGCGGGGCGATGGCCCTGGTGCTCGCGTACGCGCCGCGCGGTCGGCGCACGCTGGTCCAGGTCGCCGGTGGCGCGATCATCCTGCTGATACTGCTCGGGCTGGTCCTGTTCCGCACCGCGCAGCTGCTCGCCGGCTGACCGACCGGCTCACTGTCCGGCGGGGGTCACGCCGGGCAGCGGGCGATCACGCCGGGCGGGCGGCCCGCAGCGCCTCGGCCACCTCGTCCGGGGCGGCCCCCAGGTCGTACCGGCCGAACAGGTGCAGCGACTCCCCGGCGTCGATCTCCAGCAGTTCGGTGGTCAGGCCGAGCCGGGGTCGACGGTCCACGGTGATCCGCTCGACCGTGGCCCAGGGCAGCAGCCGGCGGCCGGCGTAACCATGGGCGACGACCACGCCGGCCGGGTCGACCGCGAGTCGGACCGGCGCCAGCAGGTCGCGCAGCGCCCAGCCGAGCAGGCCGGCGACGACCAGCCCGATCAGCGTCAGCTGCACCGGGTCGCCTTCGGCGAGGAGCAGGCCGAGCGCCACCAGGACGACCGCGCCGGCCAGCTTCGCCAGCGGCACGCCCGCCGGTACCCGCCACTGCCGGTCCGGGAAAGCTTCGGCATCCATCCGGCCAGCATGCCAGCGTTCGCCGGGGGACCGCGCCGGCACCCGTTCGCGGCCGGGCCAGACCGGGGGCGGACGACCGGTCCGTGGACGACGTAGGATCGGGACAGCCCAAGTTACCCGGGAGTAAACATGAGTGACGCGGTCATCGTCGGCGCGGTACGCACTCCGGTCGGGCGGCGCAAGGGCAGCCTCGCCGGCGTCCACCCGGTCGACCTTTCGGCACACGTGCTGCGCGCCCTCGCCGAGCGCACCGGGCTCGACGCCGCACTGGTCGACGACGTCTTCTGGGGCTGCGTGTCCCAGGTCGGTGAGCAGTCCTGGAACATCGCCCGCAACGGCGTGCTCGCGGCCGGGTGGCCCGAGTCCGTGCCCGGCACCACGCTGGACCGGCAGTGCGGCTCCAGCCAGCAGGCGCTGCACTTCGCCGCCGCGACGGTCCTCTCCGGCCAGGCCGATCTGGTGGTCGCCGGCGGGGTGGAGTCGATGACCCGGGTGCCGATGGGCTCCAGTGTGGCCGGCGGCATGCCGTTCAGCGACCAGCTGCGGGACCGCTACCGGGGCGTGGAGGGCTTCGCCGACGACGCGGCGCTGCCGTTCAACCAGGGGGTCGGGGCCGAGCTGATCGCCCGGCGGTGGCGCTTCTCGCGTACCCAGCTCGACGAGTTCGCGCTGGCCAGCCACGAGAAGGCGGCCGCCGCGCAGGACGCCGGCGCGTTCGACCCGGAGCTCGCGTCGGTGCCGCTCACCGACGGCGGCAAGTTCGCCGCCGACGAGGGCATCCGCCGGGACACCTCGCTGGAGAAGCTCGGTGAGCTGGCCACCCCGTTCCGCGCCGACGGGGTGGTGACCGCCGGGTCCGCGTCCCAGATCTCCGACGGCGCGGCGGCCCTCGCGGTCACCACCGGCGAGTGGGCCAGCCGGCACGGGCTGCGTCCGCTGGCCCGGATCCACACCGCCGTGGTCGCCGCCGACGACCCGGTCACCATGCTCACCGCGCCCATCCCGGCCACCGCGAAGGCGCTGCGCCGCGCGGGGTTGGGCATCGAGGAGATCGGTGTGTACGAGGTGAACGAGGCGTTCGCCCCGGTGCCGCTGGCCTGGCTGGCGGAGACCGAGGCGGACCCGGAGCGGCTCAACCCGCGCGGCGGGGCGATCGCCCTCGGTCATCCGCTCGGCGGCTCCGGTGCCCGGATCATGACCACGATGCTCCAGCACATGCGGGACAACGGGATCCGCTACGGCCTGCAGACCATGTGCGAGGGTGGCGGCATGGCCAACGCCACCATCGTCGAGCTTCTCTGACCTCCACCCGGCTCGTTACGGGAAAAGGCCTCGCCCCGGCCCGGCTCGGCCGCCTAGGGTGCGCACTGTGACGACGATCGCCGGTGAGCGCGCCCCCGACTGGTCCGGAGAGCAGTGGCAGGTGCGGGCCCGTTCCTGGGTGGATGCGCAGCTGAGCCGGGCCGGCCGGCGGGTGACCGGGCCCGTGGAGCCGCGGGTGCGGCCGTGGTCGCTGGTGTGGCGGGTGCCCACCGACGGTGGGCCGGTCTGGTTCAAGGCCAACAACCCGGGCACCGTGCACGAGGCCGTCCTGATTGCGGCGCTGGCCGGGCTGGCGCCCGAGCGGGTGCTCGCACCGATCGCGGTGGACCCTGCTCGGGGCTGGTCGCTGCTGCCCGACGGCGGAGAGTCGCTGCGGGACGTGCTGGGCCGCGACGCGGACCTGGCGCACTGGGAGCGGGCGCTGCCCGGTTACGCCGCGCTCCAACTGGCCACCGCGTCACGGGCCGAGGAACTGATCGCCCTCGGCGTGCCGGACCACCGTCCCGAGGTGCTCGCCGGGCTGCTCGCCCAACTGCTCGACGATCGCGAGTCGCTGCGGATCGGCGACGAGGGCGGGCTCAGCCCGGAGACGTACGAGCGGCTGCGGGCCGAGTTGCCGGCGTACGCCGAGCGGTGCCGCCGGCTCGCCGACTTCGGCATCCCGGCCACTGTGCAGCACGACGACCTGCATGACGGCAATGTGTTCGCCGGCCCGACCGGGTACCGCTACTTCGACTGGGGCGACGCCTCGGTGGCGCACCCGTTCGGCACGCTGTTGGTGACCCTTCGCTCCATCCGGTACGCCACCGACCTGGCTGCCGACGACGCCCGGCTGGCCCGGCTGCGTGACGGTTACCTGGAGGCGTGGACCGACCGGTACGACCGTCGGACCCTGGTTGAGGCCGCGGACCTGGCGATGAACCTGGGCGCGGTCAGCCGGTCGCTCTCCTGGCGGCGCGCTCTGGACACGGCCGATCCGGCCCGGTCCGAGTACGCCGACGCGGTCCCCGGCTGGCTCGGCGAGCTGTTCGAGCCCAGCCCGCTCTGACCCACTCCTGACCACGATCCGTACGGGTGGGAAGTCGGACAGGCGGTGCGACGCGCCGCGTGGAACTTCCAAAAAATCGGCGTGACCCACGTCACCTCCGCTGAGGAGGTCGTTGGGCAGGTCATGGACGTCTTCTCCCGTACGTTCCTTCCGGCCGCCGCCGAGGCTGGCCTGGCCGCGCAGACCCTGAACCGGCACATGCCGGTCTTCCGGCGCTGTGTCGGCTCCGGTGACGCCACCATCCTGGTCACCCGCTGCAGCCGTCCGGACCGTCCGGTCACCGGCGACTACCTGCTGCTGCTCACCCACCGTCGGCTGGTGGTGACCCAGCAGACCCGGCTGCTGCACCGGCTGCGCCTGCATCTCAACACCGAGCTGCGCGAGCTGAGCAACGTCACCTGGAGCCCCGACCCGCGGCTGCACTCGGTCGAGCTGGCCGCCACCGCCATCGATGGGATCCGCGAGCGGTTCCTGATCCACACCACGCATCCGAAGCGGGTGTGGCAGCTCGACGCGCTGCTCAACCACGCCTTCCGGACTCGTCTGCGTACCCCCCGGGAGCGGATCGTCGCCACCATCGGCGAGGTGCCGGTCGCTGCGAGGCCCAGCGTGCTGCGACCCGTCGTGGCGCGCTGACGCCCCACCGCTCCACCGCTCGCGGCGGCCTTTCGCCCCGCCTTTACCGAACTCGAACACGCGCTGATCGCACCGAGCGCACCGGGTCGGCAATCATGGGCCGGTGACCGTCGAAC
Organism: Micromonospora sp. NPDC005206; assembly: GCF_040608175.1. Taxonomy (NCBI): domain Bacteria; kingdom Bacillati; phylum Actinomycetota; class Actinomycetes; order Micromonosporales; family Micromonosporaceae; genus Micromonospora; species Micromonospora sp. NPDC005206. The sequence continues at coordinate 154,664 of NZ_JBEXHU010000019.1, forward strand.
CGCCGCACCGCGGGCTCGTCCTCGTGGTCGAGGACGAGCCGGCCATCGCCGACCTGGTCCGGCTCTATCTCACCCGCGACGGGTTCGGGGTCCATCTGGAACGGGACGGCGAGGCCGGCCTGACCGCCGCCCGCCGGCTGCGCCCGGTGGCCTGCGTCCTGGACATCGCCCTGCCCGGGCTGCCCGGCACGGAGATCTGCCGCCGGCTGCGCGAGGGCGGCGACTGGACCCCGGTCATCTTCCTCACCGCCCGGGACGACGAGGTGGACCGGATCGTCGGCCTGGAGTTGGGCGCCGACGACTACGTCACCAAGCCGTTCAGCCCCCGTGAGCTGGTGGCCCGGGTGCGCGCGGTGCTGCGCCGCTCCGCCGGCGGCCCGGAGGGTGCGGACCGGGCCCGTGTCGTCGGTCCGGTGACGCTCGACCCCGCCCGGCGGACGGTCACAGCCGCCGGCGCGCCGGTGCAGCTCACCTCCACCGAGTTCGACCTGCTGGCCCACCTGATGGCCCGGCCCGGGCGGGTCTTCACCCGGGAGGAGTTGTTGGCCGGCGTGTGGGGCTACGCCGCACACGCCGGCACCCGCACCGTCGACGTGCACGTCGCACAGGTGCGGGCGAAGCTTGGCCCGGCCAGCGTGATCCGGACCCACCGCGGCGTGGGGTACGCGGCCGATGCCTGACCGTCCCGGTTGGCAGCAGCCCGCGGCGCGACCGGAGTCGCCGACGATGGCGCTGCCGGTGGTCGGCGCCCAACCCCCGGCCGCGTCCCGGCGCAGCCGATTCGGTCGGACGCTGACCGCCCGGGCGGTGCTGGTCACCTGTGCCGTGGCGCTGGTGTCGGTGCTGGTCACCGCGATCGTCGCGGTCCCGCTGGCGATCCGGGGCGCGGAGCGACGCGATCAGGAGGCGCTCGCCGCGCAGGCCCGACTCGCCGCCGAGGTGCTGCGGACCCGGCTGGACCGGGGTCGTACCGCCGACGAAGAGCGGCTCATCCAGCAACTGCGCGCCCAGGACATCGACGCGTACCTGATCCGGCGGGGGGCGGTCGACCGGCCGGGCCTGCCGCCTCGGGTGGTGCAGCGGATCGAGCAGGGTCGCAACGTGTCGGTCCGTCGCCCGGTCAACGGCAGGCGCGCACTGGTCGAGGGCCGGGCGCTGCCCGGCGGCAACGGGGTGGTCCTCTCCCGCGCCTCGGGGACCGGGCTGTGGCGGCAGGTGCTGCTCAGCCTCTGGTTGCCACTGCTGGCCGGGCTCGCCGCCGGCGTGGTGGCCGGGCTGCTGCTGGCCCGCTGGCTGGCCGGGCCGATTCGTGCCGCGGCCACCGCCGCCACTCGCCTGCGCGCCGGGGACCGCACCATACGGGTGCCGGTCGAGCCGCCGGACGAGGTCGCAGACCTGGCCGAGGCGCTGAACGGGTTGGCCGCCGCGCTGGCCACCAGCGAGGGCCGGCAGCGGGAGTTCCTGCTCTCCGTCTCGCACGAGCTGAGGACCCCGTTGACCGCGATCCGGGGGTACGCCGAGGCGCTGGCCGACGGGGTGATCGACGCGGACGGCACGGCCGGCACCGGCCGGACGGTGCTGGCCGAGGCCCAGCACCTGGACCGGTTGATCGGCGACCTGCTGGCGCTGGCCCGGCTGGAGGCCGCCGACTTCCCGCTGGAGCCGGTGCCGGTGGACCTGGCCCGGCTGGCCGTCGACGCCGAAGCGACCTGGTCCGGCCGGTGTATGGCGGTCGGAGTGCCGTTCCGGGTGGAGACGCCGGGCGGGCCGGTGCCGGTGTACACCGATCCGGGGCGGATCCGGCAGGTGGTGGACGGGCTGCTGGAGAACGCGCTGCGGGTCGTACCCCCGGGGGCGCCGGTGGTGCTCGCGGTCCGGGCGGCCGGCGCGGACCCGGCCGCTGGCGGCGTGCTGGAGGTCCGCGACGGCGGGCCCGGCTTCACCGACGACGATCTGGCGGTGGCGTTCGAGCGGGGTGCGCTGCACCAGCGTTACCGGGGGGTGCGCAAGGTGGGCAGCGGGCTGGGGCTGGCACTGGCCGCCGGGCTGGTCCGCCGGCTGGGCGGAGAGATCGTCGCGGGTCACGCGCCGGAGGGCGGCGCCGCGTTCACGGTCCGGCTGCCCGGTGATCCTTACCAGACCCGAACATCGGCCTGATGCTCCGCTCGTCGTCGACGGGCAGGCTTAGGGTTCCACGGACGAGAGGGAGAGTCATGCCACGTTGGGGATCTGCGGCAGTCACCACGTCACTGCTCGCGGTTGTCGCGCTCGGCGTCAGCGGCTGCGGCGCGGCCGAGGTGGCCAGCCAACCCGCCCGGGAGGCTGCGGTCGAGGTCGCCGCGGCGATGGGTGTGGAGGGCCAGGCACTGGCCGCCATGGGCTTCGACGCCAACGACCTGGACGTGCAGACCGTCGCCGCGCCGGCCGCCCCGGCACCCGGCGGGTCGGCCACGCCCGGCGCTTCCCCGAGCGCGCAGGAGAAGGCGCGGCAGAAGCGCGGCGAGGAGTGGCGCAAGCGCCGCCAGGCCCGGGTGCTGCTGCGCAGGAACACCCTGCACGGTGAGGCGGTGGTGCAGACGAAGGACGGCGGTACGAAGACGGTCGCCGTGCAGCGCGGCGAGGTGACCGCGATCGACGGCGACTCGATGACCGTGAAGTCCACCGACGGCTTCACCATGACGTGGACCTTCGGTGACGACCTGCGGGTCGTCGAGCGGCGCGCCACCGTGCAGCCGAGCGACGTGAAGGTCGGTACGACGCTCGGCGTCGCCGGCGCGAAGGACGGCGACAAGGGCGTGGCCCGCCTCATCCTCATCCCCCGCGCCAAGTAAGCGCCCAGTGAAAGGAAGGGCCCCTTATTAACGCCAGGCGTTAATAAGGGGCCCTTCCTTTCACTTCGTCAGTAGACGCGGGAGCCGATGAAGTCGTCGTGACCGTAGCCGACCGGGTTGGCGGCGGTCCGGGGCTCGAACGACCACTGCTGCCGGGTGCTGGTGGAGCAGCCGGCCAACCGCAGCCGGGGACTGCCCAGCCACGGGTTGTCGAACGCCACGCAGAGGTTGCTGGCACCGGCCGGCTTGATCTGGTTGCCGGCGAAGACGAACTGCTGGGCGGGGGTGCCGTTGCAGTCGTAGATGTTGACCGCGGTGCCGGAGGTCAGCGACCCGTTCGCGATGTCGAGGCATCGGTCGTGGGACAGCTCCGAGTGCAACGACCGTCGGCCCGGGTCGTACCAGAAGCCCTGGTTACGCCCACCGTGGCAGGCGTACGGCTGCTGGACGGTGCCGTTGCGGGAGTCGTACCCCTTGCCGTCGACACAGGTGCGGGTGGCCAGGTTGCGCAGCTGCTTGAACTCCAGCAACCCCGGGTAGAGCACGCCGCCGCCGGTGCTGGCCGGGTCGACGCAGCTGGCCCGATCCTGCCCCGAGTTCCAGAACTGGGTGATGCACTGGGCGAACATGCCGTGTCCGCGGGCGTTGGGGTGGAACGACTGTCGGGCGGCGTTCTCGTCCCAGATTCCCAACTCGATGTAGAGGCCGCGGACCGAGGTGTTGTCCGTGCACACCTCGTGGCCGTGGAAGAGCCGGCTGGCATCCAGGTAGCGGGTGCCGGTCTGGGTGGCCGCGGCGCGCAGCGCCGACTCGAACATCGGTACGGCCTTGTTCCGGGCGAACGCCGCGTCGGCCAGGTAGAGCAGGCAGCCGCCGGAGTACCAGCCGGGGAAGTTCGGGTTGTCCTCCACGTCCGGGCTGCCCGGGCTCGGGTACGACATGAGCACCAGCTCGTAGTCCGAGCGCAGGTAGCCGGCGTTGGTCATGGTCTGCCGGATGTCGTTGAGCGCGTCGACCACGGCCTGCCGACTGCCGTCGGTGCGGATCGTCCACTGGTCGGTGTAGCGCGGGTAGCAGGGGCCTTGGAAGAAGACCCGGCTGATCGCGCAGTCGGTGGCGACCGGGCCGAACTGGATGGTGCCGTCGCCGTTCGCGCCGACGACGACCCAGATGAGCTTCACGTGCGTGTTACGCGCCTTGATTCCCAGGTAGTCGCCCTGGTTCAGCTCGTTGTGCTGGGTCGGGCCGCCGGCGATCAGGTTCCACGGGGTGGCGCCGGAGCAGGCCAGGTTGTACTGCGCGTCCGAGGGGATGCCGGTGCGGAACAGCGCCTGGTCGTACGAGCGGTCGCACCAGTTGCCGGGTTCGTGGGTGCCGGGGACGTAGTTGCCGACCCCCTCACCGGAGATCTCGCTGTCACCCATGGTGATCAGCGCGGTGCGGCGTTGGTCGATCGGGCGGATCGCCGGGGTGCCGTAGAGGGCGGTCGCCTCGGCGGCCCGGATGGCCTCCAGGTTGGCGGGGAGTGGTTGGACGCTCGGCCGGTCGGCGGCGGTGGCGGGGGCGGCCGGTCCGGCGAGCATCGGCAGGACGAGAGCGGCGACGGCGACGGCGACGGTGAGAGCCCGTCGTCGGGTCGCGCGTTCGGGCCTGGCGGGGGTAGCAGGCATCGACGCACTCCTTTCGGCTCAATCGCGGGACGTCGATTGAGTTACCAGACGGTAACGTGCTGATCAACGGATGTGAATACGCTTCGGATCCTTGCGCGCGGGATGCAGAACCGCCCGGATCGGACGATCCGGGCGGCGTGGGTGCGGGGTGGGTGGTCCGGGCTCGCTGCGGGCGATGCGGTCCGGCGGTCAGCGGCCGGGCGGCAGCGCGTAACCGACGTAGCCGCGGAACTCCAGTCGCCAGCCGTTCGGGACCAGCTTGGCGCACGCCGGCTGGCTGCCGGTGCAGACGATCGCGTCCACCGAGGTGGGGTCGGCCGGCGGGCGTTCCGGCAGCACCGACTGCAACGCCACCAGGTCCGGCGAGCGTCCGTCCGGCTGCCGCAGCAGCAGCCACCACGGGTACTCCCAGTTGTCGTTCTGCTCCACCAGACCGATCCGGCGTGCACCGCTGCCGTGGACCGCTGCCGCGGCCCAGCGGAACTCGTCGGCCCACTGTGGGCGACGCAGGAACCGGGTGTCCCAGTCCGACGTGGTGAAGACCGATCCGCTGCCGACGAGCCGGCGTGGGAACCCGTACGACAGCGCGAGCACCCCGGCCAGCGCCGAGGTGGCCAGCACGCTGACCGCCGCCACCGTGGCCACCGACCGCCGCCCCCGGTCGGTCCCGGGCCTGTCTGCCGCAGCGCCGAACTGGCGGCGGAAGAGCGCGTCCAGCCACAGCCCGGCCAGCGGCACGGCGAGCACCAGGGCGTAGAGCAGCAGCCGGTTTCCCCACGGTTGCCACTTGATCATCGCGGTGTGCAGCAGCACGGTGGCCAGCACCACCACCGCGTACCCACGCATCGGCCCGGCCTGCCCCGGGTCGATCCGGCGCGGCCGGACGAGCGCGACCGCCACGCCGATCAGCGCCAGTGCTCCGGCGATCGGGTACGCCACCCGGTCCTCGTCCGGGTACCAGGCGGGCTCCGGAAAGACCTCCCGGCCGAAGGTGATCGCCCGGTCCTGCGGGTCGACGCCGATCAGGTCCGCCCCGCCGATGATCGCCTCGGCGCCCACCCGGCGCAGCGGCGCCAGCGGCGTGTCGAACGCGGTGTGCCCGATCCGTAGCGCGTTGACCAGGATCGACGGCGGGTCGTGTCGTTCCATCGGGATCGACTCGCGCAGCCGGGGTGGCCCCAGCGGATGCCCGAACTCGACGGTCACCCGGGCCAGGAACGGACCGACCACCGTGGCCGCGACCAGGAGGATCAGCGCCGAACCGCCGACGGTGCGCGCCACCGCGCCGGTCGGCCGCGGCCGACGCACCCCACCGACCGCCGTCGCGTCGGCCGGTGCCCGGTCGCCGGTCAGGGCCAGCCGGAGCTGGGCCAACCCCCAGAGCACCAGCAGCGGGCCGACAGCGATCAGGCCGCTGGTCTTGGTCACCGCGGTCAGGCCGGTGGCGGCGCCGAGCGCGAGCAGGGTGCCCCAGCCGGTACGGCGGCGCAGCCCGTCCAGCACCAGGGTGGCCGCGCAGGCCACCCACGCCGCGCAGACCAGGTCGGTCTGCGTACTCGTCGCCTGCAGCACCACCATCGGTGTGCTGGCCAGTACGAACGCGGTGATCAACTGGGCCCGCCGGCCGCCGCCGAGTTGCGCGGTGATCCGCGCGGTCACCAGCAGGCAGGCCACCCCGGCCGCCCACTGCACCAGGTTGTGCAGTTGGTCCCCACCGGTGAGCAGGCGCAGGTGCAGCAGCAGATACTCGGCGCCGGGCGGAATGGTCACCTGCCGGTGGATGGCCGTGGCCCAGAAGTCGAGGTCGCCTTGGGCCACCCAGTGCTCGACCTTGGGCAGGTGGTACGTCTGCGAGTCGAAGTTGTTCGGCTCGGCCAGCAGCGCGACCAGCAACTCCAGCAGGACCAGCCCGCCGACCGTGCCGGCGAGCAGGCGCTCGCCCCGACCCGCCGTATGCCAGGTGTCGACCGCCCTGCCGAGCAGGCCGGCGAGAGTCCGATCGACCCGCCGCGGCGCGGGGTCACGCCCGGCTTCACCGCCGTCGGCGGGCGGGGCGGACGTTTCCGGGTCGGTGCCAGCGGCCACGGTGGCACCGACCGCGACCGGCCGGGGTGCCGCGGCGGCCGGCTGCGCGAGCCGGGTCACCTGGCGCCACCGCAGCCCTGCGGCCGTCGCGGCGGCAGTCAGGAAGAGCAGCCAGGCGGCGACGAACGCCGGTCGGGTGAGCGCGTGCAGCGCGCCGAGCAACTCGACGACGAGCACCGCGTACGCGCCGGTGAGCAGGGTGGCGCGCACCACCGCGAGCCGCAGCGGTGCCACCGCGTCGACCCCGCGCGGTCTCGTCGCGACGGTGAGCAGGAGCACCGCGGCGGCAGGAACCGCCGCGAGCAGGGAGCCGGCAGCCGACATGGCGGAGAGTAAACACCATCCGGCTGAATCCGCCACGCTGACTGCCCGGTGGTGACGGCCGGCGTTCGGCCGACCAGCCAGGCTAGGCTATGCCCGACGTATTGTCGCCACCGTGGAGATTTCCGTGAAGCTCTCGATCCTCATGCCGGTCTACAACGAGGAAGAACGCATCGCGGATGCCCTCAAGCAGGCACTGGCGGTGGACTATCCGTGTGAGATCGAGCTGGTCGTGGTCGACGACGGCAGCCGGGACGGCACCGGCGAGATCCTGGGTTGCGCCGACGACGCCCGCCTGCGGGTCATCACCCATCAGCGCAACGCCGGCAAGGGCGCGGCCATCAAGACGGCTGTGGACAGCGCCGAGGGTGACTACATGGTCATCCTCGACGCCGACCTGGAATACGACCCACAGGACATCCCCAAGCTCCTCGACCCGGTGCTCGACGGGCGGGCCACCGTTGTCTACGGCAATCGCACCTTCGGCAGCCACAGCGCCTACAGCTTCTGGTACGTGATGGGCAACAAGGGCGTCACGATGGCGGCGAACGTGCTGTTCAACTCGTACATCGGTGACCTGGAGACCTGCTTCAAGCTGATGCCGGTGGCGCTCTACCGGTCGCTCGACGTGCGCTCGCGCGGCTTCGGCATGGAGGCCGAGGTGACCGGCAAGCTGCTGCGCCGCCGGATCCGGCCGTACGAGGTGCCGATCAGCTACCGGGCGCGTGGCCGGGAAGAGGGCAAGAAGATCACCTGGAAGGACGGCGTCGAGGCGATCTGGATCCTCGGCCGGGAACGCGCCCGCCGCCGTCCCACCACGCCGGCTCGCTGACCGCTCAGCGGCCGGCGGCCAGCAGCGCCCCGGCGAGGAAGGCGTCGACCGAACGGCGCAGGCCGGCGCTGTCGAGCGCGTGCCACCGGGTGTGGTCCTCGGGCGAGCCGTAGCGGCGCAGATCCTTCCTCCCCACCCCTAGGGCCAGTAGCCGATGTGGCCGGTCCACCAGTGCCGCCGACACCACCCGGCTGGACGTGCCGGCCAGGTACGGCTCGACCAGGATCACCTCGGTTCCCGCCAGTGCCCGCAGCCCGGCGGTGTCGAACGGTCGCGGCCGGTGGGTGTAGGCCACGGTGACCGGCAGGTCGGCGACGGCGGCCAGCGCCGCGTCCAGCACCGGTCCGACCGCCACCAGCAGCGGGGCCCCGGGCCCGGCCTCACGCACCACCGCGAGCGAGCCGTCGCCGCCGCGTGGCCGGTCGTTCTGCAGTACCGAGAGTCGCAGGTACGCCGAGCCGTCGCCGGCCACCGCGTTCCGCAGCAGCGCGGGCACCTCCCCCGGGTGGCCGGGGACGTGCACCGTCCAGCCGTGCAGGGTGTCGATCAGTGACACGTCCGCCGGGGACAGATGCGTCCGGCCGGATGCAGCGCGGTCGTACGAGCCTCCGACGCCGACCAGCACCGCGGACGCGTCCTGGTGGTCCAGGTCCAACTTGAGCTGCTCGTATGCCCGCTCGACCAGGAACGGCGCGTAGCTGTGCACGATCGGCCGCAGGCCGGTGAGGGCGAGCCCGCCGGCCACTCCGACCATCAGTTGCTCCCGGATGCCGACGTTGAGCACCCGGTCCGGATGCCGCGCGGCGGCCGGGGCGAACGCGGCGGCGGAGATGTCGGCGAGCACCAGCGCGGTGTGCGGATCCTCGGCCAGCAACTCGGTGGTGGTGGCGGTGAAGATGTCGCGCATTGTCACTCCTTCGTCTTGACGACCGCGACGACGACGTGCGGCCGGTCCCGGTGCTGGCTGGTGAGGGCGGTGTGCAGCGCGTCGTGGTCGTGTCCGTCGACGGTGGTGGCGGTCCAGCCGTTCACCGTGAACCGGGCCGCCACGCCACCCGGCCAGCCGTGGGTGGCCGAGTGGTTGTCGACAACCACGGCGGTCAGGCTTCCGAGGCCGGTGGCGCCGGCGTACGCGATCGCCTCGTGGTTCGATCCCTCGTCCAGCTCGGCGTCGCCGAGCAGCACGTACACCCGGGGGGTGAGCAGGCCCTGGGCTCGCAGCCCGAGCGCGGTGCCCACACCAAGGCCGAGGCCGTGCCCGAGCGAGCCGGAGCCGATCTCCACCCCCGGCACCAGGGTCCGATCCGGGTGGTCGCCGAGGCGGCTCGCCGGACCGCCCTGGTCGTCGAGCCAGCCGGCGGGGAGGAAGCCCTTGGCGGCGAGCACCGCGTAGTAGCCAACCACGGCGTGCCCCTTGGAGAGCAGGAACCGGTCCCGCTCGGGATCGTCGACGGTCTCCGGGGTGATTCGCAGGACGCGGTGGTAGAGCACCCAGAGCACGTCGATGGTCGAGTACACGTTGGCGCCGAACTCCCGGCCGGCGCGTAGCCGCTCCAGCGGGCCGGCCACCGGCCCCGGCACCGGCGGCAGGGCCGCGTTGGCAGTCGTCATCGTCATCTGGATAGCCTGTGAGTTGAAGGGCACTTCAACTCAAGGACCGGGTGATGCAGGACTCACTGACCATCGGGGAGCTGTCCGTCCGCTCGGGCGTGGCGCCGTCGGCGCTGCGCTACTACGAGCGCCTCGGTCTGATCCGCGCCGACCGTACCGGCGGCAACCAGCGCCGGTACGCCCGCGCCGAGCTGCGCCGGGTCGCCTTCATCCGGATCTCTCAGCAGGTCGGCGTCTCGCTCGACGAGATCCGCGCGGCGCTGGACTCGCTGCCCGAGGCGCGTACGCCCAGCCCGCAGGACTGGGCGCGGCTCTCCGCCAGCTGGCGGGGTCGGCTGGACGAGAAGATCCGGCTGCTCACCAAGCTCCGCGATGACCTGGACGGCTGTATCGGCTGCGGCTGCCTGTCCCTGCAGCGCTGCACGCTCTACAACCCCGGTGACGCCCTCGGCGGCGAGGGGCCCGGCGCCCGCCTGATGCTGCCCCGCCCGGCGGCCGACGCGTCCGCCTGACGCGCACCCCGCCCCGCCCGGTTCCCGGCGTCACCCGACGGTGAGCAGCACCTTGCCAACGTGATCGTTCGACTCGACCAGCCGGTGCGCCTCGGCCGCCTCGGTCATCGGCAGCCGCCGGTCCACCACCGGCCGGATCCTGCCAGCCTCGATCAACGGCCACACCTCGTCCCGTACGCCCCGGACGATCTCCGCCTTCTCGGTGAGCGGCCGGGCGCGCAGGGTCGTCGCCAGAACGCTGGCTCGCTTGGTCAGCAGAGCGCCGAGATCCAGTTCGGCCTTGCGGCCACCCTGGAGCCCGATCACCACCAGCCGGCCACCGGTGGCCAACGCGGCGACGTTGCGGCCCAGGTAGGCCGCACCCATGATGTCGAGGATGACGTCGACGCCGTGGCCGTCGGTGGCTCGCTGGGCCTCCTCGACGAAGTCCTGCTCCCGGTAGTCGATCGTGTGCGCCGCGCCCAGTTCGCGCAGCCTGGAATGCTTGGTCGCGCGAGCGGTCGCCAGGATCGTGGCGCCCAGGGCCGCCCCGAACTGGATCGCGAAGGTGCCGATCCCGCTGCCGCCGCCGTGCACCAGCAGCGTGTCGCCCGAGTTCAGGCGGCCCACCGGGACCAGGTTCGACCAGACGGTGCAGGCCACCTCGGGCAGCGCCGCGGCGTCGACCAGGTCGACGCCGGCCGGCACCGGCAGCAACTGCCCGGCGGGGACCGCGACCCGCTCGGCGTACCCGCCGCCGGCCAGAAGGGCGCAGACCTGCTGGCCGATCGCCCACCCGGTCACCTCCGGACCGATCGCGCTGATCACCCCGGAGCACTCCAGCCCCAGGTATTCGGGTGCGCCGGGCGGCGGAGGGTACTGCCCCTGCCGTTGCAGCAGGTCCGCGCGGTTGACTCCGGCGGCCCGCACATCCACGATCACCTCGCCTGGGCCGGGCTCGGGATCGGGGACCTCTGCCCAGATCAGCGCGTCGGGTCCACCGGGCTGCGGAATGGTGATGGCTCGCATGGGCTCAGTCTTACCCGATGACACTGCGGGCCGCAGGCGCACCCGATCCCGTCCCGGTGACCAGTGTGGACGATCAGACGTGGTTCCGGCGCTGCGCCGCCCCGTCGGGGAGGGACGCCGGGCCGCGCGCCCGGTGCCATGGCAGACTAAGCACGGCCGCGCACCCCCGGGTGGCGGCCCGGGAGGGTTCGCCTAGTGGCCGATGGCGCTGGTCTTGAAAACCGGTAAGGCAGCGATGTCTTCGTGGGTTCGAATCCCACACCCTCCGCCCCCCGGAACAGCTTAAATGCCCCCTGACCAGCGCAAACGCCGGCCAGGGGACGTGTCTGTGGACGGCGAGCGGTCCCGCTCGGGGCGATCCAGCATGATTGTGGGCGTGCGCTACTTGATCTCTCACCCCGACGCGTTGGCCGAGCTTGGCGATCTGGACGTCGCGCTGTACGACGGCACTCGACCCGTGCCCGAGAATCTGGACGACGTCGAGTTCTACGCGGTTCCGTACGGGATCATCGATCCGCGCTTCTGCGAGCCGATCGCCCGGATGCCCCGGCTTAAGGTGGTGCAGACCGTGACCGCCGGTTACGACCATGTCCTGCCGTACCTGCGGCCCGGCCTGACTCTGGCCAACGGCCGGGGCGTGCACGACGCGGCCACCGCCGAGCTGGCCGTGGCGCTCACCCTTGCCGCCCGGCGTCGGCTGCCGGAGTTCGTCCGGGCCGGGGGCGAGGGCCGCTGGGCCTCGAGTTGGTCGACCGGGCTGGCTGACGCCCGGGTGCTGATCGTCGGGTACGGCTCGATCGGCGCCGCGATCGAGCGCCGGCTCGCTGGGTTCGAGGTGGAGATCAGCCGGGTGGCTCGGAGCCCCCGCCCCGGCGTACGGCCAGTTTCCGATCTTCCGGAGATGGTGCCGCAAGCGGATGTCGTCATCCTGGCCACGCCGCTGACCCCGGAGACCGAGGGCCTGGTGAACAAGGATTTCCTCGCCAGCATGGCCGACGGCGCCCTGCTGGTGAACGTGGCACGGGGGCGGGTGGTGGACACCGAGGCGCTGCTCGCAGAGCTCAGCACGGGCCGGCTGCACGCCGCCCTGGACGTCACCGAACCCGAGCCGCTGCCCGCCGACCACCCGCTGTGGTCCGCACCGAACGTCCTGATCAGCCCGCACGTCGGTGGCCTGACCGCCGCGTTGGCGCCCCGGGCCCGCCGGCTGCTGGTCGACCAGGTCCGGCGGTACGCCGCGGGCGAGCCGCTCGCGAACGTCGTTATCGGGCCGTGAGTTCCGGGTCCGAACGGGCACCGGGCCCTCTCCCGCGTCCGGCCACCGCCTCGTAGCTGACAAGAACGACGAGGAACGCGGTGAGCAGGCCGAGAGCGGTCAGGCCGGGCAGATACCGTCCGGCGGGAAGTAACAGCAGTGCCACGCCGGGGGCGAGAAATTGCCCCGGCCGCACGGACCGGACGCTGAAACTCAGGAACGTCGCCCTGCCCGCGAGGTAGAGGGCCGTCCCGCCGAACAGGGCGACGGCCGGGATCCAGTTCACGGCGTCGGTCCCGTGGGACTCGTCATGTGCCAGGCCGGCGAGCACCTGCTCCACCCCCAGCGCCAGGTAGATGGTGCCGGCGATCAGCGGGAAGTGGGCAAGGGTGTAGGCGTTGGCGGCCACCTGATCCCGTCGCAGGCCGAAATTCATGGTCAGCGCCTTCCGTGCGGCCGCCGCGCTCTGGGAGTAGAGCCAGTACAGGCAGACCGTGGCGGCGAGCGTGAGGAGCGCGGCCACCAGGACGGGTCCACGGATCATTTCCGCCCCGACCCCGGCGCCCACCGAGATCAGGGACTCGCCGAGCGCGATGATCACCACGAGGCTGTGCCGCTCCGTGAAGTGGCCCGGGCTGCGCACGGGCCATCCGCTCAGCACGGAGGCGACCACCCCGCCGCCCATGTCGATCACGAGCGCTGCCGTCCAGAGCAGGATCTGCGCGGTGCCGCCGAACACGGCACCAAGGACCAGTGGGACCCAGGACAGTGGGGTGGTGAGGGCGTACACGCGAATGGTCCGGAGCAGCCGTGGATTGCCCACCGCTGCCCAGTGGTAGAGGACCAGATGGATCACTCGCACCACGATGTAGGCCAGTACCAGGATCAGCCGGGGTCCCAACGCTGACGGTCCGGATTCCCACACGTCGGGGATGACGAGAGCGGCGAGGAAGACGGCTGCCATCCCGACGGTGACGCCGGCACGGATCAGCCCGACATCGATTCGGGCCTGGTTTCCCAACCAGGAGTACACCAGCCAGGAGTTCCACAACAGCAGGAGGACGAGGAAACCCTGCACCAGGGTCACCGGCGCGGGCCGTGCGCTCATGAACTCGGTGACCCGGATGAACCCGAAGACGAACACCAGATCGAAGAAGATCTCGAAAAGGGTCGTACGGTGCGTCTCTGCGGTCACCACCGGCCGTGACCGGAAGATCCGCCCCATCACCTCATCTTCATCGCTCGCCACGCCGCGCTGGCGTCATTCAGGCAACCCGAGCGGCGCGCCGGCGTCCGGTGGCTGGCTTTTCGTCGCGGAGAGACGCGCCAGCGGTTGGTTCCGTACCCCTCGCCGCCGTCACTCCGGTGGGTCCGTGGCCCGCAGGCTCTCCCGGATCGTCTCGTCGGCCAGCCGCTCGATCGCGCGCCGGCGCTCCTCGGCGATGGCCCGCTCGTCCCGGCGGCGCAGCGCGGTGAAGACGGCTGCTACGAAGTCCCGCCAGATCCCGGCCACGAGGTCCCCCTGTGGAGCGTTGGCCCAGACTCAACGGTAGCGCCGTTGACCCGGCACTACCGCTTTCCGGTCGTCGGAGAGGCCGCGAAGGGGTAAGAAGGGGCAGGAATCTCCGCGAAAACCGGAAGGACGCGTCCCGATGACCCTGGAACGACCGATCGCCCCGGACCCGTACGAGCTGCTGCCGACGGTGCCCTCGTTCACGCTGACCAGTGACGACGTGCAGAACGGCGAGCCGATGGATGCCCGGCACGCGCACGGCAGCACGGGGGGTGACAACGTCTCCCCGCAGCTGACCTGGTCGGACTTCCCCGCCGAGACGAAGAGCTTCACCGTGACCTGCTACGACCCCGACGCGCCGACCGGTAGCGGCTTCTGGCACTGGGTACTGGTGAACGTGCCGCTCGGCGTCACCCAGCTGCCCAGCGGCGCGGGTGGCGCGGCGGGCGCGGATCTCGGTGGAGCGTTCTCGGTCCGCAACGACTACGGCGAGCAGGGCTACGGCGGCGTGGCTCCGCCCCCCGGTGACCGCCCGCACCGTTACGTCTTCGCGGTGCACGCCCTGGACGTCGACCGCCTCGACCTGACCCCCGACGCCAGCCCCGCCTACGTCGGCTTCAACCTCACGTTCCACACCCTCGCCCGAGCGGTGATCCGCCCGACGTACCAAATCAAGGACTAACCGCTCCCCTCCCCCCGCTCCCCCCACCCCCAGACCCGCGCGATCTTGCACTTCCTGCCCCGACATACCCGGCATGAGGGGCATGTCGACGACCGAAAGTGCAAGATCGCGGGGTGGGGTGGGTGGGCGGGGTGGGGCGGGGGTGGGGGTTAGGCGGGGACGCGGGCCACGGCGAAGACGGACTGGCCGAACGGGGGGCGGATGCGCTGTTCGGCGGCCTTGGTGGCGGGGAGGACGATCGTGTCGTACACCTTCACCATCGGGCCCTCCTTCGGCATCAGCCGGAAGACCTTGGTGGCCATGAAGTAGCCGAGCAGGCCCAGCGCGTTGGCGTAGTGGATCTTCTCCACGGTCAGGCCGGCCTCGGTCATCGCCGCTCCGAGCGTCCTCTTCGTGTAGCGGCGAACGTGCCCGGTGGCGATGTCTGCCGGGCTCATGGCGAACTGGAACGCCGGCACGATGATGATCACGGCGCCGCCGGGTCGGACCAGGTCGCGCATGCTGCGCAGCGCGCCCACGTGATCCTCGATGTGCTCCAGCACGTTGTACGAGACCGCGGCGCTGTAGTCGCCGCGATCGTTGTGCGGCAGCAGCATCTGCCGGACGTCGATGCTCGGCTGGTCGGCGAGGCGCTCCTTGAGCTGCACCAGCCGGTCCGGATCGGCCTCGGTGGCGGTGAACCGGGGGAGCCGCCGCGACCATTCCAGCGCGTAGTCACCGAGACCGCTGCCGATCTCGATCGGGTCGTCACCGAGGTACGGAACCGCCAGTTCGACGAACCAGCGACGGTGGTTGACAGCGGTCGCCAGGCCTTCCAGCACCTCGGACTGGACGCGCTGATCCCCAGTGATTTCTGCCATGCGTCGATTCCTCACGATATGAACTCGACCCGTGCCTGGACCGACAGAGTGAATCATCCGCTCGGATGGCAGAAGAATCGGGGCAGCGGGGTGGCCGAATTGCGGTCGGGGGTGGGCACGTGATCGGCGGTCGGCGAACCCGGCACATAGTACGGCAGTACCCCGAAACATGTCACGGCAGTGCCATACGCTGACTACCCTATGAATTGTCATGACTACTCCTGAATCGGACGCGCCCGGAGACGGCCCGACCGCCGGGTCGCCGGTGGAAGGGGCCGGCGATCGCGCCCGCGCGCCACGCAACGGCAGGTGGGTCGACCTGGCCGCCGTACTGAGCTTCGTGGTGCTCGGCTTCTGGGTCACCGGGCGGCTCTGGCTGGAGCCGGGCAGCGGCGTACGGGACAACCGCTCCGATCAGTCGCAGTTCGAATGGATGATGGCGCACGGTGCGCGGGTCGTCACGCATTTCGCATATCCGTTCCATTCGGACCGGATGAACGTGCCGGACGGCGTCAATCTCATGGCGAATACGTCCGTATTATCCATTTCGCTGCCAATGACACCGGTCACCGTGCTCCTCGGGCCGCGCGCGGCATTCCTGCTCTTTCTCACCGCCGGAATGATTGCCACCGCCACTGCCTGGTACTTCGTGCTTTCCCGGGTCCTGATCGGCGCCCGCGGGCCGGCGTGGCTGGGCGCGGGCTTCTGCGCGTTCGCGCCGGCCATGGTGTCGCACGCCAATGCGCACCCGAACATCGTGTCGCAGTTCGTCGTCCCACTGATCATCTGGCGCACGCTGCGTCTGGGCGAGCCGGGCCGCTGGCTGCGCAACGGCGTGCTCCTCGCGTTGGTGATCGTCTGGCAGGCCTTCCTCAACCTGGAGATCCTGCTGATGACCGCGATCGGGCTGGGCGTGATCGTCGGTGCGCTCGCCCTCGGCCGCCGGGACCTGCGGTCGCGGGCGCGGCCCTTCCTTGCCGGTCTGGCCGTCGCCGCCGGGCTGGCGGGGCTGCTGCTGGCGTACCCGCTCTACGTCCAGTTCTTCGGGCCGGGGGCGTACTCCGGGCTGTCCCGCCTGATCCGCGGCTATTCCAGCGACCTCGCCTCGTTCGTCGCGTACTCCCGGGAATCGCTTGCCGGCAGCCCGCGCACGGCGGCGAGCCTGGCCAAGAACCCGACCGAGGAGAACAGCTTCTTCGGCTGGCCGCTGCTGGTGCTGGTGATCGCCCTGGTCTGGTGGCTGCGCCGCTCGGTCGTCGTGCTCGGGCTGGCCGCCCTCGGGCTGCTGTTCGCGGTGCTCTCACTGGGCCGGGTGATCCGGTTCGCCGGCCGGGACACCGGCGTGCCGGGGCCCTGGGCGCTGCTGGAGAACCTGCCGATCCTGCACTCGGTGGTGCCGACCCGGTGGGCGTTGGCGATCACCCCGATCATCGGGCTGCTGCTCGCCTACGGCGCCGAGCGGGCGCGCGAGCTGGCCCGTTCGCTGCCGGCCGCCGGCCGGCAGATCCGCTTCGTCACGGCCACCGTGCTCACGATGGCCCTGCTGCCGATCCTGCCCACCCCGCTGCCCGTGGCCCGCCTCGACCCGGTTCCCGCCTTCGTCACCGGTGGGGCCTGGCGGCCGTACGTGGCCGGCGGGCGCAGTGTGGTGACCCTGCCGATGCCGGACACCAACTACGCCGAGCCGCTGCGCTGGTCCGCGGCGACCCGACTGGACATGCCATTGGCCCGCGGGTACTTCCTCGGCCCGGACACCCGTCGGAACGCCGAGAAGCCGCGGATCGCGCTGTTCACCGCCCCACCCCGCCCCACCAGCAACTTCTTCGGCACCATCCATCGCACCGGAGCGGTGCCGCCGATCACGCCGCAGAGCCGGGTGAAGGCAGTCGACGACCTGCGCTACTGGCGGGCCGGCGTGGTCGTCCTCGGGCCGCACGAGCACGAGGCGGCACTACGCCGGGGGATGACCGAGCTGACCGGGATCCAGCCGGTCTTCACCGGCGGAGTGTGGGTGTGGGACGTGCGGCCGTTGACCGACTGAGCGACGCTCAGGCCTGGCGGACGCAGCAGCCCTGGCAGACCTTCGGGCTGGGCAGGGTGAAGGCGAGGCAGCAGGTGCGTCGCTGCACGCTCGGCTCACCGGTCGGCCCCGGCACCAGCTCGACCAGGTCCGCCAGGTCGAGTGCGCCGAGCAGGGTGTCGATCGTCTGCACCGTCGGGCCGGGCAGCCCGTCCGCGGCCCGCAGGATGCCGTGCGAGATGCCGGAGGCGACCGAGCCGAGCAGCGTCCGCGTGCCGACCCGAACCTCCGTCTGGATCGCCGCGATGAGCGGGGCCAGGTGGGCGTCGAGGAGCGAGGCGCGCAGCGCGGCCAGCAGCTCCGCTTCGTCGGCGACGACCCGCACCTCCGGGTGGCCGGCCAGTGCCAGCGGGTCGTTCGGCAGCACCGCCACGGTGGTGCTGCGGCGCAGACCCAGGGTGAGCAGCGGCCGGTGGTCCTCGAAGTGGATCAGCACGTCGGACGGGTCGAGCAGCGGCACCCGCCGGGCCGAGGCCCAGCCGAGCACGACCGGCAGCGCCGTCCAGTAGCTGTACGACTTCCAGGCCAGCGCGGCGCAGGCGTGCGGGGTGCCGCCCCAGCGCAGTGTGGCGGCGCGGAGCAGATCGGGCAGCCGGCTCCCGTCGATCAGGGTGGTCGCGGGCGCCCAGCCGAACTCGTCGTCGACCAGTAGGCCCGGTGCGAGCCCGGGAAGATCGTCGGTGCCGAACATGGCACGCAGTGCCGCGGTGACGGGGGCGAGCGGCGTGGCGGTCACGTCCCGCCTCGGCATCACCGCTGTCACCGTGTCATCCCCCGTCCGCGTGACCGAGGAGCACCTCGGCGGACGACCCTGCGTCCTGAGCTAAGGCTAGCCTAACCACACGGGCAGGTTTAAGGGAAGCCTCACCTGAGTCGTATCGGGAGGTCAGGATCACTCTCCTCCCAGCGGGAGCAGCGCTCCGCGCCCCGGCGTACTACCCGGCCGCAGCCTCGGAAAACACCGGCGCAGGATCGATGTCGGTCGGTGGATTGTCAAGCGAAGTGTCGGCAAGGTGGCAGATGCGTGTGCGTACGGGCACGGAACGTGAAACTGATACTCCCGGCCACGAGGAAGCCGATGACGACCTCCCCCCTCGAACGGGCTGCCGACTCCTTCGCGGCTGAGCTCGCCCGGCAGCGGACCGGGCGGGGGCTGTCCAAGAAGCAGTTGGCCGTCCTGATGGGGTTCGACCCGTCCTACGTCAGCCACGTCGAGGGGCGCCGGCACCGCCCGACCGAGGACTTTGCCCGCCGCGCCGAGGCCGTCCTGGAGGCCAGCGGTGCGATCTGGCAGCGCTTCCGGGAGTACGACGAACTACGGCACGCCCGCGCCGGTCAACAGCACCGCGAGCCGCACCTGCCCGGCCAGTGGCTGCCACCCGGCACCGGCCTCGTCGTGGAGCGGGAACTCGCCACCCTCACCCACACCGACGACAGCTACCGGTGCGTCATCCACCGCGAGCTCTACAACGCCGGCACCGAGCCGATCAACCGCTACCTGGTCCGGGTCGCCGTCGACCGCTACCCGAACGACCCCGGTCGCTCCAACCGGCACCACCGCGAGCACCCGCTCACCTTCGCCGAGCTGCAACTACAGGCCCGTCGGGACGACGGCGGCGGTGACCCGGAGCCGATGCACTGGCGGGCGAAACACGACCGGGACGCGTTCAAGGAAATCTGGCTGCTCTTCGAGAACAGCGAGCGGCGCTTCCCGCTCTATCCCGGTGACCGGGCCACCATCGAGTACGCGTACTCCGTCGGGCAGGAGAAGTGGGGTCCCTGGTTCCAGCGGGCCGTGCGGCTGCCCACCCGACAGCTCGCCGTCCGCCTGGACCTGCCGGCGGCGCTCGACCCGCAGGTCTGGGGCGTGGAGACCTCGCTCTCGGCGGAGGAGGGCCCGCTGCGCACGGCGCCGCAGCGCCGCGATGAGGGCGGCCGGGCGATCTTCGACTGGCAGACCGAGGACCCACCGCTGAACGCCCGCTACCGCATGCAGTGGCGATTCCGGGCGCGCCCGGACACCGACCCGGACGTCGGCCCCGGCGGGGCCCGGGTCCGGCCCAGCGACCGGATGCGCGGGCTCGGCATCGTCCAGCGCGGCGCCGACCTGCTCCGCCAGCGCGGCCGCCCGTTCGACCTGCCCGCTGAGGAGCAGGCCGCCCGGGAGGTGGTCGACCGGCTCAGCACGGCCCTGGCCCGGCTCGACGAGCTGCATCCGTTCAGCAAGGGGGTCGGCGTCGCCGCCCCGCAGCTCGGCATCGGTCGGGCGGCGGCCGTGGTGCGGCCCCCCGACCGCTCGGCGGAGCCGGTCGTGTTGCTCAACCCCCGGGTGGTCGACGCCGACCCGGACACCGACGAGCAGTACGAGGGCTGCCTCTCTTTCTTCGACCACCGTGGCCTGGTGCCCCGGCCGCTGCGACTGGACGTGGAGCACGCCCAGTGGGACGGCAGCCGGATCATCACCTCGTTCGAGTTCGGCATGGCCCGGCTGGTCGCGCACGAGATCGACCACCTGGAGGGCCGGCTCTACGTGGACCGGATGGCGCCCGGCGTGCCGCTGGTGCCGGTGGAGGAGTACCGGGAGACCGGGCATCCCTGGCGCTATTGAGACAGGGGCGGGACCGGGGCGCGTGCCCCAGGGGGCAGGGGCACGCGCCCCGGTGTGGGGGAGGAACGCCTAGAGGTCACCGAAGGTGTCGTAGCGGATGTGCGGCGGCGGCACCTCGTCCGCGGCCAGCACCCGCAGCGTGGACCGGACCATCCGAGCCGACCCGGAGACGTAGCAGTCGTGCGTGGTCCACGGGCCGTACCGGGCCACCACGTCCGGGATGTCGCCCAGCTCGCCGTCGAAGTCCGGGTCCTCGCTGCACGCCGCGGTGACCGACAACCACGGGTGTACGGCGACCAGCTCCTGCAACCCGGCCAGGCCGTACAGGTCCGCCGCCTGCCGGATGCCGTGGAAGACGTGCACCCACCGGGTGCGGTTGTAGCTGGCCAACTCCTCCACCAGCGCCTTGATCGGCGCCAGCCCCACCCCGCCGGCCACGCAGAGGATGTCCCGCTCCGAGGACCGGTCCAGCGTCATCGACCCCATTGGCGCCGCCAACCGGAGCAGGTCACCCGGCCGCACCCGGCGGACCAGCGCACCGGACACCCAGCCGGCCCCGGACGACCGCACGTGGAACTCGAGCACGTTGTCGTCGTTCGGGGCGTTCGCCACCGAGTACGTCCGCCACACCCGAGGGTGGTGGCGCGGCACCTCCAGGCTCACGTACTGGCCCGCCCGCCACGGCAGCGGATGCTGCAACGCCCGGCAGGTCAGTACGGCGGTGTCCGGGCCGTACCGCTCGTGGGTCAGCACCTCGGCGTGCCAGTACGGCGGGTTCTCGTCGTTCGCCGCCCCGGCGAGCATCTTCGCCGAGATGGCCGCGTACGCGTCCGTCCACGCCTGGTCGTACTCCAGGTTCCAGTCGTCGCCGGCGGTGCTGCGCAGCGCGTCCAGCAGCGCGACGCCCATCGTCTTGTAGTGCTGCTCGTCGACGTGGTACTTGCGGTGGTCGCGGCCCAGCGCCCGGAGGAACTCGTCGAAGCTCTCCGGGTCGTCGACGGTGTGGATCGCCGTGATGATCGCTTCCAGCAGGCGGTCGCCCTGGCCGGTCATCTGCACCGGGAAGAGCTGCCGCAGGGCGGGGTCGAGCAGGAACAGCCGGGCGTAGAAGTGGCTGCTCAGCCGGTCCCGGTCCTCCTCGACCAGAGTCCAGCTCTCTTTCAGCAACCGCGCGACGTTGTCCACGGGGGGCGCTCCTTCTCCAGACGGCGGCGGATCGGGCGCCCATAGAATCTCCACGGAGCGTGCTCACCGGTCGCACAGAATGTGCGATCGGTTCATGCCGGCCGGTCGGCCGTGCCACCGGCGCCGCCCGTCGGGCAGAGTGGTGCGGTGACCGTTGAGCTGACCCGCCCGGTGTCCCGCCGGCTGCTGGGGACCGAGACGCTGCTGGTCCTCGGTCTCTCCCTCGGCCAGTCCGCGGTCTACGCGGTGGTCTCGATCATCGCGAAGCTGACCGCCGACGGTCCGCTCTCCAAGCAGACCGCCTCGCTGAACACCTCCGCGTCAGCGAGACCCTGGCTGGACCTGACGTACCAACTGCTCGGCATCGTCTTCGCGCTGCTGCCGGTGCTGCTCGCCGTACACCTGCTCAGCCGCGATCCCGGCGACCCGGCGCGGACCCTCGGCCTGGACGCCCGGCGACCCGGCCACGACCTGGCGCGTGGCGCCGGCCTGGCGGCGCTGATCGGTCTGCCCGGGCTGGCCCTGTTCTGGCTGGCGGCGCAGCTCGGCATCAACGCCACGCTGGTGCCGGCCTCGCTGCCGGAGGTCTGGTGGGCCGTCCCGGTGCTGATCCTCGCCGCTGTGCAGAACGCCGTGCTGGAGGAGGTGATCGTGGTCGGCTACCTGGTCACCCGGCTGCGTCAGTTCCAGTGGCAGCTCGGCGCGATCATCGCGGCCAGCGCGCTGCTGCGCGGCTCGTACCACCTGTACCAGGGCTTCGGCGCCTTCGTCGGCAACGCGGTGATGGGCGTCGTGTTCAGCTACTTCTACCTGCGTACCCGGCGGGTGATGCCGCTGGTCATCGCGCACACCCTGCTCGACGTGGTCGCCTTCGTCGGCTACGCGCTGCTGCCCCGGGACTGGTTCAACTGGCTCTGACCGGTCGACCCGCCGCATCGGCCGGCGACGGCCGGTAGGCGGCCACCGCCCGGGCCGCGAGCCGATCGGCCGCCGCCGAGTCGCCCAGCGCCGCGGCGAGCACCGCCGCACCCGGCAGCAGTCGGGACGCCAGCCGCAACGCCAGCCACCCACCGGCCTGCGCCGTGAGCGGCGCGGCCAGCCGCCACGCGGCCTCCGCCGCCCGCGGCCACGTGCCCTCGACCGGGTCGTCCGCCGTCCCGACCGCGGCCAACGCGGCACGCGCGCTCTCCGCATCCGGGTGCACCTGGGTGAGCACCAACAGCTCGACCGCCCGGTCGGGGTGCGCGGGATCCCGGCCGTACGCCGCCGCCAGGTGCAGCACCAGGTTCGAGTGGGTCCAGAGCACCGAGGCCAGCTCGGCCAGCGGCGCGAAGAGCCCGGCCAGCGCGGCGGCCGCCCCGCCCGCGCCCGCCGCGCGGACGAACCGCCGGGTGGCCAGGCGGGCCAGGCCGTCCGCTTGGGCGTCCGGGTACCGGGCCCGCAGCCGCCCGGCCCAGTCGGCCGCGCCGGGGCCGAGAGCCCGCACCGCGGCCAGGGCCAGCAACTCCGGCGCGAAGCCGGGATGGTCGAGCAGGTGCGCGGTGACCGCCCGCAGCTCCGATTCGGGGGTGGTCTCTTGGGCCGTCGGGGTGGTCTCGCCGGCCACGACCGCGGACGGCGGCTGCTCTGCCGGGGTCTGCTCCGCTGGTTGTCGCGGTGCGGGGGCGGCCTGCTTCGGGGCCGCGTTCTTCCGGGGACCTGCCGCCCGCTTGGTCGGGGTCGTGGTGCGTTTGGTCGGGGTGGCCGCCGCCTCGGTAGAGCGCGCGGCGCGTCTGGTCGGCCCGGCAGCCGGAGTGGCCGGGGTCACGTCGGCGCCCGGCGATGTCGTGGCGGTCCCCTTCCCGGTCGAGGTGCCGGCTGCCTTCCGGGGGGCGGCCTTGCGGGCCGGGGTGGCCCGGGCCTTCGGCGTCCGGGTCGGCGTACCGGCCGGTTGCTGCGGGCCGCCCTCGGGTGCTCGCTCATCCGCCGGAGCCGCTGTGCTGCCCGGGTCGGTTGCCGCGGCGTCGGTTGGCTGGTCGACCTCCCCGGAACTGCCCGAGCGGCTCGGCTGGTCCGCGCCCGCCGCCGGACCGGGCTCGTCGACGCCCGTCGTGCCGCCGCTCGCCTCGGCTTCCTCGTCATTCCTGCTGGCGGCAGGGGCCGGCTGGCGGGGCAGGGGGCGGTCCGGCTCCGGTGGCTGGAAGAGCACCGCCGGGGCGGGCTTGGCTCGTCGAGGGCGCTGGGCGCCGGGGGTGGCCGGTGCCGCGGCCGGGTCGGACGCCGGCACTGCCTTCTCCACGGGCTGCTCGGCGGCCGTCGGCGGAGTGAAGGTCGGCCGTGGGGGGCGTCGGCGCGCGCGGTCAGCAGGCTCTCGGCGGGTCGGCTCGGCGGGCGGCTGCTCCTGCATATCGATGGAGCGTAGTCCCGATCACGCTGGCGCACAGCGTGGAAACACGGGGCCGGCGGCCTCGGTGGGCGTACGTCGGAAGTCGCTTTGCTCCCGGTGGGTGGCGACCTGTATCCTCGGGCGCGGTGGTCTACGGGCCACCAGGGAGACTTCGCCTAGTCTGGTCTATGGCGCCGCACTGCTAATGCGGTTGGGGTCTTAAAGCCCCTCCCGGGTTCGAATCCCGGAGTCTCCGCGCGAAAGCCGGGTGTGTACACTGGCTGAGCACCTGCGCCCGTAGCTCAATGGATAGAGCATCTGACTACGGATCAGAAGGTTAGGGGTTCGAGTCCCTTCGGGCGCACAGACAGCCCCCTAGCAGGCCTAACAGCCGCTAGGGGGCTTCTTCTTGTCTAGGCGTAGGCGCGTACAGAACCTTACTTTCGGTGCATGACCAAGATCAACTTTCTCCACATCAACGCCTACGAGCGTGACCTCAAGATCCGTAACCGCAGCCCTCGGACCGCCCAGAACTACAGGGAGACGCTGCTCCAGCTCTCGGCCTTCGTAGAGGAGGCAGACCTCCTGGAGCTGAGCCGTGGCTCGGTCGAGGGCTACATCCTCCACATCCTGGAGACCCGTTCGGCCGCTTCCGCCTCGGGCCGGTACCGGGCACTCCGGGCCTTCTACAACTGGGCCGTCCGGGAAGACCTCATCCCCTCCTCGCCAATGGCGAAGATGACCCCGCCGAAGGTCGTTGAGAAGCCCATCCCGGTAGTGCCGGACGAGGCGTTGAAGATCCTCCTAGCCGAGTGCTCCGGCACAGACTTCGAGAGCCGTAGGGATACCGCGATCATCCGCCTGTGGTGCGAGCCGGGTTCGCCTCGGGTCTCGGAGGTCTCCGGGATGACGGTGGGGGACGTAGACCAGGTGCTCGACCTCGTACGGCTGCTCGGGAAGGGTTCCCGGATTCGGGTTATCCCCTACGGCGCCAAGACCGGGCAGGCCCTCTACCGCTACCTCCGGGCGCGGAAGGCCCATCCGCTCGCCGCTGAGGGGAGCGGCTACGAGGACCGGCTGTGGCTCGGAGCGCGCGGTAAGCCCCTCACCGCCTCGGGCCTGTACCAGATGTTGGAGCGTCGAGCCCGGCAGGCCGGTATCGGGCACATCCACCCGCACCAGCTCCGCCACACGTCCGCCCACAACTGGCGGGTAGCGGGCGGGAGCGAGAGCGACGCGATGGTTCTGTTCGGGTGGGTCTCCCCGGAGATGCCCCGCCGGTATGGGCGCTCGGCAGAGGTCGAGCGAGCCCAGACCGCCGCCCGCCGGATCTCCCCGGCAGACCGGCTGTAGCTAGCCAAACCCGACAAATTGGACAAGACTCCCGCACGGGAGGTATCCACAATGGACGTTCACAAGATCGCACCCCGCCGGCTTCGGCCGAGCGGGGTGCCTGGCGTAGGGGAGACCCGATGAGCCCGATGGATCACGCGCGCTGGCTGAGCCCGCCGGAGGTTCCCCCGTGCCCTCGGTGGTGCGTCAAGGGGCTTCTCTGCCGCGAGGACGGGATGCACCACTCCCGGCCCTCTCCGGCTAACTCGCCCGACGCAACCGCCCCTATCCGCGTCTGGCTAGAGCAGCGCCACCGCCCGGCGGATGCAGCCCCGATGGTTGTCGTTGAGGTAACGGAGGGGAGCGGAGAGGTCCGGTACTTCTGGCTGCCGATCGAGCAGGCCCGACAGCTCGCCTTCCAGATCCGCCGCATAGTGGACTGGTCGAAGGGGGGTTAGCACTGTACAGCAGGTTAGTGCTCCGAAAAATTGCACATTTTTGAGGGGTCAGTCCGGCACTCGGGCCCGCCACTGATAAAGGGGCATCGATGGTTTCCAGGCATCTCTCTCGATAAATATATGTGCGTGCCGCACTCGGCATACAACAAATTCATTGTGGGCCTTTTTCACTGCGCACCCCTGCGCACAACGGGACGCTTTGGTTTATTAACTGAACGCATAGGCGCTTCACAATGCTTCGCAGCACAGCGACTGACAGTCGTGTTAGCTCCTGTTACGACGGCAGCCCGTCCGCAGCCCGCACTGTAAACAATGCAGTGAGTGCAGGAATGGCAGCACAATGGCACGCTAAACAATGTTTACTGCTCAATGCCTCGTGGCTCGCAATGGCTAGGAATGCGCATTGCGGATGGTCGATGGGTGGCAATGGCACGCATGACAGGTCTGACCCGACCCCGGTTTTCACGCCTCTTGGACCCACTCTGTCAGTAGCCTGCATACGTATCGTCGGGAACGTCTCCGAGAAACCTGCCACCGCCCCTACCCCTACCGCCCTAGCCTCTCGCCCTCCTCGCCCCGTACCGGCCAGCCTAGGGCTGTTTCCTGACAGGCTCCGGGCTCTCTCCCTATACGTACGCGGGGAGCGCGAGTCTGCTTTCTATCAAGCCGCATGCCCCCTGCCCCGGGCATGCCCCGACCATGCCCCCTTGCCCCGCCTTCTATAAAGGCGGGCGGGGCATGGGGCATAGAGGTCGGAGGCTTTGCCCCGCTAAACGATCTTGGGGCAATGGGGGCATGGGCGTAAAACCCGAGGTCAGGCCCATTGCCCCCATTGCCCTACCCATTGCCCCGGGGGCATGGGCCGCTAGCCCTCGTCGGCCCATTTACAGGAGCACGGCTCGGTCTCGGCGGGACGCTTCCCCGGATACCAATTCCGACCCTGCCTGACCTTCTGGTCGGTGTGGTAGATGTCGCCCTGCCGCTCCGCTTTCCGCAGCAGGTCCGAAGTGTCGGACTTCTTAGGGTTGAGCCGGAGAGCCTTAGCGACCTCGCCTGTGACGATGCCCGGCTCCATGCCCACAATGAGGACTGCCTCGTTCAGCTTGTCCTTATCGTCCTCGATGCGCTTCTTCTCGGGCTTACCCCCGTTGCTTTCGCCGACCGAAACCCGGTTGAGGGAGGGGTTGAATGCCAGGGCCGTTTTGTCGAGGCGTACCCCACGCCCCTCGACCCTGAGATGCCGGATGTCGTCCTTATCCGAGGTCATTGTCCATCGGGCATCCACCCAGTCATCGAGAGCGGTAGCGCCTCGGGCGTGCTCGCCCTCGCCCCGGCCCATATGCGCGAGGGTCAGGAAGCCCGACACCCCGGCCTCTGCCTTGATCTGGTCGATGCGGTCGGTTAGCCGTTCGGCACCCTGGTTCTCGTTCTCGTTGACCCCGGACCACACGCACAGCTTCCGCCAGGAGTCGAGCACGATCAGCCGTACGTCGTGCTTCTGGAGCCATTCCACCAGCCGCTCTGCGGAGGTGTCGTCGAGGATTGAAAGCGCCTTGCCGCGGAGGTGTAGCGGCACGATCCGGGACTGGTCATCGCGAGACAGACCCGCTATCAGTGGGCGGATCTCGTCGGTCCAGTCAAATGGGTCCATCTCCCCATTCAGCCAGGCAATCGAGCCCTCAGGCAGGAACGTCTCCCGCCCGAGGAACGGACGACCGGCGATGAGGTCGGCGGCCAGGTTCTGGACGAGGGTGGTCTTGCCCGTCTTGTAGCGGCCGGCGAGGACGACGTTATGCCCCATCCCCATAAGCCCCTCGGCCATGTAGCGGTGGTGCTCCCGCTCCCGGTCGAGCCAGTCCGACAGCGTCGCGCCGTCCTCCGGAGGAGCCCAGGAGGTAGACGCTGCCATCTCGCCCCGCACGACCTCCCGGGCAATGGCGTTAGCCCGGTTGAAGGCGAGCGCCTTCTTCATGTCGGAAACGGGCAGGTTGAGCAGGCCGTACTTAATGATCAGCTCGATAGCCTCGCGGCCGCGACTGTCGTTGGTCTCGTCGTCCTCGTCGCCGGCCACTGACGGCTGAGGCTTCCCGCTCTTGGGTTGGTTGCGTGGCTTGCGCTCCCGGACGGGGATAACCCCAGAGGCGCCAGGCTCTTCCACTTCCGGCACGCCCTCGGCCGAACTGAAGTCGTCACTCACTGGCGGGTCCTCCGGGGAGTACATGTCGAATCCAAAGAAGGTGTTGGCCGACTCCTCAGCCTGGGTGAGGGCACGGGTAGGGGTAGCCGCTCGGGCAGCGCGACGGGCCGCCTTCTCCGGGCCGGGCATTACCGCCGCCCCTCGTGGCCGTAGGGGCGCTGCCCTACCCGAGCGGAGCTACCCGGGAGAAGCCCGGCCGAGAGGCCGGCAGAAAGCCGTACGTAGCTGGCAAAGAGGGGCGGACGGTACATTAGAGGCTCCCTTGCGAGATGACGTAGGTGACCCCGGTTGGGCAGGCCGGGGTCATTTGCTTCCCTCCACAAGGGAGGTCCAGAAGCTAGGCGGCAAAGAGGGCTTCAGAACCCGACGCGGGTAGCGCCCCGTGCACTCCGGGTGGCGGCAGCGGTTAGGGCAGCCCCGAGCGCGGCACGACTCCCCCGGACAGTAGGTGTAGAAGCAGCGCGGGGTGTGGAGCCTAGTACTCCAGCCGGGGATCGTGATCATGGCTCGATGAGGGCTTGTCGGGTGTAGTGGCTGGCCTTGGCGCGGGCTTGGTGGCGGCGTCGACGGATGGACCAGAGCAGCGGGTCGGTGCGGCGGCGGGTGGGTTCGATGATCAGGATGTGGAACAGGTGGCGTAGCTCGTTGACGGTCAGCGGGAT
>NZ_JBEXHU010000020.1:0-170842 GCF_040608175.1 Micromonospora sp. NPDC005206
ATGAGCCGGCGCCTCACCCACGAAGCGACGCCATCCTGGCGTGACGATCAACCCGAAGCGGACACACCGACGCCGACCTGATCAAGATGCCCTCTTAGAAGCTAACCGCTCCCCACGGGGCGGACCAGACGCGGCCCGCCGACGCCTGGCGACGTTCGACGGAGGTGAGTTGAAGCGGAACTAAGGGCCGCTGCCGCACTGCCAGCGGCTGGCCTAATACGGCGAGTGAGCTGCGGAGACGATCCGACAGCGTCCCGGTGCGTCCACGGGTGTCCGTCGTGATCGTCACCCAGTTTGTCACCCACTTGGCCCGGATGCTGCTTACAACGGCCCAGCCCTGTCCGTCACTCGACCTCATCGGGTGCCATGAGGCCCAAGCCACGGGGCTGAAGGCGGATGAACTCGCGCCACCCGGTGTCCGTCTCCTCGGCGGCCACTCGCTCGAACATCGCTAGCAGGGACCTGCGATCGGCATCGGACAGGCTCTGGAGCGGGTAGGCGACATCCTCCAGCGCACGTATTGCGGAGTCGGGGTCCACCGTGTCGCTGTCGCTCTGCTCCAGGAAGGCCAGACATGCCAACAAGCTCTCGATCAACGCCTTGTGGAGGTTGTCCGGCATGAAAAGAGGCTACAGGTGTTCACTTGGCGTTGTATTGATCCCCCTGCCAGTCATAGGCATCCGAACTGGACGGGCCACGCTTTGAGCTCGTCTTCCTGCCCACGTACGCGTCCTGGCTGTTCAGCGGCCGAGGACGTCCGCCAGTTGCTGCCCCAGGCCGGTGCAGGCCTCCATGTCCAGGCGGTACGTCACGTAGCGGCCGCGGCGCGCCGAGATCAGCAGCCCGGCCGCCTTTAGCACCGCGAGGTGCCTGGATACCTCCGGCGCCGTCACCCGCCAAAAGTCGGCCAGTTCGCCGGTCGTGTGCGGACCTCGGGCGAGCGTGCGGCAGAAACGTAGCCGCAGCGGGTGCGCAAGCGCGGTCAGCCGAGCATCCAGCTCGTCCACCCGCAACACTGGGCGCGGGTCCCAGCCCGGTGCCGGGTACTGCAGCACGGGCAGCCAGCCGGGCGCGTACACGACGGTCATATGCGGTGCGCCGTACGCGCTCGGGATGAGCGTCATCCCGCCGCCGCGACCGTCTGCGGTCTGGTCCTGCAGCTTGTCGATCGTCAGAATGCCGCGCTCGGTGTCGACCCCGATTGCGTGCGAGATCCGGCCGAGGGCGCCGATACCCTCGCGGGCCAGGTCGAAGCGTCGACGGTCGGCTTCCTCGGCGAGCGCTGGGCGGACGCGTTTCCAGACCGTGCCGAAGAAGGCGGACTCGCAGGCGAGCAGAAAGCGTCGTACCCGCTCGCGCTCGGCGGCCGGATCGGCGAGCAACCGCTCGGCCCACGCCGCCTGCCGCGGCCCTCGGGCGCGGGCCGCGGCCAGCGCCCGCTGCCGCACGATCGGGTCACGCAGCGGCGACCACATTCGCGGCGCCGGTGAGACGGCCCGATGGGCGGCGAGCGCCGCAGCGACCCAGCGCTCGTCGTCCAGGCGGTCGACGTCGTCCAGTTCCTCGCGCAGGCTCGGCCGTGGATCGGGCGGGAACAGAAAGTCGGCCCGGCCGGAGTGCCAGAGCAGACCAAATTCCTCGAGGTCTGGAGCCAGCTCTGCGGGAAGGGCAGCCGCCATCATCGCAACCGCCGCGGCGGTGTCCGGATGATGCTGCGGCTCCGCGAGCACGTGCAGCACCGCGCCGAGCTCTGCGAGCGGCGACGGCGTTATCCGGATCCGATCGGCTGGTACGCCGGCGATGTCGACCGAGGTAACCACAGTACTGATCATGGCAGGGGTCCGCGCCCGGGCAGACCGATTGACGTCGTTTATCAATCGACGAGGCATGGATTGACGACGCTGGCCAACCCGGGTCCCTTCGCAGCCGTATGGCCGGACGATCGGAGCCGTGACGACCACCCGTACGACGCTTCGTGAGCTGGTACGCATCCCGGGCGGCGGCCGCTACGCGCTCAGCGCCACAGTCGAGGCAGCGACCTCCGGGATGCTGCGCCCGTTCATCGTGATCTACGCCGTGCTGATCGGGCTCAGCGCGTGGCAGGCCGGTATGACGCTGACCGTCGGCATGCTGGCCGGCCTCGGCGCCGTCCCGCTCGCCGGACGGTGGATCGACCGCGGAGCGCGGCGGGCCCCCGCCGTCGCCGCGCTACTGGTGCGAGCGGTGGGGTCGCTGCTGCTTGGCCTGGTGCCCGGCATCGCCGGATTCGCGATCGGTGCGGTGCTCATCGGCGTCGGCACGCAGATCGCTCCACCCGCCAATTCCGCGCTGGTCGCCGCGCTGGCCGGCCCGGCCCAGCGTGCGGCGGCGCTGGCCGCGGGCCGCTCGCTGCGCAACGCCGGCCTGGGCGCCGGCGCCCTGCTCGGCACGGTTCTGGTCGCGAGCGGGCCGGAGGTGCTCCGCTGGCTCGCGCTGGCGACGGCGCTCGGGTGCGCGTTCGGCGCGGCGGTGATCGCCCGGGTGCCGCTGCCCCACCAAGATGTTCCGGCCCCCGCCCCGGCTGCGGCAACGAAGGAAGCGCGCGGTGCCGGCCTACGCACCGTTACCATCCTGGCCCTGGCCGGCATTCCGTACGCGTTTTACGCCGACATCCTCGAGATCGCCCTGCCGCTGCTGCTGGTGCAGGGCCTGCACGCGTCCCTGGCGTGGCCCTCGGGCATCTTCGTCGCCAACACCGTCATGGTGATTGCGCTGCAGCTGGTCGTGGTAGTGCGCC
Source organism: Micromonospora sp. NPDC005206 (assembly GCF_040608175.1). Taxonomy (NCBI): domain Bacteria; kingdom Bacillati; phylum Actinomycetota; class Actinomycetes; order Micromonosporales; family Micromonosporaceae; genus Micromonospora; species Micromonospora sp. NPDC005206. Next base: position 2,777 of record NZ_JBEXHU010000020.1, read on the forward strand.
TCGCGAAGTGGCCGCACCGCACCGTGCTCTTCTGGTCCGGCCTGTTGCTCGCCGCCTCCTACCTCGCCTTCTGGCTCGGCGGGGCGACCGGCGGCGGCCCCGGCACGGTGCTCGTCGCGCTGGTCATCGTGCCTTACACGCTGGGTGAAATCCTCTACACCGGCAGCAGCGTGCCGCTGGTGATCGAGTCAGCACCGCCACACCTGATGGGGCGCGCGCTCGCCCGCTGGCAGCTCAGCTACGGCCTGGCCCGGGCCGTCGATCCCATCATCATCACCGGTCTGCTCAGCCTGGGCGCGGCGGCGCTGTGGCTGCCGCTGGCCGCCGCGACCCTGCTGGGCGCAGCGACGGTGCGCCTGGGCACTCGACGGCATCGTCTGCACCGTTCGCGTGGGCAGTCCATGAGTCATGCCGTGGCAGATGGCGGGAGCCCGGCCGTCGATGGTCCCCTGATCAAGAGCGTTCACGGTGAGACTGTTACGTCCAGATCTGTGAAAGCCGGAGGTTAGACTTCTCCCGGCTACTCGACCTGAGAGCACCAACGCTTGGTCCCGGCTCACCCTGATCGTGAAGTCCTCCGCCACCGTGCCGAGGCCACCGTCCGCTCGGCATGCCGCCGGCGACGCCAGACGGAAGCTGAAGTGCAAAGGCAGTCACTTTGCGTCCGGCGAGCCGCCAGTTCGGCTGATTCGTTGACAGGCCGTCTGTACCGCTCGCCGCTCATAGTAGGCCTCGACCGAGTCCTAGTTGTCGCAAGCCACAGGCTCGAACTGCCATCCCGTCGCCGTCAACCCGCCCTGCGGGGAGCGGGCCGCCGCCCGGCACGCCACGTCAAGCGGACCTTGACACAGGTTCGGACGCTGGCGTGCCGGGCGGTGGTCTGCTCGGCTCGTTCCGTGGTCGACGACGGCGGGATGGCCTACCGCAACCACCCACGGACCGCGACCCGCCGACAGAGCCCCTGCCATCCTGGAGCCGGGGCGCCCCCGCCGGAGGCGCCCTGACCGCAACCCCGCGACCGACGCCAGCTCGCCGACGTGGCCGGAGTGCGCTTCCCTGCGCCGCGCGGGCTTGTGGCCGCGCGGCCCGGCCGGCTGCCGGCCGCACCCCTCATCGGTCAACGGTCTGTCGTTCTGCGGCGGCCCTCCGGGCTTCCCGCTTTCCGCGCCAGCCGCCGGGCGTCCGGCGCGCGCCCAGGCTGCGGCGCGTGCGGCCCGTTGCGGGCCGCCTTGATAGACGTACAGAAAGTCCTCCCACATCGGCTGGCAGCCGGCCGTCCCGCCCCGACCTTCGCTGCTGTACCGGCCAAGATCGCGGCACCAGCGGGCCCACAAAGGGCCGTTGAACTGCGGAGAAGTGGGCCGCCAGGGACTCGAAACCTGAACCTATGGATTGCCGGCGAGCCAGCCGGATCGGGTGCGGTACGAGGTCATCCGGGCTGCTGGCGTGCGTCTCGGCCGGGTTCGGCTGGCACGGTTGCTGTACTTCGCTGCTGTAGTGCTGGCATCAGACGAGACGCTGGATGCGTACCTTCGCACGCTCGTTCCTGAGGTGGCGTTGCTTGTGCTGGCGGACCTGCTCGTCCCAGACCTCCTGGTCGTAGTCCGGGTCTGGCGGGATCCACTTGTGCGAGCCGTCGCTGTAGTGGAACTTCTCGTCACTGGGTCGCAGGATGCTCATCGAGTCCAGCCGAGGAAGCGGTAGTGCAGGTGGCCTGCGGGGACGTGGGTCAGGTCGTGGGCGGCTTCGACGAGTTGGGCTGCCAGGTAGAGGGTGAGCGACACCGGGGCTCGGTCGTACTCCGCTCGCAGCTCTCGACGGCGGGTGTGGCAGGGCCAGTCGGCACCGCAGCCACCGCAGGTCCAGGCCGGCGTGATCGGGAGGTGGTTGGTCACTTCGGCTCCCTCTGCTCGGCCGGCGGTTCCGATGACGGAGCGGATAGCCGGCCGTCCTCTGAGGGCCAGTGACCCCGGTTGATCGGGATTCGATGCCTCGCATGGCAGGGCAACTCGCCCCCGCATCGGCAGACCTTCCGCCATCGCTGCCATGACCAGACCGGCCGGTGCCGCCTCGCCAGGGTTAGCGCGACAGCCACCAAGTACTCCTCGTACGACACGCGAGGCACCAGGTCTCCCCTCGGGCATTCTTCGATCTCACGGGCAGGTGGAGCCGGCCGTTGGCTGTTGCCCCAGCTCATGTCACCGTAACGACGTAGGACTGTAGATACAATAAGATGTAGAACTGTTGGACATGTAGCGTCACATTCGTGATCGACCCCAGCGCGGATCGCGCCGTGTTCCGGCAGCTCGCAGACCTTCTGCGAGACCGGATCGCGTCTGGCGACCTCGCGCCCGGGGCCTCGCTTCCCAGCGAGCTGCGGTTGGCTCAGGAGTACGGGCTGAGCCGCACGAGCGTCCGACAGGCTGTAGCGCTACTCCGGTCGGAAGGGCTCGTGATCGTGGAACCACCGCGCGGCACATTCGTCCGCGCCGACGAGCCGACCGAAACGGTGACCCTCCTCAAGGGCGACACCGCCACCGCTCGGATGCCCACCCCCGCCGAACGGCGCGAGCTGGAGATCGGTGAGGGCATCCCGGTCATCGTGATCTTCCGCGCCGACGGCTCGCGCCAGGTGTACTCTGCCGACCGCATCCGCGTCGGCCGCTGACCGATCCCCGCCGCCGTTAGCGAGCCCCGCCGGGGGGATGCGGACTCAATCTGTCGGCCACTGCCAGCCGGTGCCGGCCCGCGTCAATGAGCAGGTGCCGGACGTCGTCGATTCACGTTCAGGGTCGACCCGCGTCGACGCTGCCGCTGCCTTCTTGCTGCCTCGTTGGCTGACGCCTCGCTTACAAGCTCTGTGCGGGTCGTTTGGCGTCATCTCTCCGTGTTCGCGACCTCAGGCGACTGGCCGTACTCGGCTGCCGAGGAGCGTCCTCGTCCGAGGCGGTTGCTAATGAGAGTTACCGGGTCGGTTGCGGCAGACTCGGGTCCGGTAGCCGCTGGCGGGTGAGCACTCCCGGTTGCAGGGCGCTCTGGCAGCCCTAGTGACAGATCGTGCCCCTGCCGGTGGTCGGGAGACGAGACCGCTGATGGGATGTCGTGCCCGCCGCTCGCCGGGGTGAGCACTTGTTCATTAGCTTGCGGAGGTCTCCCGAAGGCTGCCTGAGGTCCGCTGTGGACTTGGGAGGCTGGTGTGCTGTTCGTGGGAGACGACTGGGCCGAGGACCACCACGATGTCGAGGTACAAGACGACGCGGGTCGGCGGCTGGGCAAGGCGAAACTCGAGGAGGGGATCAGCGGCATTGCCCGCCTGCACGCGCTGCTGGGTGAGCAGCTGGGTGACGACGATGAGCCGGTCCAAGTGGTGATCGGCATCGAAACCGACCGGGGCCCGTGGGTGCAGGCGCTGATCGCCGCCGGCTACCAGATTTATGCGATCAACCCGCTGCAGGTCGCCCGGTACCGGGAACGGCGCGTCGTCTCGGGTGCCAAGAGCGACGCCGGTGACGCGCACGCCCTGGCTGACATGGTGCGCACCGACCGGCATCAGCTACGACCGGTCGCCGGCGACAGCGCCGGCGCCGAGGCGGTCAAAGTGGTGGCCAGGGCGCACCAGACGCTGATCTGGGAACGCACCCGTCACACGCTACGGCTGCGGCAGACGCTGCGGGAGTTCTTCCCCGCCGCCTTGGCCGCGTTCGACGACCTGACCGCCACGGACGCCCTGCACCTGCTGGGCAAGGCCCCCGACCCTGCCACGGCGGCCCGGTTGACGACCTCGCAGATCACCGCCGCGCTGAAGCGGGCCCGCCGCCGTGATGTGCCGGCCAAGGCCGAGAAGCTACGGGCAGCGTTGCGCAGCCAGCAGCTCGGCCAGCCGCCCGCGGTGACCGCGGCTTACGCGGCCACCGTCCGCGCCCAGGTCGCGATCCTGGGCACACTGCAGACCCAGATCAAGGCAATGGAACAGCAGGTCGAGGCACATTTTGGGCAGCACCCGGACGCTGAGATCTACCTCAGCCAGCCCGGCCTGGGCCGCATCCTCGGCGCCCGGGTGCTTGCCGAATTCGGCGACGACTCCACCCGCTACACCGACGCCAAATCCCGCCGCAACTACGCCGGAACCAGCCCGATCACCCGTCAGTCCGGGAAGAAAAAGATCGTCCTGGCCCGCTACGTGCACAACGACCGGCTCATCGACGCCCTCGGCCGACAGGCCTTCGCCGCCCTGATCGCCTCCCCCGGCGCCCGCGCCTACTACGACCGCCAACGCAACCGCGGCCTCGGCCACCACGCCGCACTACGCCAACTCGGCAACCGCCTCGTCGGCATCCTCCACGGCTGCCTCAAAACCGGCACCGCCTACGACGAAACCACCGCCTGGCAACACCACGAACAGCACGACCAACCGGCCGCTGCTTGACACCCAAACCTCATGGGATGTCTGTCACCGTTGCTGTCGACAGTCACCCCTCGGTACTTGCTGGCAGGTAAATGTCCGGGATGGGCCGCTGGCTCCGACGTCTCTGGTGAGGGGCACTACTGAGGTGCCAGCAGAGGACAGGAGAGGCCATGTCAAGGCAAAACGCGCTCCCGGGAGCCCACCGAGCCGCCATGATCACAGCTTGGGTGCTGCAGATCGTGCTCGGCTTCGCCATTGCCGGGGGCGGGCTGCTCAAGCTCACCGGCGATCCGAGCATGGTCGAGATGTTCCATGACATCGGTGCCGGCCAGTGGCTGCGCTTCGTGGTCGGCACACTCGAAGTAGCGGGCGGGGTGGGCCTAGTCATCCCACGTGTGCGAGCACTGGCCGCACTCTGCCTGCTGGTGTTGCTCCTCGGCGCAACCGTCACCAACGTCGCGGTGCTAGGCACCAATCCGCTCAGCGCTCTTGCCTTCGCAGTCATGGCGCTGGCCATCTTGCTACTGCGCCGGCAGGAATTGCTGACGAGACCCAACTCCATCACGTCCTGGTCGAAGTCCTGACCTACGGATTGCCGGCGAGACGGTCGCCTGGTGCTGGTCCACCGCGTGGACCTCGCGCCTTGATTGATGTCCCGGTTCACCACCGTCCGCTCACTGCGCAGACTCTTCCTGTCGGCGGTCTCGTCGGGCACCGTGTCTGGTGCCGGCGATCTCGGGTCGTCGGCGCACCTGGTCCCCACCGGGCCACCGCCTCGTCCGCTCGACCGTGAGAGGTCCGGCATGAGTTCCGCGGGGCCCGGTGGTCCCAGGGCACGTATGACTGGCGACAGGGCTGCGCGCCGTCGAGCGCCGATCAGTGAGCGACCGGCTTCCGTGTCCTGAGACCACTGGGTGCCCACCTGCTGCTGCAACAGCAAGGAGGACACTATGAGTGTCGGACACCACCCCTCGATGCGTCGACCAACTGCGGGCGTCGACTGGGCCAGTACTGAGCACGCCCTCGCGGTCGTTGGCCCCGACGGTGTCGAGGTCCAACGGATGATCGTCGAGCACACCGCTGAGGGGCTGCGGAAGCTGCTGCGATGCCTGCAGCAGACCCGTGTGCTCGAGGTCGGTATCGAACGCCCCGACGGACCCATCGTCGAGGCCCTGCTCGATGCGGGGCTCACGGTGTTCGTGATCGCCCCGAACCAGATCAAGCACCTGCGCCGCCGCTACGGCGCAGCCGGCAACAAGGACGACCGCTTCGATGCCTACGTCCTGGCCGACACCGTCCGCACCGATCACCATCGCCTGCGTCCCCTCACCGTCGACTCTCCCGCGACACTCACGTTGCGGATGACCGTCCGCGCCCGCAAGGACCTCATCGCCGCCCGTGTCGCGATGGCCAATCAGCTCCGCGCCCACCTCGAACATGTTCTGCCCGGCGTGATCGGGCTGTTCCGCGACATCGACTCCGCGATCACCCTGAGTTTCCTCACCCGGTTCGCGACTCAGGACAAGGTCGACTGGCTGTCGCCACGCAGACTGCAGAACTGGCTGCGCGGCGTCTCCTACCCCAACCCGGCACGAGCCGGGCTGCTGCACGCCCATCTGCTTGCGGCTACCCGCGGGACCACCGGTCCTGAAGCCACCGCCCGGGCGCACGTCACCGCTGCGTTGGTGGCTGGGCTTACCGCCCTGCGGGAGCAGATCAGCGCGCTGCAGGAGCAGATCGAGATCCAGTTGCTGCAGCATCCCGACGCGGCGGTGTTCACGTCCCTGCCCCGGGCTGGGATCGTGCGAGCGGCCCGGCTTCTGGCTGAGATCGGTGACGCCCGCGGCCGCTTCCCGACGCCGGAGGCACTCACCTGCCTGGCCGGGGCTGCGCCCTCGACCAGGCAGTCCGGGAAGGTGAAAGTCGTCGGCTTTCGCTGGGCCGTCGACAAACAACTCCGTGCAGCGGTCATCGACTTCGCCGGCGACTCCCACCACGCCAACCCCTGGGCCGCCGACCTCTACCGGCGGGCCCGGGCTCGGGGCCACGACCACCCCCACGCCACGCGAATCCTCGCCCGCGCCTGGCTGCACGTGATCTGGCGCTGCTGGCAAGACGGCGTCGCCTACGACCCCACCCGCCACCGAGCTCTGCAGGCCCTTCTCGCCTCCGCCGCTTGACACAGGGCTACTCATGCCTACCGCCCCGGGAGTTCCCCGCCCAGCCTCGGGCGGGCACGCACTGCCTTATGCCCGATCGCGTCCGCGTCCTATTCGGCCTCGGCCCTTGCGCAGCGATGCTGTCGGCAGCATCCCCTCAATTCACCAACTACAGGTAAGAAGGACCCGGCCGGCCTGGTGATCGGGCAGGTCACGCCTTGCAATCAGGGCAGACGTCGTCACCAGTGGTCGTCGTTGGTCGCTGACGATCGGCCTCCGACGGCCTGGTGACGGCCTGGACCTGGTCCTTGTCGACCCCTTGACCCCCAGGCAACCAACACTTCCACGTGAGCTGCGGCTTCGTGGCCCGTGGCCTGCCGCAACGGTCCGCTATCGTCCGCCCTTGTCCGCTGGCGTCCGCACCGGTCGTCACTCAGTTGGTCACCGAAGGGCATGTGACGCGATGACTATGCTGCCGCCGTGAGAGCTGTCTGGTTCATGTGGGCAGGTTCGTTTCTCAGCCTCGCCAACATCGCGGCCGGTTGGAGCTGGGCCTTAGCTGACGCCGATCTTCGTGTTGGAACCTCCGCCCCTCAGGGTATCGACTGGAGCCAGGCGAGCGCGTTGTTGGGCGTACCGGCCGCGGTGACGGTCGTTTTGATGACAGCCACTATCCGTCGTTCACTGGCTTTGCTATGGGTGGGTGCCGTCGCGATGGGATTGCTATTCATCCCGTGCGGTTGGGCGCTTCTCATCGACCACGCAGGGATGGACGGGGCCAGCCTCGCTCCATGGGCTTGGGCCGCCCATCTAATCGCCATTTTTCTCGCCCTGCCCACTGTGGTCATCGCGCCTTGGCTGCACGGCCGCGACACCCGACACTGAGGCCGACCGGTGTGGCCCGCCGGCCCGGTCGATGCCGGCCCGTCTTCCACGACATCGGTGCCGTGGTCCACTTCCTGCGGAAGGTGGTCTGGATCGTGCCCGACTTCACCGTCGAGCGGTACCGCGACCAGCTCGCCGCCCTGCACGAGCGGATCCAGACCGACGGGCCCTTCGTCGCGCACGCCCAGCGGATCCTGGTCGAGGCCGCAGGCCCGGTTGACCGATCCGCTGGGCATGCCCCGATCCGTGCGCCGCCGGGGTGACGTGGTCACCGCTGGCTGCCCCAGAGGTAGACGCCGAATCCGGCAAGCAGCAGGCTTACCACGCTCGCCCCGGCGCGCACGGTGTTCCACCAGGTCCAGCGAGAGGCGTAGTCCGCCCAGATCCGCGCCGCCTCCGCCGGGTCGGTCGGCACACCGGTCGCGTCGAGCGCATCGTTCATCGGCACGTTGAGGGTCACCGTCGGGATGAACGCGCCCACCAGGTACGCGGCCCCGGCCAGGAAGAACAGCAGCGCCGCCGGACGGTGGCCGAGGATCAGCAGCAGTACGCCGGTGATCGTAGCCGCGAGGATGGGACCGAAGAAGGTGACGAAGAAGAGCGGATTCTGGATCTTCTGGTTGATGCTCGTCATGGCCCGGATCGCGGTGCCGGCGTCGGTCGCGTTCAACCCGGGCATCACGGACACGGAGAAGGCGTAGTAGACCCCTGCGATCAGACCGGTCACCGCCAGGGTCACCGCCGCCGACCAGGCTGCCAGCGTACTCATGACGATCAGCCCCGATCCGGCTGTTCGGTCGCCCAGACGCCGGTGGCGGCGGCGTCCCGCGCATAGTCCGCGAAGTCCCGGGGCCGGCGGCCCAGAGCGCGTCGCACACCGTCGGTCAGGTGGGCGTTGCGCCCGTCCAGGACCTTGCCGAACAGGTCTGTCAGGACGGCCACCAGCTCGGCGGGCACCTGGTAACGCGCCATTACCTCGGCGTACTCCTGTGGGGAGACCGACTGGTAGGTGATCGGTCGCCCGACCGCCTTGGCGATCTCGGCGGTCGCCTCGGCGAAGGTGAGCAGCCGGGGCCCGGTCAGTTCGTAGAGCTGACCCACGTGGCCCGCCTCGGTCAGCGCCGCGACCGCGATCTCGGCGATGTCGTCGGCGTCGACGAAGGGCTCCCCGACGTCGCCGGCCGGGAGCACGATCTCGTCGCCGCGCACCGAGTCCACCAGGAAATCCTCGCTAAAGTTCTGGCTGAACCAGCTCGCCCGCAGGATCGTCCACTTCGCGCCGGATCGCTGTACCACCTGCTCGCAGAGCTGAGCCGCCTCCTCGCCCCGGCCGGAGAGCAGGACAATCCGCTCGACGCCGCCGGCCACCGCCTGCTCGACGAACGCGCGGATTGTAGCGGGGGCGTCCGGTGCGGCCAGGTCCGGGTAGTACACCAGGTACACCGACCCGACCCCTTCCAGCACGCCGGCCCAGGTGCTCTGGTCGGTCCAGTCGAACCGTGGCTCGCCGGAGCGGGAACCGACCCGTACCGGACGGCCGAGGGCGGTGAGGCGGTCCACCACGCGACGACCAGTCTTGCCGGTGCCGCCGAGGACCAGGATGGGCTGTTCGTGCACGTTCTCTCTCATGTCACTAGTCAAGCCGGGCGGGGCCTGACCGGGAATGAGTGAGACGCTCGGCTCCATGTCTGGGCGTCTCACCAGGGTTCTTCTAGCTTGGGGCGTGTGGACGCACTGGCGGGGCTGTTGGACGGGCCGAGAGCGCGCGGCGCGTTCCTGCTCCGATCGGTGTTCGACCCGCCGTGGTCGGTACGGATCCAGGATCGCGCACCACTCACCCTGGTGTCCGTGCTCCGTGGTGACGCGTGGGTGGTGCCGGACACCGGCGCCCCCGTCCGGCTTCGCCCCGGCGATGTGGCGGTCATCCGGGGTCCGGAGCCGTACACGATCGCCGACGATCCGGGCACTCCGCCGCAGGCGGTGATTCACCCCGGCGAGCGCAGCACCACTCCGGCCGGGGAAGAGTTATGCGCCGTGATGGACCTGGGCGTACGCACCTGGGGCGAGCGGCTGGACGGCTCGGCCGTGCTGCTCAGCGGCACCTACCAGTTCCACGGGGAGGTGAGCCAGCGCCTGCTGCGGGTGCTGCCGGCGCTGCTGGTGCTGCCGGATGAGGCGTGGAACAGCCCGCTGGTCCCGTTGCTCGCCGACGAGATGGACAAGGACGAGCCGGGCCAGGAGGTGGTCCTCGACCGGTTGCTGGACCTGCTGCTCATCGCCGTACTACGGGCCTGGTTCTCCCGTCCGGAGGCGGCGGCCGCGACCTGGTACCGGGCACACGGCGATCCGGTGGTGGGCCTGGCGCTGCGACTGCTGCACGACCAACCGGCCCACCCCTGGACAGTGGCGACGCTCGCCGCCCGTACCGGGGTGTCCCGGGCCGCGCTGGCCCGCCGGTTCACCGAGCTTGTCGGTGAGTCGCCGATGGCGTACCTCACCGGTTGGCGACTCGCCCTGGCGGCCGATCTGCTGAGAGAGCCGGACGCCACCATCAGCGCGGTGGCCCGCCGGGTCGGCTACGGCAGTCCGTTCGCGCTCAGCGCCGCGTTCAAGCGGGTACGCGGGGTCAGCCCGGCCGAACACCGGATCCACGTGGAGGGGTTGGCGGCGGTCTGAACCCGCTCGCCCTCCGGCGGTCACTGGGTCCGGGGCGACGGTGTCGTCGCCCCGGACCCGGTCGGCCGCGTCGGCGGCGGTCTAGAGACCGATCCTGCCGACGCCCACACCGGCCGTGACCCTCGCCGGGGCGGTGCCGGGATCATCGACCGTGTACGGGTAGTAGGTGCGCGGCTCGACCACGGTGCCGGCAGTCTGCGGAGTGCCGAGTTGACGTACCTGTTGTTGCGCTCGACCAGCCGGCCGGGGCCGCTCTTGTCGTAACCGACGTAGCTCGGGTGGGCCACGTTCTCGAAGTAGTTCCCCTCCACCAGCACGCCGGCGTTCTCGTGGAGGCGATCCCGTAGAGGGCGTTTCGGTAGTAGTTGTTCAGGACGTGCACCAGGTCGGCGAAACGCACCCGGGGGTGTCGTTGGTCGGTGCCGTCGAAGAAGTTGTGGTGGTACGTCACCCGCAGCTTGCCGAGGTCGGCCGGGTAGTTGTCCGAGTGGCCGACCAGGGCCGACTTGCTGTGGTGGTGGAAGTGGTTCCACGACACCATGATGAAGTCCGACTCGCGCTTGATGTCGAGCAGCCTGTCGTAGCCGTCGGACAGGTCGTTGCAGTCGATCCGAGACGGCACCCACCCGGCTCGGCGAGCAGTTCCTGTGAGCTGCTGTTCCTTGCTGCTGTACAAGATCGAAAAAGGCCGTCTCCGACTAGCGGAAACGGCCTTTGACCTGGGGTGGAGCTGAGGGGATTTGAACCCCTTACACCCGGCGTAGCGAGAGAACGTCATCAATCAGACCCATCGACGCTGTGAGCAGGGCGTGACCTGCCGATGTTTGCTAACGCTTGTCGCCGTTGATTGCTCTCAGTTGTAGTGGATCTGTACCTGATGATCTTGTCCGCCATGCCGCCACGCACCCTGCCGGCTCCCTCTCCCAGCCATCCCGGAGTGCCCGAGGCCCCGCCGGAGGCGCACCCGTCGTTGCCTATCGGCGGGCAGTAGTGGCAGGCATGACAAGCAGGGCGTTCGGTGTCCGTGTCGGGACTGTTCGGCGAACAGCGACGGCTGATTGCCCTTGTCGGTGAACACGTAGCCGCCGTCGCCGCGGCAGACATAGGTCGGCGGTGTCGGTCTGCGCGTGCGCGGCGTCGCCAGTAACCACCGCCCCGGTAGGTCCACCACGTCCGGTGGGGCGTCGACCTGGGTGACCTCGGTGGTGGTATCCGGGACGCGGGTCTGGGCGGATGACCACGGCCTGCCCATGCAGCATCGCCGAGAACAGCTTCCCAGCACGGGCCGCCCGCGCAAAAGGGTCGGCGGCCCACCGGGCGGTAACTCCGGCCCGTCGTTGGATCACGTCCCGAGTCAGTCTTTTACTAGTTAAGATACCTCAAAATAGAGGCTACTACCTAGAACGGACGTTTGGCACGGCGCATGCGGCGTCGAGCGCTGGAAAGCATCAATCGGCGGGAAGTGAACACGGCGCCATGCATGCCTCGTCAGGGATGGTGGCCAGCGGTAGAGGGATGGGTTATCCGCATAACCGAGCATGGGATGTGGCACGCGTCAACGTTAGACTGAAATAAATCTATAGGAGTACAGTCCGATGACGACGGCGCGGGCCAAGGTGCTACGCACTGAAGGGACGTCGCAACGTGCGACGTTCCTGGAACTCTTCTTCGACCTGGCGTTTGTGTTCACGCTTACCCGGCTGTCGCGCGAACTGGGAGAGCACCTCAGCTGGATCGGCGCCGTACAAACAATGGTATTGCTGCTAGCGGTATTCTCTATCTGGAGCCTTACCGCGGCTATGTGCGACGTGTTCGATCCTATGAAGCCGTCGATCGAACTGCTGATCTTCGCCACCATGGTGGGCAGCCTGGTGCTTGCCGCCGCCATGGCCGACGCGTTCGGCGAGCGAGGGCTACTCTTCGCCGGCACGTACATCGCAATCCACATCGGCCGCAATCTTTTCTTGATCATCGCCATAGGCGGTCAAGAGGTGCATCGCCGCGACGCCAGTCTGACGCTGATCTGGTACGGGATATCCGCCGTGCCGTGGATTACGGGGGCATTCGCACAAGGCACAGGACGCCTAGCGCTGTGGGCGGCCGCGGTAGTCCTGGAATACACCGCCACCAGGATCGGTTTCCCCGTACCCGGGCTCGGCCGCATGACCACGTCGTTGGTTGTCAACACAAGCGAGCATCTGGCTGAACGCTATCGGCAGTTGTTCACCGTCGCGCTCGGCGAGTTGATCCTGATCGCGGGAGTCGCACACGGCGCCGGCGACTTCGAGGCCCACCGCAACGCGGCGTTCGCGGTGGCATTCCTGATCACGGTGCTGTTGTGGCGGATCTATATCTACCGGGCCGGTGAGTTCATGGACGCAGCTGCCGCAAAGGCCCGCGCGCCGGTCCGGCTGGCCCGAGCGGTATCACAATCACACGTAATCATGGTGGCCGGAGTCGTGGTCACCGCTGTGGGCCAGGACCTCACCATCATCCATCCAACGGGACATACAGAACCGGCCTGGGTCGTCGTCATTCTCGGCGGGCCCGCGCTGTTTCTGCTCGGGCGTGCCGCCTTCGAACGCGCCGTCTTCGCCCGCGTACACGCAGGTCGGCTGATTTCTGCAATGCTTCTACTGGTCGCCATCGCACCGGCAGTGCTCATACTGGCCGCCAAGGCACCGGGGATGCTTCCACTGTCGCCGTTGGCAGTGGCAAGCGCCACCACCGCGGCCCTTCTCGGCACCGCCATCTCAGATACGGTCCGCATGCACCGACACCCGGCCATTGTGGCGCCGACAGGCGGACAATCTATCGCGACAGGCGAAAGCATGCCGCCGTAAGGCCGCCAACGGCGCCGCAACGGCCGGAGACCGTCAAGCCCACCTTGACACCGAATCCAACGCCTACGCCGGCCTGCGGCGCTGGGCACACATGCTCGGCCTTGGCGGTCACTTCGTCACCAAGGCCCGCCGCTACTCCGTCACCTTCGGCCTGCTTCCAGGTACCCGAGCCACCTACCGCCGCACCGGAGACGACGACACCACCAATGCCATCACCGGCGGCACCCTCACCTACATCGGGTCCGGCTGGCTTAGCGACGGTGACGCCCTGCTTGCCAACACCGCCGCCAGACAGCGACGAGAGAGCCGACGCGTCGGCCGGGAAGAAGTCGCCCACGCTGCATGGCTCGTCGGGGCCGCCGCATGAGCCGAGACCTCACCCCGCGCTGGTACTCGCCCGCCGAGGTCGCCGTCCTGCTCGGCTTCGGTCTGTCCAAGGTCAAGATGAAGATCGCCACCGGCGAGCCGCGCTCCATCAAGGACGGCAAGTACCGCCGCATCCTCCCCGAATGGGTCGACGACTACATCCGCGAACGGGTCGAACGCCGGGAGGCTGCCTGATGCCCGCACGCGCTCGTGCCAACGGCGAAGGCTCGATCTTCCCGTACCGGAACGGCTTCGCCGCGTACGTCTGGGTCGAGAAGCCGGACGGCAAGCGGGGCCGGAAGTGGGTCTACGGCAAGACCCGCGAGGAGGTCCACGACAAGTGGATCAAGTTGCACGGGCAGGCCAAGGCCGGCCCTGTGGCGACCCGCTCCCCGACGGTGGGGAGTACGCCGGCTACTGGCTGCGCGAGATCGTCAAGCCGAACCTCGCCCCGGGCAGCTACGTGACCTACGAGGTGGTGGTCCGGCTCTACCTCGTGCCGGGGCTGGGCCGGAAGCGCCTCGACAAGCTCCGGGTCAGCGATGTCCAGACGTGGATCAACGAGGTCGGGCGGACCTGCCAGTGCTGCGCCCAGGGCAAGGACGAGCGGCGCAAGCCTGCCCAACGTCGCTGCTGTGCCCTCGGCCGCTGCTGCCAGGACCTGCCCTCGGCAACCAGCGTCACGCACCTGCGAACCGTGCTCCGGACGCTGCTGTCCCAGGCGATCACCGAAGGGCTGATCACCCGCAACGTCGCCTCCCTGGTGAAGCTGCCCCCGGTACGGAAGCGGAAGCGGAAGGCATGGACGAGCGACGAGGCTCGGCGGTTTCTGGAGTCGGCCCGCGCCGACGACGACCCGCTCTACGCCGCGTACGTCCTGGTCCTGGTGCTAGGTCTGCCCAAGGGCGAGATTTTGGGGCTCACCTGGGCTGATGTCGACCTCGACGCGGGGGAGTTGACCATCGATCGGCAGCTCCAGCGGGTCGGTGCCGAACTGCTGCACCGGGAGACTAAGACGGCCGCCTCGGACGCCACCCTGCCGCTGCCGGACGTCTGCACCGTGGCGCTCGGCCGCCGCTGTGCCGCCCAGAACGCCTCCCGGGACGCCGCCGGCTCGGCCTGGCAGCCGTCGGACCTCATCTTCACCACCCGCTACGGCCGCCCGGTCGAGCCGCGCAACGTGAACCGCTTCTGTGACCGGCGTTGCGACGCGGCCGGGGTCCGACGGATCACCGTCCGGGACGCCCGGCGGACCTGCGCGTCACTCCTGGCCGACCTGGACGTGCACCCCCGGGTGGCGATGCAGATCCTCCGGCACGCGCAGTTCGCCATCACCATGGAGATCTACACGGTGGTCTCCTCGGCGGCCACCCGTGACGCCCTCAAGCGGCTCGGCAGCGCGCTGGACCGGTAAGGCGCTACTGCTGTACTTCGCCGCTGTACCAGCCAAGATCGCGGCTCCAGCGGCCCTCGAAAGGGCCGCTGACCTGCGGAGGAGTGGGCCGCCAGGGACTCGAACCCTGAACCTATGGATTAAAAGTCCACAGCTCTGCCATTGAGCTAGCGGCCCGCGCGCTCAGGTTACCGGACGGTGCCCGCCGACGACTCTCGGCTTCCGGCCGGTCGGTCGATGCCTGCCTGCCGCACGTTGCATGGGTGCGGGCGGGTGGGGAACCAGACCGGGCATGAAACTGAGCGGCACCCCGGCGGTGGCGGCGTCCGGCGAGGAGGTCGGGCCGGACGGCGTACGTGGGCCGGGCGGGGAAGTGCACGCCTGGCTGCCCGGCCAGAACCAGACCGTCTGCGGGTTGGCGCTCAGCCGGACCCGTCTGCGGCGCTTTCCGCACGTGCGCTTCGACTACTCGGGCACCGACGTGCTCACCGAGGCCGACCCGATCGGTTGGATCTGCCCTCGCTGTCTCGCGGCGACGGCCGGGCGGCGGGGAAAGGAGAAGCACGGCTGGGTCCGGGACTCGCCCCGCCCTTGATCCCGAGTCGATCAAACCGCGCCGCGCCGCGCCGCGCCGGGCCGGGCGGTTGGCGGGCGGCTGGGCGGGTACGGGGTCGGACATGCGGATCGTGGTGGTGGGGGCGAGCGGCAACGTCGGTACGGCGCTGCTGCGGCGGCTGCGCCGGGAGCGGGGCGTGGAGCTGGTGGGGGTGGCTCGGCGGCTGCCCGGCCCGGAGGCTGGCGAGCCGTACGACCAGGTGGAGTGGCACTCCTGCGACATCGGCTCTCCCGGGGCGGTCGGGCAGCTCGCTGAGGTGTTCGCCGGCGCGGACGCGGTGGTGCATCTGGCCTGGCAGATCCAGCCCAGTCACGACCAGCGGGTGCTGCGCCGCACCAACGTCGACGGCAGCCGGGCGGTCTTCGACGCGCTGGTCCGGGTGGGCGTGCCGGCGCTGGTGTACGCCTCCTCGGTCGGGACGTACGCTCCCGGCCCGAAGGACCACCCGGTGAGTGAGCGCTGGCCGGCGACCGGGGTGCCCGGCTCGTCGTACAGCGAGAACAAGGCGGAGGTGGAGGCGCTGCTGGACGGGATCGAGCAGGACCACCCGACGCTGCGGGTGGTTCGGCTGCGACCCGGGCTGATCTTCCAGCGGGACGCCGGCGCGGAGATCACCCGCTATTTTCTCGGCCCGCTGGCGCCGGTGCGGCTGCTGCGCTTCGGCCGGATCCCGCTGGTGCCCACCCACCGCCGGCTGCGGATGCAGGCGGTGCACGCCGACGACGTGGCTGACGCGTACGCCAGGGCGGTGCTGGGTGACGCGCGCGGCGCCTTCAACGTCGCCGCGGACCCGGTGCTCACCCCGGAGCTGGTGGCCCGGCACTTCCATGGCTGGACGGTGCCCGTCGCCGCGCCGGTGCTGCGGGTGGCGGCGGCGCTGACCTGGCGGGCGCGGCTGCAACCCGTGGACGCGGGCTGGGTCGAGCTGGGCCTGAACGCGCCGCTGATGTCCAGCGAGCGGGCGGAGACGGAGCTGGACTGGCATCCCAAGATCAGTTCGCTCACCGCGCTCAAGGAACTTTTTGCCGGGATGGCCGGCGGTGACCACACCACCAGCCCGCCGCTGTCCGGCGCGTCGAACCTGCCCGGCCGGCCGGGCGGTCTGCTCCGCGCCCGCGCCGCCGGCCAGGGCAACCCGTACTGAGGTCAGCTCAGTTTCGAGCCGCTCACGGTGGGGTTGCGGGCGCCGAGGAAGAAGATGCCGGGGAAGCCGCGGGTTTCGAACTTGGCGCTCGGATTGCGGCGCAGGGTGGACTTCTCGATCGTCATGGTGCCGGTGCGGTTGTTGCTGACGAAGAAGATCGCGCCGCCGCCCTCGTTGGCCTTGTTGTTCTCGATGATGGTGCCGGCGATCCGCACGGTGAACTCGTTGCCGTCGCAGTAGATCGCGCCGCCGCTGCCGCCGCCGGGCGTGCCGGACTTGGCCGGGTTGGCGCCGCTACCGATCGCCTCGTTGTGGCTGAGCACGCTGTTCAGCACCACCCAGGAGACGCCGATGCTGCTCAGCGCGCCCCCGTTGGAGCAGGAGCCGCCCTGGCCGGCGGAGCCGCCGAAGGTGCTGCCAACCACGTACACCGGCTTGTTCTCGTACTGGCTGAGCACCCGGATGGCCGCGCCGCCCAGGTCGGGGCCGGTCCGGTCGCAGCGGTTGCGGACGAACCGCGAGTTGACCACCTTGAGCCGCCCGCCGCGTACGAAGATCGCCCCACCGCCGCCGCCCTCGACCTTGTCCCCGGTCGAGTTGCCGTCGGCGAAGGTCAGGTTCTGCACGGTCAGCTGCGGATGGTCCTGGTTCTGGCAGTGCGATGTGGTCCAGCCCTGGGCCTCGTCGCAGGTGTTCATGTAGAGGATGCGGCGCTTCCCCTGGCCGCTCAGCGTCACCCTGCCGCCGCCGTCCAGCACCACCTTCGGCCCGTTGGCGTTGCGGACCTTCGCGGTGGCGGCCATCTTGATCGTCACCGGGGCCGGCCCGCAGTTGAACGTGATGATGCCGCCGGCGGCGACGGCCTTCACCACCGCCGCGGAGGTGCAGCTCGCCGGGGTGCCGGAGCCGATGGTCCGGGTCGACTTCGAGGTGTCCACCGCCCGTGCCTCGGCCGGCACGGTGGCGTTGCCGTTCGGGTTGCCGGCCGCGAGCGCCTTGCCGGCCGGCTTCGGGCTCGGGCTGGCCCCCGGGCCACCGAGGCCGTCCCGGGCCGCCGGGGCGACGCCCTGCTCGCCGGTGGCCAGCGCCTCCGGCTCGGCCGACGGGCTGGGCTGCGAGGCGGCCGGAGCCGGGTCGTCGGGCGCGCAGGCGGGCAGGGTCGCGGTGGCGACACCGAGGACGAGCAGGGCGACAAGCGACGTCATGCGCACCCCGTGATGCTAGGAGCCGCGACGGCGCGGGAGCGAATTCGCCATGCGGGTTTAACCCGTGGCTAAGGCTGGGGGGGTCAGAAGTCGGCGAAGAGGTACGGCACTCCGCGCGGGAAGATGCTCCGCAGCTCCGCGGCGGCGTCCGCCGGCACCTCGCCCAACCCCCGCAACGGCAGCTCCGCCGGATCCAGCACCCCGTACGCCAGGGCGGAGAGCCCGGCGGCCGTGAGCGTGGCGGTCGGCGCGCTGCCGGCGGTGTCGGCGACCAGCTCCAGCGCACCGGTCGTGCCGTCCAGCAGGTGGGTGCCGGCCAACCAGCGGTCCCCGGTCAGCTCGATCCGTACCCGGCCGGGCCCGGCGGGCAGCCCTCGCAACGCGTCCAGCGACAGCACCCGGGCCATCGGGGCGGACGAGCTCGGCACGACCGTTCGCGCCTCGACGTGCACGTCCAGGTCGGTCAACCACAGCTCCGGCAACTCGTCCGGCGGGACCTGGACGGTGATCCGCTCGACCTGGTCGACGTGCCGGGCGAAGAACTGCAACAGCAGCGTCCGCGCGAGCGGGTCGGTGACCAGCAGTTCGTTGCCGTGCAGCGTGCCGCCGTGCTCGTCGATCCGGTAGGTCACCGCGCCGGTGACCTCGCCGGCCACCCGGGCGGTGACCAGCCAGTACTCGTCCCGGTCGCGCAGCCCGACGGCCCGGTAGTCCGGGAAGGTCGAGAACCCGTGCCGCTCGTGGAGGCAGCGCTCGGTAAAGGCGCGCCACGCCGGATAGCCGGCGGCGATGCGCTCCCAGCCCACCTCGCCGGGCAGGTCCGCGCGGAGCAGCGACCCCAGGTTCGCCGGGGTGAAGGTGGCCCTGCGCGGCTTGGGCAACCCGACGTAGCCGAACCGGGCGTAGAAGCTGGGCCGGAACGGGTAGAGCGCACTGAGCGCGTGCCCCTCGTCGCGCATCTCGTCGAGGAGTTGGTGCAGCAGCGTCCGGACGTGCCCCTGGCGGCGGGCCAGTGGATGGGTGGCCACCCCGGCGACGCCGGCCATCGGCAGCACCATCCCGCGCAGGTTCTGCCGCATCGGGATGGCCGTGACGGCGGCCAGCGTGTCGCCGTTCTCCTCGGCGATCAGCGTCCGGTTGCCCTCGTGGTAGGGCAGGTAGTCGCGGAACTCCTGAATCCGGGCGGCGCCGAGCGGCGACGACTCGAAGGCGTATGCGGCCAGCGGGAAGCTGGTGGTGAGACGGTCGTCGTCGGTCACCCGGCGGATGGTCATCGACCCATCCCAACCGGCTCCGACATCGGCCGCAACCGGATTGGGTGAATCCGTCAACGGGTGCCGACGTCGGAGACGACGACGGTGACGTTGTCCGGTGCGCCGGCGTGGTGGGCGAGCTTCACCAGTTGCTCGCCGCACTGCTGGCGGTCGGTGTACATGCCCAGCGTCGCGCCGATGGCTTCGTCCTCGACGTAGTCGGAGAGCCCGTCGCTGCACAGCAGCAGCCGGTCGCCGGGGACCACGGTCAGCACGCCGATCGCCGGTGGGGTGTCGGCGCCCTGCACGGCCCGGGTCACCAGGGACCGCTGAGGGTGGTGCCGGGCCTGCTCGGGGGAGAGCGAGCCCTGGTCGACCAGCGACTGGACGAAGGTGTCGTCCCGGGTGAGCTGGGTCAGCTCCCCGTCGCGCAGCAGGTAGCAGCGGGAGTCGCCGACCTGGGCCAGCACCAGCGTCTCGCCGGCCAGCAGCGCCGCGGTGAGCGTGGTGCCCATCCCCTCGCGGGTCGGGTCGACCGTGATGGCGGCGTGGATGCGCTGGTTGGCGGTGCTGACGACGGCGCGCAGGGCGTCGGCGGCCCCGTCGGAGTCGGTGGGTGGGGCCAGCTCGTCCAGGATCCGGATCACGATCTCGCTCGCCACCTCGCCCGCGGGCAGCCCGCCCATGCCGTCGGCGACTGCGATCAGGCGGTCACCGGCGAGGGCGGAGTCCTCGTTGTTGGTCCGGATCAGGCCGATGTCGTTGAGGATGACCGAGCGGAGGATCAGCGTCATGGGGTCAAGCTTGCCAAGAACACCCCGTCTTCGTCTCTACGCACTACTGCGAAGCGTCGAGAAATGCTGCCGATGTGCACGTTCGGGCCCACCGGGCCGTGGCTCAGCGGCGTGGATAGCGCAGCAGCAGGCTGGCCGCGACCTCCTCGTCACCCACCGCCGTGTAGCTGTGCGGCACGTCGGAGACCCAGCGGATGTGACCGCCGGCCGGTGCGGTCAGCGGCGCGTCGGCCGGGCCGGCGCGCAACACTCCGGCGAAGACGGTGATGTGCTCGGTGACCCCCGGCTGGTGGGCGGGGGAGAGCTGCCCCGGCCCGGGCGCGACCCGCATCCGGTACAGCTCGTAGGTCGCGTCGGCGTCGGTGAACACCTCCAGCAGGGTGGCGCTGACCGCGGTGCCGTGCACGGTGGTGGGCGCGGCGGCCGGCTCGGCCAGCACTGCGGTCAGCGGTACGCCGAGCTGCGCGGTGACCGCCCAGAGCGTCTCCAGGGTCGGGTTGCGGGTGCCGTGCTCCAGGCCGGAGAGGGTGGCCTTCCCGACGCCGGCGAGTCGGGCGAGTGTGGACAGCGAGATCCCCCGCTCCTCGCGCAGGGCGCGGACCCGGCGGCCGACGACGGCGGGATCCACGTCGAGGCCCGGACGGCGGGCTGGTGGTCGGTGCGGCACCCGGCTATCGTGCTACACGCTGTCGTTCCGTAAACGGAACAGTGGGAGGTTGGGATGGCCGGACGGGTGCAACCGCTGCTGGCCGGGGTGGTGACCGCCCTGGTCGGCTTCGCCAGCTCGTTCACCGTCGTGCTGGCCGGCCTCCGGGCAGCCGGCGCGTCGGACGCGCAGGCGGCCTCCGGCCTGCTCGCCCTCTGCGTGGCGTCCGGGCTGGCCGCCGCCTGGCTCGGCTGGCGGTACCGGATGCCGATGAGCGTCGCCTGGTCGACGCCGGGCGCGGCACTGCTGGTGGCGACCGGGTCACCGCCGGGCGGGTGGCCGGTCGCGGTGGGCGCCTTCCTCGTCTCCGGCCTGCTGATCGTGGCGGCCGGACTGTTCCCGCCACTCGGTCGGGCGGTGGCGGCCATCCCGAAGCCGGTGGCCGGCGCGATGCTCGCCGGGGTGCTGCTGCCGCTGTGCACCGCGCCGGTCCGCGCGCTGGTCGAGCTGCCCACGGTGGCCGGCCCGGTGGTGGTCGGCTGGCTGCTGCTGCACCGGTACGCCCGCCGCTGGGCGGTACCCGGCGCGCTGCTGGTGGCGGTGGCGGCGATCGCGCTGACCGCGCCGCCGGCGGGCCTGACCGGTGCCGCACTGACCCCGTCGGTCGCCCTGACCGCGCCGGCCTGGAACGCGTCCGCGCTGGTCGGGCTCGCCCTCCCGCTGTTCCTGGTCACCATGGCGGCGCAGAACGTGCCCGGCATGGCGGTGCTGGTCGGCTACGGCTACCGCCCACCGTTCGGCGCCGCGCTGCGGGCCACCGGTCTGGCCAGCCTGCTGGCCGTCCCGGCCGGCGGGCACGCGGTGAACCTCGCGGCCATCACCGCCGCGTTGGCCGCCGGCCCCGACGCGCACCCGGACCCGGAGCGCCGGTGGGTCGCCTCGGTAACCGCCGGCGTCGGCCTGGCCGTGCTCGGGCTGGGTGCCGGCGTCGCCACCGCGCTGGTCGCGGTCGCCCCGCCGATCCTCATCGAGGCGGTCGCCGGGCTGGCGCTGCTGGGCGCGCTGGCCACCGCGCTCGCCTCGGCGGTGACCGACCCGGCGACCCGGGAGGCCGCCGTGGTCACCTTCGTGGTGACCGCCTCCGGGGTGACGCTGCTCGGTGTGGGCGGCGCGTTCTGGGGTCTGGTCGCCGGCTGCCTGATGCTGCTGCTCTTCCGCCGCGCAGGGGATCAGGCGGGGACTCACTCCTCGGCGGGCAGGTCGGCCACGCCGACCGCGAGGCGCACCCGGCCGTCCGAGACGGCGGCGATCCGGTCGGCCGGGACGTACACCGCGCCGGCGTCCACCAACTCGGTGGAGACCTTCAGGTAGCCGCTGTGCAGCAGCCGTGCCGCCAGATCGGCCGGCACGTCGGGCTCCTCGACCGCGGTGGCCTCGATCAGCTCGTCCAGGCTGCTGCCCGGGTCGGTGGCCGGTGTCTGGACGGTCACCGCGTACGGGTCGCCCCGCTGGACGAGATCCACCGTGCCGACCTCGGCGCCGGCGGGGTCGATCACCGGCATCCCGGTGGTGATCCGCGAGATGGTCGCCTGCTGCTCGTCCTGCTGATCCATCCCATCGCGGTTCCCGGGGCGGTACGCCGCTAAACGCCGTCGCCGCCCCGCCCGACGCTCAGTCAGCCGGCCGCTCCCGCCCGTTCAGCTGTTGGGGAGGGTCCAGCCGCCCGGCGGGCGCGGGGACAGCTCGCGCCAGGTGTCCGGGCCGTCGAGCAGCGCCCGGACCGTCTCCTCGGCCTCGTCCGCACTGCCGTACTCGTAGAACCGGGAGATGCCCTCGGCGCCGCCGGCCCGCTGCTCGACGTGCCACCGGTCGGCGTCCACCCGGAGGAAGACGTCCCGCCGGGCCAGCCGCCCCCATTTCCCGTTCCACCAGTGCTTCCGCTGCTCCATGGGCGGACTCTATCGAACACACGTACGAGAAGGTGCGGCCCCTGCGGGAATCCCACAGGGGCCGATGTGCATCCGTCGGTCAGCGCGGCGCCGGCGGCTCCGTGCGGCGGCCCAGCACGTCGTCGAGCGCACCGCGCTGCTGGCCAGGGGTGGCGTGACCGGCGGAGAGCAGCGCGTCCCGGATCTCGGTGAGCAGCTTGATCTCCTCGCTCGGCGCCGCCGGTGGCGGCTCCTCGCCCCGCTGCCGCCGCTCGGCGAGCTTGTTCATCGGGAACACCACGAAGAAGTAGAGCACCGCCGCGGTGAGCAGGAAGGTAATCAGGGCGTTGATGAACCCCGCCCAGTCCATGAAGTTGCCCTTGCTGATCTCCCACTGGCCAGCGAACTGGTCTTCCCCGCCGCCGACCAGCTTGATGATCGGCTTGAGGAACGAGTTCGTGAGAGCGGTGACCACGCCCGTGAACGCGGCGCCGATGACGACACCGACCGCCAGGTCGATGACGTTGCCGCGCATGATGAAGTCTTTGAAGCCCTTGAGCATCCGTACTCCCGAGGTGTCCGGTTTTCCGTCCGGCACAACCTATGCCCCTCCGGCGGGCTCCAGAAAAGCGCCGGCTTCGATCGCTGCCCGCCCCGGGTCGCCGGCCCGGATCGCCTCGACCAGCCGGGTGTGGTCGACGTAGCGCTCGGGGGTGAGCGCGTCCCCCATCGCCTGGGCGACCGTGCTGCGCAGGGCGGTGCCGACCGAGGCGTACAGCTCGGCGAGCATGGCGTTGTGCGCGGCGGCGACCACCGCGGTGTGCAGCGCCGCGTCCGCCTCGACGAACACGTCCACCCGGCCGCCGCGCCAGGCCGCCTCGCGCTCGGCGAGCGCGCCGTCGAGCGCCGCCATGTCCTCCGGGGTACGCCGCAGCGCGGCGAGCCGGGCGGCCTCCACCTCGAAGGCGCGCCGTACCTCGATCACCTCGGTCATCCGGTCGTCGCCGAGCCGGCGGGCCACGACCGGCGCCAGCTCGTCGGTGGACACCACGTACGTGCCGGAGCCCTGCCGGCACTCCAGCACCCCGGCGTGCACCAGGGCGCGGACCGCCTCGCGGACCGTGTTGCGCCCGACGCCCAGCGCGGCGACCAGCTGTGGCTCGGTGGGGATGCGCCCGCCGACCGGCCACTCGCCGCCCAGGATCCGGGCCCGGAGCTGCTCAGTGGTCTGCCGGACCCGATGGCCGCGGGGCGGCACGGGCGGCGCGGAGGAGGAATCGACCGACGGTGGCACTGGTTACATCACCGGTCCCGAATTCATCCCATGATTGTAGGTTAGAGGTCATGACCCCGCCACCGACCGCCGCTCCGGCGCCGCCCGCCCCCGTCGATCCCGCCCTGGCGAGCGACCCCGGCGCGGGCCGCCGGACCCACCCGGCGACCGGCGGCGCGCTCGTGCTGGTCGGGATGCTGCTGGTCGCGCTCAACCTGCGCGCCGCGGTGACCAGCCTCGGCGCCCTACTCGACGAGGTCCGCGACGGGCTGGGGCTCTCCGGAACCACCGCCGGCCTGGTCACCACCCTGCCGACCATCGCGTTCGCCGGCCTCGGCGCGCTCACCCCGTGGCTGGTCCGCCGGGTGGCGCCGGCCCGGATCCTGGTGGTCGCCATGCTCGCCCTCGTCGCCGGTCAGGTGCTCCGGGTCACCACCGACTCGACCTGGGTCTTCCTGCTCACCAGCGCGTTGGCGCTGGCCGGCATCGCGGTCGCGAACATCCTGCTGCCGATGCTGGTCAAGCAGCACTTCCCGCACCGCACCGGCCTGGTCACCGGGGCGTACACGATGGCACTGACCGCGGGCACGACGGTGGCCGCCGCCTCCGCGGTGCCGATCGCGCACGCCTTCGGGTCCTGGCGGGCCGGGCTCGGCATCTGGGCCGCGATGGCCGCGGTGGCCGTACTCCCGTGGGTGCCGCTGGCGCTGCGGACCCGGGCGTCCGCGCGGCGGGCGACCCCGACGGCGGCCGTCGCCCCGGCGGCGCGGGTCCGGCCGGCGCGGACGCGCCTGGGCTGGGCGATGGCCCTCTACTTCGGCGCCCAGTCGCTCAGCGGGTACGCGATCATGGGCTGGCTCGCCCAGCTGTTCCGGGACGCCGGCTACCAGCCCGAGTCGGCGGGGCTGCTGCTCGCCGGGGTGACCGCGCTCGGCGTGCCGATCGCGCTGCTGATGCCCACCGTGGCCGGCCGCCTGGCGACGCTGCGCCCGCTGGTGCTCGGGCTGACCACCGCGTCGGCGCTGGCCTACCTCGGGCTGGCGCTGGCCCCGCACGGCGCTGCCGTGCTCTGGGTGATCCTGCTGGCGATCGGCCAGGGCGCCTTCCCGATGATCCTGACCACCATCGGCCTGCGCGCACGGACCGCCGAGGGGACCGTCGCGCTGTCCGCGTTCGCGCAGAGCACCGGGTACGTGATCGCCGCCCTCGGCCCGCTGCTGGTCGGCATCCTCTACGAGGTCACCGGCGCCTGGACCGCGCCGATCGGGTTCCTGCTGGTCGCGCTCGCCGTGCAGACGGCGGCGGGCATGGCGATCGCCCGTCCCCGCTACGTCGAGGACGAGTGAGGAGCGGCAGCGGTCAGGAGGAGGCCGGCGTCGGGTCGCCGGCGACGGCCTGATCCACCGTCGGGTAGGTCTGCAGCACCTCGACCAGACCGCTCACCTCGAGGATGCGCAGCACCCCCCGCTGCGGGGCGGCCAGCCGCACCACGCCGCCGGCCTCGTCGCAGCTGTTCTTGGCGCGGACGAAGACCGACAGACCGGTCGAGTCGCAGAACGAGACCTCCGCCAGATCGAACACCAGCCGGTTGCGGCCCTTGTCGAGCAGGTCGGTGATCTGGTCCTGCAACTGGGGTGCGGTCGCCATGTCCAACTCGCCCGCGACCGACACGACGACCACGTCGCCGCGCTGTTCCGTGTGCACCGTCAAGGACATTCGCCAGACCTCCTGTTATCGGGGGAACGGTATCCCACGATGGGGGTCACACGCAGAACGGGAGCCGGGATCCGGTGACCATCGTCATTCCATTGCTGCGGGGCAAGTAGTGCAGCAGCCCCCGGTGATAGAGTCCGCCCGGTCCAGGTCGAGGGGGGTTTCGCAATGGCGTTGAGCGCCGAGGAAAGTGGTCGGCTCGCCGCGCTGCTCGGCGGACACGCCGAGCGGGTCACGCAGCGGTGGACCGAGATCGTCGCCCGTTCGCTGCGCGGCCGGTTGAGTCAGGCTGAGCTGCGCCGGCAGGTCCAGGATCTGCACAGCGCCCTCGTCGCCGCCGGCGAGCACGGCGCGATCGACCTGTCCGCCGACAACGCCGCCGAGCTGCGCGCCGCGCTCTCCGACCTGTCCCGTGGCCGGGCCCGGCAGGGCTTCTCCGCCACCGAGACCGCGATCAGCGTCTTCGCGCTCAAGGAGGTGCTGGTCGGGCTCGTGGAGGAGGCCGGCGGCGACAACGCGCTGCGCGACTACGTCGCCTTCTCCGGTCTGGTCGACGAGCTGGGGCTGTTCACCTTCGAGAGCTTCGTCCGCACCCGGGAGAGCCTGATCGCCGACCAGGCCGAGCAGCTGCTCGAGCTCTCCACGCCGGTGGTCAAGCTCTGGGAGGGCGTGGTCGCCGTCCCGCTGGTCGGCACCCTGGACTCGGCCCGGGCCCAGGTGGTCATGGAGCGGCTGCTGCAGACCCTGGTCGACACCGGCTCCCCGTACGCGATCATCGACATCACCGGCGTCCCGGCGGTTGACACCCAGGTCGCCCAGCACATCCTGAAGACCGTGGTGGCCGCTCGTCTGATGGGCGCCGACTGCATCATCTCCGGCATCCGTCCGCAGATCGCGCAGACCATCGTCGCGCTCGGGATCGAGTTCGGTGACATCGCCACCAAGGCGAGCCTCGCCGACGCGCTGCGCCACGTGCTGCGACTCAACGGGGTGGAGACCGCCCGCCGCCAGCCGCGCCGGGACGCCTGATGGAGCGCGTGCCGATCCTCAAGATCGGTGACATCCTGCTCGTCTCCATCCAGCTCGACATGTCCGACCAGACCGCGGTCCAGCTCCAGGAGGACCTCGCCGAGCGGATCGTCGCCACCGGCTGCCACGGCGTGATCATCGACATCACCGCGCTGGACATCGTCGACTCCTTCGTCGGGCGGATGCTCTCCACCATCGCGTCGATCTCCAAGGTGCTCGACGCGGAGACGGTGGTGGTCGGGATGCGCCCCGCGGTCGCCATCACCCTGGTCGAACTCGGGCTGTCGCTGAACGGCATCCGTACCGCGCTGAACGTCGAGCGCGGCATGGAGCTGGTCGCGGCGGCCCGCGCCGATGAGCTCGACTACCAGCTCGACGACGATCCGGACGCCGAGACGGCCACGCCGTGACCGCGGGCCTCGACCTGGGTCACCCGCAGGCGCAGGCGATCCGGAGTGACGAGGACGTGGTGCGCGTCCGGCAGCTGGTCCGCGCCGTGGCGGTGGCCGTCAAGCTCTCCCTGGTCGACCAGACCAAGGTGGTCACCGCGGCGAGCGAGCTGGCCCGCAACACCCTGGTGTACGGCGGCGGCGGCACGGTGGAGGTGACGACCGTGGACAACGGACGGCGCCGCGGGGTCCGGATCGTCTTCGTCGACTCCGGGCCCGGCATCCCCGACCTCGACCTGGCCTTCACCGACGGCTACACCACGGGCGGCGGGCTCGGTCTCGGTCTCAGCGGCGCCCGGCGACTCGTCGACGAGTTCCAGATCGAGACGTCGGCGGAGACCGGCACCCGCATCTCGGTCACCAAGTGGTCGCGGTGAACGGGGACCCGGTCACCGACAGCGGCGTCTGGTTCCGGGTGGAGGCCGGCAGCACGGCCAGCTCCGTCCGGCGTGCCGCCGAGCGCCTCGGCGAGCAGGTGGAGCTGGGCCAGCCGCGCATCGCCGACCTGGCCATCGTCGCCGCGGAGCTGACCAGCAACCTGGTCAAGCACGCCGAGGACGGTGTCCTGCTGCTCCGGCCGGTACGCCGCGCCGGGCAGGCCGGCGTGGAGCTGGTGGCCATCGACTCCGGGCCCGGCATGGCCGACCTGAGCGTCTCCTCCCAGGACGGGCACTCCACCGCCGGCACGCTCGGCATCGGACTCGGGGCCATCGTCCGGCAGGCGAGCTGGTTCGACGGATACTCGCTGCCCGGCCGGGGCACCGTCCTCGCCGTGCAGGTCTGGCCCGCCGAGCCGGCCCAGCCGTCCTGGGCTGGTGCCCTCACCCGTCCGCTGACCGGCGAGACGGTCTGCGGTGACGGGTACGCCGTCCGGGTCGCCGACGGCCGGCACCAGGTGCTGGTCAGCGACGGCCTGGGGCACGGCCCGCTGGCCGCCGCCGCCACCGAGGCGGCGCTGGCCGCGTTCCGCGACGCGCCGGCCGGCCCGCCGGCAACGGTCGTCAGCCATCTGCACCGGTCCATGTCGTACACCCGCGGTGCGGCGCTGGCGGTCGCCGAGCTGGCGCCGGAGGCCGGGTTGCTGCACTACGCCGGGCTGGGCAACATCACCGGCGTGGTGGTCGAGGGCGACGGTCAGCGCCGGGGGCTGGTGTCGCTGCCCGGCATCGCCGGGCACCAGCGGCCGACGATCCGGGGGTACGACTACCCGTTCGGCCCGGGCGCCCGGCTGGTGATGCACAGCGACGGAGTGGTCGACCGCTGGCGGTTGACCGACTACCCGGGCCTGGCCGAGCGGTCCCCGCTGGTGATGGCGGCGACCCTGCTGCGCGACGCCGGCGTACGGCGCGACGACGCCTGCGTGCTGGTCGCGAGGTCCTGGGCATGACCGGGGAGCCGACCGCGCAGCCGCTGCTGCAGATGGCGCTGCGGGTCGAGCAGGACATCTTCGTGATCCGCCAGCGGGGCCGTGAGGTGGCCGCGGTGGTCGGCCTGGAACACCAGGACCAGATCCGGATCGCCACCGCGCTCAGCGAGGTGGCCCGGGACCTGCTCCACGCGGTCGGGGGAGCGGACGTCTCCTTCCACGTCGACGCGGGTGTCGACGGCCGGTTCCACCTCCGCGCCGACCTGGCTCCGGCGGCCCCACTGCCGGACGGCCGGTACGAGCCGCAGTCCGGCGCGGTGTCCCGGCTGGTCGACACGCTGAGCGTGTCGAGCGTCCAGGGGGCTACGGTCGTGAGGATGTCCCGACGAGTCCCGGCCAACGCGCCGACGCCAACCCCGGAGCGGCTCGCCGAGTTCCGCGCTGAACTCGGCCGTACCGCGCCGGCCAGCGCGCTGGACGAGCTGACCGTGCAGAACGGGCAGCTCATCGCGGCGCTCGACGAGGTACGCAGCCAACGCGACGAACTGGCAGTGCTGAACGAGGAGCTGGCCGAGACCAACCGGGGCGTGCTGGCGCTCTACAACCAGCTGACCGAGGAGCTGGAGGAGACCAACCGGGGCGTGGTCGCCCTCTACGCCGAGCTGGACGAGAAGTCGGCCCAGCTGCGCGCGGCGAGCGAGTCCAAGAGCCGGTTCCTGGCCAATGTGAGCCACGAGCTGCGCGCTCCGGTCACCGCGATCATCGGGTTGGGGCGGCTGCTCACCGACTCCTTCTCCGACCCGCTCACCGCCGAGCAGGCTCGCCAGGTCGACCTGATCCGCTCCTCGGCGGCGGACCTGCTCACGCTGGTCAACGAGCTGCTCGACCTGGCCAAGGCGGAGTCCGGCCGGATCGAGCCGGACTGGGCCGAGGTGGACCTGCGCCCGGTCTTCGGCCAGCTGCGGGGCACGCTGCGCGCGCTGGCCACCCGGCCGGAGGTGGAGCTGGTGGTCGAGGAGCCGCCCGCCCCGGCCGTGCTGCGTACCGACGAGGTGCTGCTCGGCCAGGTGCTGCGCAACCTGCTGCACAACGGGTTGAAGTTCACCGAGCACGGTGAGGTGCGACTGCGGGCCGAGCAGCGGGACGACCGGTGGAACTTCACGGTCAGCGACACCGGCCCGGGCATCGCCCCCGAGCTGCACGATCGGATCTTCGAGGAGTTCTACCAGGTGCCGGGTGCGACCCGGGTCGGCGGCACCGGCCTCGGCCTGCCGTACGCCCGGCGGCTGGTGACACTGCTCGGCGGGACGCTGGAGTTAACCAGCGAGCCGGGCCGGGGCAGCACGTTCACAGTTTCCCTGCCCGTGGGCGGAGTGTGACGGTGGACGGCGGGCCGGCGACCGTTCTGGTGGTCGATGACAGTCGGACAAAGCGTTACCTGCTGGTCAGCTGGCTGACCCGGGCCGGGTTCACCGTGCTGGAGGCGGAGAACGGCGCCGAGGCGCTGGCGCGGGTCGAGGTGGACCGGATCGACCTGGTGGTGCTCGACGTCCGGCTGCCCGACGTGAGTGGCTACGAGGTCTGCGAACGGATCAAGGCGGCGCACCCGGCGATGCCGGTGATCCATGTGTCCGCGCACGCCGTGGACGTCGCCGACCGCGCCCAGGGGCTGACCCGGGGCGCGGACGCCTACCTGACCGAGCCGATCGAGCCGGAGGAGCTGATCGCCACCACCCGGGCGGTGCTGCGCTACTACCGGGCCCGGCAGCGCGCCGAGCTGCTCGCCGAGCGGCTGCTCGGGCTGGCCGACACGACGGTGGCGGTGCACGCCGCGCCGACCTTCACCCGGCTGCTGGAGGCCGCCGCAGCGGGCGCCGCGCAGATCTTCAAGAGCCCGGCGGCGGTGATCGCCGAGACGTTCGACGGCGACTGTCTCGCCGGGATCTGCACGGGGCCCGGCGCCGAGGCCACCGTGGTGCCGTGGGTCGTCGACGACGCCGGAGTGCCCACCGGCTCCACCGTCCGGGTGGAGGCGCCGGCGCGTTGGGGGCTGCTCGACTGGCCGGCGGACGACTCGGTGACCGTGGCCGCCGCCCGGCTGCGGGAGGACCGCGCCCCGCTGTACGTGGTGGTCCCGACCGCCACCCAGACCGCCCGGACCCCGGTGCTCGTGCAACTCGCGCAGGCCGTGGCGGCGGCCGTGGAGGCGCAGCGCTCGTTCGACGAGGAGCACCGGATCGCGGTGACCCTGCAGCGCAGCCTGCTGCCACGCCGGCTTCCCGACGTGGCCGGGCTGGACCTGGCGGTGCGCTACGAGCCGGCCAGTGCCCAGACCGAGGTGGGCGGTGACTTCTACGAGCTGGTGATGCTCGACGGCCACCTGCTGCTGGCGATCGGCGACGTGGCCGGCCACTCGCTGCACGCGGCGACCGTTATGGCCGAGCTGCGGCACGCGGTGCGGGCGTACGCGGTCGAGGGGCACCAGCCCGGCGAGATCCTGCACCGGGTCAACGAGCTGATGCGGACCCTGCTGCCGAACGAGCTGGCCACCCTCTGCGTGCTGCTGCTGCACCCGCCGACCGGGCGGGTCCGGCTGGCCAGCGCCGGTCACCTGCCGCCGGTGCTCAGCCTGGACGGCAAGGTCGAGTTCGTGCAGCACTCGGCGCCGCTGCTCGGCGTCCGCGCCCCCCGTCCGGCCGACCTGGAGTTCGTGGTGCCGGCCGGAGCCACGCTGGTGTTCTACACCGACGGGCTGATCGAGCGTCGGGACGCCACCATCGACGAGGGGCTGGCCGCGCTCGCCGCGTCGTCCAGGACGGTGGACGCCGACCTGGAGCGGTTCTGCACCCGGCTGCTGGTGGAGCTGGCCCCACCGGAGATCCAGGACGACGTGGCCGTGATCGTGCTGCGCCGGCACTGAACCGGCGGCAGCCCGGCCCGCCGAGCACTCAGTGGACCGATCGGGCGTACGCGGCCGGTGACACCCCAGCGACGGCCGTGAAGTCACGGACCAGGTGCGCCTGGTCGCTGTAGCCGAGGTCGGCGGCGAGGCCCGCCCAGTTCAGCGGGCCTCCGGCGGCCTGCTCGACGGCCTCCTGGAGGCGGTAACGGCGGATCACCCACTTCGGGCCGACCCCCACGTATTCCGTGAACAGCCGTTGCAGCCGGCGGACCGGGAGGTCGTGGCGCGCGGCGAAGTGGTCGACCCGCAGCACCGTCCGGTCGGTCCGGATCGCCTCGGCCAGCCGGACGGCCTCCTCGACCGCCGGGTCCGGCTCGGGCGCCCAGGCGGTGAGCAGGGCGTCCAGCGCGCGGCAGCGCTCATCGTCGGTGCCCGCGCACACCGGGTCGTCGGGCGGGGCGAGCCGGCCGGCGGGCAGCGGCAGCCGGCGGCCGGTCAGCTCGGCGACCGGCCGTCGCCAGAACGGGTGGAAGCCACCGGGCCGGAACTGGACCCCGCAGACCCGGCCGGTGCCGGTGAGGGTGATTCGGAACAGGTTGCGGCCCACCCCGGCCACCTCACCGGCCTCCGGCCCGTCGCCGTCGCGCCGGAACACCACGTTGACCGCCGGGTGCGGGACGACCCGCTGCTCGAACGGTGCGCTCAACGCCCAGTCGATCAGCCAGTAGTGCTCGACCCACGGGCGTAGCGACTCCGCCGGCAGGCGCCGCCGGAAGTGAACCTCGCGCAGCAACCGGCCCGGGTCCAGGATGCCCCGGCTGTCGCCACGCGGTCGCTGTCGCATTTTTTCAAGACCACCCTCATACGCTGGCCCTATGGCCACTCACACTAGCGATCTGCTGGCGGCTGCCGCGCCGCGAACCGTCGACGTTGTGCGCGGCATCGCCGACGATCAGCTCGACCTGCCCACGCCGTGCCGCGACTACCTGGTCCGGGACCTGCTCAACCATCTGTTCGAGGTGGTGGTGAACTTCCAGGAACTGGCGGTGAAGCGGCCGGTGGAGTGGTCCGAGAAGCCCGACCACCTGGCCGACGGCTGGCGGGACCGGTTCGAGACGGAGACCGGCCGGCTGATCGCCGCCTGGTCGGACCCGTCCACCCTGGAGGGCTTGTCGCCCGGCATGGGCATGCCGCAGACCGTCGTCGGTGGCATGGCGCTGCTGGACCTGACCGTGCACGGCTGGGACCTCGCCGTCGCCACCGGCCAGGCGTACGAGCCGGCCCCCGAGGCGGTGGCCGAGCTGCACGGCCTGGTCGAGCAGTTGGGCCCGACCGCCCGCAAGATGGGCGTCTTCGCCGACCCCACCCCGACCCCCACCACCCAGGACCCCAAGAACCTGCACCACCTCCTGGCCCACACCGGCCGCACCCCCACCTGACCCTCCATCTCGTGAGCATTCTCCGGCGGTCTTGAGGATGTCCTGGCCGCACGGTGTTCCCGGGCGCCGGGCCGGAGCGCATCTCAAGGTATTTGTCGACGTTGGTCCGCAATCAGCTGTGTTGACTGACAATTATCGATGGGATAAATTCCCATGACTGCTTGATACGAGGGTCTCAATTACGGGGGTAAGGCGCGATGAAGAAGCGGGCTTTCTTGCTTGCGGTTGCCGCTACGGCATCCGTTCTCGTCGGCGTGTCAGGGTCGGCCCAGGCCGCACCGACCGGCTGTTCGGCGACCGCCGTCGGTTACGGCTCCGGCGCATACTGCAGCGGCGGCACCGGAGAGTTCAGGGCAAAGACGCGTTGTGACAAGCCGTGGGCCCCGGACTACGACCGTTACGGCGCCTGGATGGGCGTTGGCACCTGGTCGTCTTTTGCCAAATGCGACAACGGGCACGTCGCTTTCAACGCGACGTGGCAGACGCGGTAGTCAGATCTCTGGATCGCGTGCTGCTCGCGCGGTGAATCCGAAAAGGAAACGCTCGTCGGGTCCGGCGCGGCCGCGCCGCGCGCCTACTTCGTGGCGCAGGACGCACTCGACCGGGAGCAGAGCCTGCGCGACGGTGTCGACACGGGCGCCGACTCGTTCTATCTGTCCACGATGGATCTGGTCGACTCGGCGGTCGCGCTGGCCGTGCTGATCGCCGCCGGAGGGCTGATCGTCGCGCTGGTGGAGGGGGTCGTGTCCCGCCGCCGGGCGTACGCCGCCCTGGTCGCCACCGGCGTACCGCGGGCCACCCTGAGCCGCTCCGTCGCCTGGCAGGCGCTGGCTCCCGCCGTGCCGGCGATCGTGCTCGCCCTCGGCGTGGGCACGCTGCTCGGCCGCGGGCTCTTCCCGAAGGCGACGACGGGCATGTCGTCGGCGGAGATCTGCGACGCCACCGCGGCTCTCTGCGACGATCCGGTGACCCGCCAGCAGTACGTCCGGGTCGTGGAGACCGCCGGGCCGAGCGGATTCCGGAGGTACCGCTCGAACAGTTGGCCTGGCTGGGCGGTGGCGCCTTGGCTGCAGTGCTGGTGACGGTCGGTGTCGGGCTGCTCTTCCTGCGCGCCAGCACCGCCGTGGAGGAGCTGCGTACGACCTGAGCGGATGTAACGCCCCAGGTAGCGGTGCCGCTGTCTGCACCAGAGACCCGGACCATCGGGTTTCCGGCGCCGGACCGGACGGTTCGCGGCGCGGTAAGGGTGGGAGTTCGGCAGATGCACAATCAACCGGGCGGCGCTCCGCCGGTGTTCGTCGATGGGACCGGCCGGCGTCGCCGCCTGACCGTCATCGCCGGGGCCGCGATGGCTCTCGGCCTGCTCACCAGCCTCGGGCTTATCGCCGCCGGGCTCTTCCTGGACACCTCGGTGCCGCTGCCCGGCTGGTCCGACGACCCTCGTGCACCGCTACCGGTGGAGGCCGGCGTGGACGGGATCAACCAGCCGCAGGTCGCCGATCCGCCGTCGCCCTCTCCGGTGACCGGCACATCGGCCTCTCTGCCCAGCCCCACCCCGACCGCCGGCCCCCGGCGCTCCGGCCCGCCGGCCACGGCCAGCGTGCCCCCATCCGCCACCGACCAGCCGGGCCGGGGCGACGAGCATCGCAACACCGCGAGGCCGAGCAGGCCGCCCGGTAAGCCGCAGTGACGATGGCGCGACACGTGGCCCGGCGCGATCCGCGGGCACACTGGCTACTTCTTCTGCTCGGACTGCTTCTGCTGCTCGCGGCGCTCACCGTCAACGGCGTGGTGACCGGTATCGCCGGTGGCTCCGGTGCCCCCGCCGCCGATGGTTCCGTCACGGCCGGCGTACCGGCCCGGGTCGGCTCGGGCGGCCCGGTATTGCGGCTGGATCGGGCGGAGCCAGTCAGCCGAGCCCTGCCGGACCGGACAATCGCGCTGACCTTCGACGACGGGCCGGACCCGCGCTGGACCCCGCAGGTGCTCGACGTGCTGCGCCGGCACGGCGCACACGCGACCTTCTTCGTGGTCGGGGCCCGCGTCAACGAGCATCCGGAGCTGGTTCGGCGGATCCTCGCCGAGGGCCACGAGATCGGGTCGCACACCTTCACCCACGCCAACCTCGCCGCCGTGCCGGCGTGGCGGCGTGACCTGGAGCTGTCACTGACCCGTAAGGCGATCGCCGCGGCGACCGGCCAGGAGACCACCCTGCTCCGGCCACCGTTCTCCTCGGTGCCGACCGCGCTGACCGGGCCCGAGTACGCCGCGCTGCGCGCCGCCGCTGGGACCGGGCACGTCGCGGTGCTCGCCGACCGGGACACCAGGGATTGGCAACGCCCAGGTATCGACGAGATCGTGCAGGCGGCCACTCCGAAGCGGGGGCAGGGCGCCGTGGTGCTGATGCACGACGGGGGCGGCGACCGGGCGCAGACGGTGGCTGCGCTGGACCGACTGCTGCCCACCCTGACCGGCCAGGGCTACCGGTTCACCACCGTCTCCACCGGCATCGACGCCTCGCCGTCGATGGTTCCGGCAGGCGGTGGCACGCGGTTGAGTGGCGCCGCACTGCGCTGGACCCAGACCGGTGCCCGCTGGTCGGCTGGTGCGATGAACCTGCTGCTCGCCGTCGCCCTGGTGCTCGGCGTGGCGCGTCTGGCGGTGCAGGTCTTCTGCGCCCAACGGCACGTGCGCCGGGTCCGCCGGCAGCGGCCGGGCCGGGCAGAGGTACGCGCCCCGGTGTCGGTGATCGTTCCCGCGTACAACGAGGCGGCGAACATCGCCGCCACGGTCCGTTCCCTGGTCGCCAGCGGGTACCCGGCGCTGGAGGTGATCGTGGTGGACGACGGATCGGACGACGGCACCGCCGACATCGTCGAGCGGATGCGGCTGCGCGGGGTACGCGTGATTAAGCAGGCCAACGCCGGCAAGCCGGCGGCGCTGAACACCGGCATCCGGGCCGCCCGGGCGAACCTGCTGGTGCTGGTGGACGGCGACACCGTGTTTCAGCCGGACACCGTGCACCGGCTGGTGCAGGGCTTCGCCGACCCGTCGGTCGGCGCGATCAGCGGCAACACCAAGGTCGCCAACCGGCGCCGGCTGCTCGGCCGGTGGCAGCACCTCGAGTACGTGATCGGCTTCAACCTCGACCGGCGGATGTACGACGTGCTGGAGTGCATGCCGACCATCCCCGGCGCGATCGGTGCGTTCCGCCGGGAGGTGCTGCTGCGGGTAGGCGGGGTGCCGGCGGACACGCTGGCCGAGGACACCGACCTGACCATGCAGGTGCTCAGGGCCGGGTGGCGGGTGATCTATGAGGAGTCGGCCATCGCCTGGACCGAGGCCCCCTCGTCGCTGCGCCAGCTGTGGCGACAGCGCTACCGCTGGTGCTACGGCACGATGCAGGCGATGTGGAAGCACCGGCACGCGCTGCGCGAGTCGGGTGCCGGCGGCAAGCTCGGGCAGCGCGGGCTGCCGTACCTCATGGTCTTCCAGATCGTGCTGCCGCTGACCGCGCCGGCGGTCGACGTGTTCGCCGTCTACGGCCTGCTCTTCCTGCCCTGGTCGACCCTCGCCCTGGCCTGGGCCGGGCTGCTGTTGCTCCAGGCGGCCACCGCCGGCTACGCGCTGCACCTGGACCGGGAGCGGTACGGGCCACTGTGGGCGCTGCCGTTCCAACAGTTGGTCTACCGGCAGCTGATGTACCTGGTGGTGGTGCAGTCGGTGGTCACCG
Organism: Micromonospora sp. NPDC005206; assembly: GCF_040608175.1. NCBI lineage: Bacteria > Bacillati > Actinomycetota > Actinomycetes > Micromonosporales > Micromonosporaceae > Micromonospora > Micromonospora sp. NPDC005206. The sequence continues at coordinate 38,994 of NZ_JBEXHU010000020.1, forward strand.
CGCTGATCGGCAACAGGCTGCGCTGGCAGCGGATGGTGCGTACCGGCGAGGCCGCGGCGCTGGTCGGCGCCGGTCGCCGCTGACCGGCCGGCACTGCCGGTCCCCGGACCTGACCGGCCTGCTGATCTCCTGGTCCGCCGGTCAGGTCGGGGCGTGGAAGAGGCCCGCGGACCAGGAGATCAGCAGGCCGACGGCAGCGGAGCAGCAGCAGACGAGCAGGGCGGCGGCCACCACCGCGAGGATCATCCAGGCGGATGCGCGCCGGGCCGCACCCGGCGGCGCAGCGGTCCCCGCCTCGTCCTCGTCGGTCATGGCCGCCCCCCGATCACCGTCCGGCGCGGCCGAGGCGGTCCAGGATCCAGGCGTTGATGAACGCCTCCTCGCGCCAGGCGTCGTAGCGGCCGCTCGGGCCGCCGTGCCCCGCGCCCATCTCGGTCTTGAGCAGGTAGTCGCCGCCCGGGGCGACCGCCCGCAACCGGGCGATCCACTTCGCCGGCTCCGAGTAGAGCACCCGCGTGTCGTTGAGGCTGGTCACCGCGAGGATCGCCGGGTAGTCCACCGGCGCCACGTTCTCGTACGGCGTGTAGGACTTCATGTACGCGTACACCTCGGGGTCGTCGAGGGGGTTGCCCCACTCCTCCCACTCGGTGACGGTCAGCGGCAGCGACGGGTCGAGGATCGAGGTGAGGGCGTCCACGAACGGCACCTGCGCGACGATCCCGGTGAACGCGTCCGGGGCGAGGTTGGCCACCGCGCCCATCAACAGGCCCCCGGCCGAGGCGCCCCGGGCGACCAGCCGGTCGCTGGCCGTCCAGCCGGCCTTGACCAGGTGTCGGGCGCAGGCGACGAAGTCGGTGAAGGTGTTCTTCTTGGCCAGCAGCTTGCCCTGGTCGTACCAGCGCCGGCCCAGCTCGCCACCACCCCGGGTGTGCGCCACCGCGAAGACCACACCCCGGTCCAGCAGCGACAGTCGGGCCACCGAGAACCACGGGTCCATGCTGGCCTCGTACGAGCCGTAGCCGTACAGCTCGCAGGGGGCCGAGCCGTCCCGGGGCGTGCCGACCCGGCAGACCAGCGAGATCGGCACCCGGGTGCCGTCGTCGGCCAGCGCCCAGTCGCGGTGCTGCTCGTACTCGGCCGGGTCGTACGGCCGCCCGTCCGGCCCGGGCAGCACCGGCTTCTGCCTGCGCAGCACCATCTGCCGGGTGACCAGGTCGTAGTCGTACACCGAGTCCGGGGTGACCAGCGAGGAGTAGCGCAGCCGGACCTGCCCGGTGCGGTACTCCGGGTTGGCGTCCAGCCCGACGCTGTACAGCGGCTCGGGGAAGTCGATGTCGTACTCGTCGCCGCTGCCGACCGGTAGCACCCGCAGCCCGGTGAGCCCGTCGGTACGCAGTGACACCACCAGGTGGTTCGCGAAGGCGTCCACGGCCTCCAGCCGGGTGCCGGGGCGGTGTTCGATCAGCGGCACCCAGTCGCCGGGAACGTCCGCCGAGGTGAACGCCAACGCGAAGTCCTCCGCGCCGTCGTTGTGCATGATCAGGAAGCGGTGGCCGTGGTGCTCCACCGTGTACTCGACGCCCTGCCGCCGCGGCGCGATCACGGCCGGCGCGCCGGTCGGGTTGGCCGCCGGGATCACCAGCACCTCGCTGGTGACTTTGCTGTGGATGTCGATCAGGATGAACTTCTCCGACCGGGTCAGCTCCACGCCCACCCAGAACCGCTCGTCGTCCTCCTGGTGGACCACCACGTCGTCGGCGGCAGCCGAGCCGAGGGTGTGCCGCCAGACCCGGTTCGGCCGCCAGGCGTCGTCCACCGTCACGTAGAACAGCACGGAGGCGTCCGTCGACCAGGCCGTGCCGTAGAAGGTGCCGGGGATCTCGTCCGGGAGCAGTTCGCCGGTGGTCAGGTCCTTCACCCGCAGCGTGAACCGCTCGTCGCCGGAGAAGTCGGTGGAGTAGGCCAGCCAGCGCCCGTCCGGGCTGACGTCGAAGGCGCCCAGCGAGAAGAAGTCGTGCCCCTCGGCCAGCAGGTTGCCGTCGAGCAGCACCTCCTCACCGTCCAGCGGCGCGCCGTCCGCACTGACCGGTGGGTCGGTCTCGGAGTCCCGGACCGCGCGCCGGCAGTGCACCCCGTACTGCTGCCCCTCCACCGTCCGGGTGTAGTACCAGTGCCCGCCCTTGCGGGTCGGCACGGTCAGGTCGGTCTCCCGGGTGCGCTGCCGGATCTCCTCGTACAGGTCCGCGCGCAGCTCGGCCAGGTGCGCCGTGCGCTCCTCGGTGTACGCGTTCTCGGCGGTCAGGTAGGCGAGCGTCTCCGGGTCGTCCTTGGCGGCGAGCCAGGCGTACTCGTCGACGACGGTGTCGCCGTGGTGGGTGCGCTCGGCGGGCACCCGCTTCGCCGTGGGCGGGGCAGTCTCGGTGGTCACGGCGGCCACGTTACCGGCCGGCCCGCTCCGCGCGCCGGACCAGCGGCATCCCGATAGTCGCCACCACGGCATTCGAACACATGTACGATGACCGACATGGCTGCAGCAGCGAGTTCCCTCGGCCGGTCCGGAGCCCTCGAGATCACCCGACGGTTGGCGGCGATCTGCGGTCCGCCGTTCGCCCGGCTCGCCGGTCCGGCCGACGAGGTGGCCGGTCGGCCGGCGCGTTGGGTGGCGGTGCCCGGCGGCCCGCACGCCGCGGCCGAGGTGCTGCGGCTGGCCGCCACGCACAACCTGGCGGTGGTGCCACGGGGCGCCGGCACGAAGATCGACTGGGGTGCGACACCCGCGCAGGTCGACATCATGCTCGACACCGGCCGGCTGGCCGGCATCGGTCACGAGCCGGTCGGCGCGCCGGTCGCCGAGGTCGGTGCCGGCACCCCGCTGCGGGCGGTGCAGGCCACTCTGGAGCGCACCGGGCAACGGTTGGCGATGGACGCCCCGTCACCCGGGGCGACGCTCGGCGGGGTGCTCGCCGCCGGTGAGGCCGGCCCGCTGCGGCACCGCCACGGCAGCCCCTGCGACCAACTCCTCGGCGTCCGCTACCTGGGAGCCGACGGCGAGCTGGTCAGCGCCGGCGGTGGCGCACCCGGGCTCGACCTGGCCCGGCTGCTCTGCGGCTCGCAGGGAGCGCTCGGCGTGCTGGTCTCGGCGAGCCTGCGGGTGCAGCCCGTGCCAGCCAGCCGGCTCTGGGTGTCCCGGCCCGTGTGGACGCCCCTGGAGGTGCACGACCTGGTCCGGACGATCCTCGCCGCCCGGCTGGAGCCGGCGGCCATCGAGCTGGACCTGCCGGCCGGGGCGCCCAGGCCGCGCACGCCGTACCCGCCCGGGCATCCGGCGACGACCGCCCGGGAGCGCCACCCGTCGATGTCCGGCCGATCCGGTGCCCCGTCCCGGGCGGGCAACCTGGTGGTGCTGCTCGAGGGTGGCCGGGCCGATGTCACGGAGCGCGCCGAGCGCCTGGTCGGCCTGCTGCACGGGGAGGCGACCGTCGCGCACTCCGCGCCGCCCTGGTGGCGCCGGTACCCGTTCGCGCCCGGCGACACGGCGCTGCGCCTGGAGGTGCCGATCAGCGACCTGCACGCCGCTGTCTATGCGCTGCGCGACGCGGCCGGCGCCCCGGTGCCGGTGCGAGGCTCCGCCGGGCTGGGTGTGGTGCACGCGGCGCTGCCCGGCGCGCTCGCCCCCGACCGGGTGGCGTCCATCCTGGCCGCCGTCCGGGGCGTGCTGCTGGCCCGGCAGGGTCGCTGCGTGGTGGTGTCCGCCCCCGCGCCGGTGCGGCAGGCCGTCGACCTCTGGGGCGAGCTGGCCGGCCTGGCCCGGCTGCGGGCCGCCAAGGAGCATCTCGACCCGGAACACCGGCTCGCCCCCGGCCGCCTCCCCGGCGGCCTGTGACACGAGCGCGCCCGCTGTGGTCGGCCGTGGGTCTAGCCACCGCCGGTGCGTGTCGAGCGGCGGCGGGATGACCGGGTGCGGTCTCAGACCGCGTCGTTGCGGAGCACCAGGATCGCGATGTCGTCCCGAGGCGGCTCGACCGAGAAGTTGATCGCGGCGGCGCGCAGCCGGGCGGCCACCACGTCGGCCGAGTATCCGGCCAGTGGCGCGGCCGCGTCCCGCAGCCGGTCGGTGCCGAACAACTCCCGGCCGCGCCGCCGCTCGGTGACCCCGTCGGTGTAGAAGACCAGGGCGTCGCCCGGGGCGAGCGTGATCTCCGCCGTCGGCGAGGTGATCGTGTCGAGCAGGCCCAGCGCGGTGCCCCCGGCGCCCACGAAACCGGCGCCGCCACCCGCGGCCAGCAGCACCGGCCGGTCGTGCCCGGCCAGGTGCAGCGAGACGTCCAGCCCGTCGCCGTCGCCCGGCCCGACCGCCGCCAGGGCCAACGTGCAGTACCGGCCGCCGCCCCGCTCGACCAACGTCTCGTTGAGTCGCGCCAGCGCCTCCGGCAACGGCTTGCCGTCGCCGACCAGCACCCGGATCACATCCCGGACCAGCCCGGTCACCGCAGCCGCCTGGACGCCCTTGCCCGAGACGTCCCCGATCACCACCAGCCAGCGGCCGTCGAGCATCGGCACCACGTCGTAGAAGTCGCCGCCCACCTCGGCGTCGTAGCCGGTCGGGACGTACTCGGCGGCGAAGCCGATCCCGTCAACCACGGGCAGCACCGGCGGCAGAAGCGACTGCTGGAGCGTCTGCGCCACCCGGCGGCGTTCGGCGTGGATCCGCGCGTTCTCGATGGCCAGAGCGGAGCGCCGGGCCACGTCCTCCAGCACCGACACCTCGTCCGGGTCGTGCCGGTGCCGCTGGTGCCGCCCCACCGTCAGGGTGCCGAGCCGCTGCCCACGTGCGATCAACGGGACCGCGAAACCCTCCATCGGCCCGCCGAGCGGGATCTGCCCCGCGCTGCGGGACGCCTCGCGCAGGCGGGCCTGGATCGAGTCCGGACCCGTCTCGGCCAGCACCTTGTGCAGCTGCGGCAGCACCGACTCGTCCGCGTGGCTGGCCGCCGCCAGCCGCAGCCGGCCCCACTCGTCGGTGGTGTGCACCGCACACCACTGGCCGAGCCGCGGCACCACCAGCTGCGGAATCAGCGCCATGGTCAGCTCGACGTCCAGCGACTGGGCCAACAACTCGCTCGCCTCGGCCAGGAACGTCAGCCATGTCTGCCGGCGGACGTCGGCCCGGCGCAGCCGGTCGTTCTCAAGGTGCAGCGACAGCCGCTCGGCGGTCAGCACCGCCAGCGGCTGGGCGTACGCCGACGGTGCGGCGTCCAGCTCCAGCTCGCCCGCGTACGGGCGGTGCACCGACAGCGGCACCCGGAGCAACTCCGTGTCGGCGCGGGGCTGTCGGCCGAAGCGGGCCAGCACCTGGCGGCCCTGGCCGTCGCCCCGGTCCAGGCGGATCATGCCGCCGGCCGCGCCGACCATTTCGGCCACCCGGCTGAGCAGGTTGGTGGCGAAGTCAGGCAGCGGATCGTCCGCGTACACGTCGGGGGCGGTCTGCATGAGTTCGCTCATCGCGCTGGCGCTCGGCGCGGAGCTGTCGATAGCGGCCCCCGGGCCGGCGCTGCCCGGCATCGACTCGCCACCCGCGGTGCCCTCGGCCGGCGGGTCGACGCCGGGGCGGTCCAGCCGGAACCAGACGCCCTTGCCGGTGGGCAGGTACGTGGTGCCCCAGCGGCTGGCGAAGTGGTCGACCAGCAGGAGCCCCCGGCCCCGCTCGGAGACCTCGTTGATCTCGGTGGCGTCGTTGCGGGTGCCCACGGTCAGCTCATCGCCCGACCCGGGCGCGAAGTCGGAGACGGTCACGGACAGCCCGACCTCGTCCGTCACGACCTCGATGTCCAGTTCGGTACGGGCGTGCTCGACGGCGTTGGTGGTCAACTCCGTGGTGAGCAGCAGCGCCTCGTTGGCCAGCTCGTCCAGGTGCGCCTCGGCCAGCGCCGAGCGGACCACCGCCCGAGCGGCAGCCGGCGTGCGCCGGTCAGCGGGCAGGCGGACACGCCGGACCGCCCCGCTCCGGGCCCCGGCAGTCGCGGGCCCCGCCTCGGCTGACACCCCCGTATCCTCCACCGTCCCCCTACCGGGTGCCAACCCGATCGGCCATTGCCGCCAACTCGCACGAAGGAAGGGCCCCCTGTTAACGCCTGCGGTAGAGCAGGGGCCCCTTCTTAACGTCGACCGGTTAGGCGCGATCGGTGCGGTGCGGCGGGGTTCGGCACCGGGGCGAGGTCCGCGACCGGCCGTTCCGAATCGACGGCATCGAGCGGATTCGAGGGTTAGCAGGAGCTGATCGGCGGGTCGCGAACCCTGGCACTGCGGCGCGCGCGGGCACAATATGGGTGTCGGCGTGTCCGCACGGACCGGCGCCCCCGAGTTGAGCGAGGAATGATGACCACGGCGAAGCAGTCGGTGGCGGATCCGTCCGCAGCCGACCACGAGGCGCTCCTCGGTGAGTTGACCGAGGCGCTGCGGCGGGTCCGTCGCGGCGACCTGAAGGTCCGGCTTCCCCGCCGCGCCGGTAAGGGCGGCGAGGTGGCGGACGCCTTCAACGAGGTGGTCTCGCTCCAGGAGCGCCAGTACCTGGACCTGCGGCGGATCAGCCGGATCGTCGGCCGGGACGGCCGGCTCACCGAGCGTCTGGACGACGAGGGGCTGGACGGGTCCTGGGCGGAGGGGCAGCGGGCGATCAACTCGCTGATCGACGACCTGGGCCGGCCGACCACGGAGATCGCCCGGGTCATCGTGGCGGTCGCGGACGGCGACCTGTCGCAGCACATGGCGCTGGAGATCGACGGCCGGCCGCTGCGCGGTGAGTACCTGCGCATCGGGCGCACGGTCAACACGATGGTCGACCAGTTGTCGTCGTTCTCGAACGAGGTGACCCGGGTCGCCCGTGAGGTGGGCACCGAGGGCAAGCTGGGCGGTCAGGCCGACGTCCGGGGCGTCGCCGGCACCTGGAAGGACCTCACCGACTCGGTCAACACCATGGCGTCGAACCTGACCGGCCAGGTGCGGTCGATCTCGCAGGTGGCGACGGCGGTGGCCAAGGGCGACCTGTCGCAGAAGATCACGGTCGGCGCGCGCGGTGAGGTCGCCGAGCTGGCCGCCACGATGAACTACCTCACCGACACGCTGCGGCTCTTCGCCGAGCAGGTGACCCGGGTGGCCCGCGAGGTGGGCACCGAGGGCAAGCTGGGCGGCCAGGCCGAGGTGCCGAACGTGGCCGGCACCTGGAAGGACCTCACCGACAGCGTCAACTCGATGGCGTCGAACCTGACCGCGCAGGTCCGCAACATCGCCCAGGTCTCCACGGCGGTGGCGCGGGGCGACCTGTCGCAGAAGATCACCGTGGCGGCGCAGGGCGAGATCCTGGAACTGAAGGACACCGTCAACACGATGGTGGACCAGCTGTCGTCGTTCGCCGACGAGGTGACCCGGGTGGCCCGCGAGGTGGGCATCGAGGGCAAGCTGGGCGGTCAGGCCCAGGTACGCGGGGTCTCCGGCACCTGGCGGGACCTCACCGAGAACGTCAACCAGCTGGCCGGCAACCTGACCAGCCAGGTCCGCAACATCTCTCAGGTCTCCACGGCGGTCGCCAAGGGTGACCTGTCGCAGAAGATCACGGTGGACGCCCAGGGCGAGATCCTGGAGCTGAAGAACACGGTCAACACGATGGTGGACCAGTTGTCGTCGTTCGCCGACGAGGTGACCCGGGTCGCGCGCGAGGTGGGCACCGAGGGCAACCTGGGCGGCCAGGCGCAGGTCAAGGGCGTCAGCGGTACGTGGCGGGACCTGACGGACAACGTGAACTCGATGGCGTCGAACCTGACCAGCCAGGTCCGCAACATCGCCTCGGTGACCACGGCCGTCGCGAAGGGCGACCTGAGCCAGAAGATCACGGTGGACGCTCGGGGCGAGATCCTGGAGTTGAAGTCCACGGTCAACACGATGGTGGACCAGCTGTCGTCGTTCGCCGACGAGGTGACCCGGGTGGCCCGCGAGGTGGGCACCGAGGGCAAGCTGGGCGGCCAGGCGCAGGTACGCGGGGTCGCCGGCACCTGGCGGGACCTGACCGACAACGTCAACTCGATGGCGTCGAACCTGACGGCCCAGGTGCGCAACATCGCCCAGGTCTCGACGGCGGTGGCGAAGGGTGACCTGTCACAGAAGATCACGGTGGACGCTCGGGGCGAGATCCTGGAGTTGAAGTCCACGGTCAACACGATGGTGGACCAGTTGTCGTCGTTCGCCGACGAGGTGACCCGGGTGGCCCGTGAGGTGGGCACCGAGGGCAAGCTGGGCGGTCAGGCGCAGGTGAAGGGTGTCTCCGGCACCTGGCGGGACCTGACCGACAACGTCAACTCGATGGCGTCGAACCTGACCAGCCAGGTCCGCAACATCGCCTCGGTGACCACTGCCGTGGCCAAGGGCGACCTGAGCCAGAAGATCACGGTGGACGCGCAGGGCGAGATCCTGGAGCTGAAGTCCACGGTCAACACGATGGTGGACCAGCTCTCGTCGTTCGCCGACGAGGTGACCCGGGTGGCCCGTGAGGTCGGCATCGAGGGCAAGCTGGGCGGTCAGGCGCAGGTGAAGGGTGTCTCCGGCACCTGGCGGGACCTCACCGAGAACGTCAACCAGCTCGCCTCGACGCTGACCACCCAGCTGCGGGCCATCGCGCAGGTGTCCACGTCGGTGACCCGCGGCGACCTGACCCAGCGGATCGCGGTCAAGGCGCAGGGCGAGGTCGCCGAGCTGAAGGACAACATCAACCAGATGATCGTCACCCTTCGGGAGACGACCAAGAAGAACGCCGAGCAGGGCTGGCTGGACTCGAACCTGGCCCGCATCGGCGGTCTGTTGCAGGGCCAGCGGGACCTGGGCGAGGTCTGCCGCATGATCATGACCGAGGTGACCCCGCTGGTCGACGCCCAGCTCGGCGCCTTCTTCCTGGCCGACGACACCGACGGCAGCATGCGGCTGCGGTTGACCTCCTCCTACGGGTACGTGGCGCGGGGGCACGACGTCACCTTCGGGCCGGGCGAGGGGCTGGTCGGGCAGACCGCGCTCTCCCGCCGGACGATCCGGGTCAGCGCCTCCCCGAACAGCCGGCTCACCCTGCGCTCGGGGCTGGCCGAGACACCCCCGTCCGATCTGGTGGTGCTCCCCGTGCTGTTCGAGGGGGAGCTGCTCGGGGTGATCGAGTTCGCCAGCGTGGCGGCCTTCTCCGAGCTGCACCTGTCGTTCCTGGAGCGGCTGGTGCTGACCATCGGCATCGCGGTCAACACCATCCAGGCCAACCGGCGTACGGAGGAGCTGCTGGCCCAGTCGCAGCGGCTGGCGCACGAGCTCCAGGAGCAGTCCGCGGAGTTGCAGCGCACCAACGCCGAGCTGGAGGAGAAGGCCACGCTGCTCTTCGAGCAGAAGGGCAACATCGAGACGAAGAACCGGGAGATCGAGCTGGCCCGGCTCGGCCTGGAGGAGAAGGCGCAGCAGCTCACCCGGGCCTCGGCGTACAAGTCGGAGTTCCTGGCCAACATGAGCCACGAGCTGCGGACGCCGCTGAACTCGTTGCTGCTGCTGGCCCGGCTGCTGGCGGAGAACTCGGAGCAGAACCTCAACCCGAAGCAGATCGAGTTCGCCCGGACCATCCACAGCGCCGGCTCGGACCTGCTCAGGCTGATCGACGACATCCTGGACCTGTCCAAGATCGAGGCAGGGCGGATGGACGTCGAGCCGACCGAGATCCGGTTCGCGGAGATTCGCGGCTACGTGGAGCAGGCGTTCGCACCGGAGGCCGAGGAGAAGGGCCTGGACTTCCAGGTGCGGGTGAGCAAGGATCTGCCGCCGGCGCTGGTCACCGACGCGCAGCGGTTGCAGCAGATCCTGCGCAATCTGCTCTCCAACGCGGTGAAGTTCACCGACAACGGCGCGGTGACGTTGCGGATCGGCCCGGCGGCGGAGAACGTGGTGTTCGACGTTCCGGCGTTGACCAACGCCCAGCAGGTGATCGCGTTCACCGTGATCGACACCGGGATCGGCATCTCCGACGACAAGCTGTCGATCATCTTCGAGGCGTTCCAGCAGGCGGACGGCACCACCAGCCGCCGTTACGGTGGCACCGGCCTGGGCCTGTCGATCAGCCGTGATCTGGCTCGGCTGATCGGCGGCACGATCACGGTGGCGTCGGCGCCGGGGCAGGGGTCGACCTTCACCCTGTTCGTGCCGCACGTGCTGGCCCCGGATGCGGTGGTCGCGCCTGCGCCACCGTCCCCGCAGCGTGCCGGCCTGCCGTCGTCGCTGCTGATGCCGCCGCTGGAGCTGCTGCCGCAGCGGCCGGAGGCGCCGGCCACCCGACAGCTGGACGGCGCGACCGTGCTGATCGTGGACGACGACGTGCGCAACGTCTTCGCCCTGACCAGCGCGTTGGAGCTGCACGGGATGACCGTGCTGTACTCGGACAACGGGGCGGACGGCGTCCGCCTGCTGGCCGAGCATCCGGAGGTGGACATCGTGCTGATGGACGCCATGATGCCGGACCAGGACGGGTACGAGACCACCCGCCAGATCCGGCGTAACCACCGGTTCGCCGACCTTCCGGTCGTCTTCCTTACCGCGAAGGCGATGCCGGGCGACCGTGAGTCGGCGCTCGCGGCCGGGGGCAGCGACTACATCACCAAGCCGGTAGACCTGGACGATCTGATCGAGTTGATGTCGTCCTGGATCAGCGGCAGCCGGACCGAGGAGACTTCGTGACCCAGATGGCCAAGGCGCTGCTCGTGGACGACCGGCGGGAAAATCTGATGGCCCTGGAGGCGATCCTCCAGGGCCTGCCGGTTCAGTCGGTGGCGGTGGAGAGCGGCGAGGCGGCGCTCAAGCAGCTGTTGGTGGACGACTTCGCGGTGATCCTGCTGGACGCGCAGATGCCGGACATGGACGGCTTCGAGACGGCCAGCCACATCAAGCGCCGGGAGCGGACCCGGCACGTGCCGATCATCTTCCTCACCGCCGCTGACCGGGACGCGCAGCTCGCCCTGCGCGGGTACCAGGTGGGCGCGGTGGACTACCTGACCAAGCCGTTCGATCCGTGGGTGCTGCGGGCCAAGGTGTCGGTCTTCGTCGAGCTGTGGGTGAAGACCCGGCAGTTGGCCGCCCAGTCGGACCTGGTGCGGGAGCGCGACACGCAGTGGCGGCGGCTCACCGACGCGGTCGACGAGGCGACCACGCTGCTCCGCTCCGACGAGCCGGAGAGCCGGGACCGTGCGGTGCGGCTGCTCGAGCAGGCCCGCTGGGGCAACACCTCCTGACCGGGACGCTCAGGCCTCGCCGGGCCGGATGTGGCCGGTGGCGGCGCGCCGGGCCCGCCAGCGCTCGCCCAGCGAGTCGATTTCCTCTTGCACGAAGAGGAAGAAGTCGCGCATCTCGGCCACTCGTTCGCCGGCCGGCGTGTCTGGCCCGAGGGCGGCCACCCCGGACTCGGCGACGTCGATGAACGCCTTGTAGATCCCGGTCTTGGTGATGGTCGCCTCGTACCAGGGGTTGTCCGGCATCCGGTAGCGATCCCGGCGGGACCTCGGGACCGGTTCGCGGACCAGCATGCTGAACTGGGTGAGGTAGCGGACCGCACCGCTGACCGCCGCCGCGCTCACTCCGAGCCGCTCGCCGATCTCGGCGGCGGTCAACGGGTCGTCCGAGCTCATCACGGTGAACAGCACCCGGGCGGCCATCCGCGGAGAACCGACCTCGGCGAAGGTCAACGCCATCCGCTCGACGAATAGGTGCACCGGGTCGTGGCCGTCGGTGGCTGCCATGACGATCTCTCCTGCCTGCTCGTGTGGCCCCGATGGTGCCCCGGATCTCACAGTCTTCACAACTTTGTGAAACGAGTGTAGCTTCCGATACATGGAAACTCCCATTGAGGTGTCCGGCCTGGTCAAGACCTTCGGCCGGACCCGGGCGCTCGACGGTCTCGACCTGACCGTCCGCGCCGGCGAGGTGCACGGCTTCCTCGGCCCGAACGGCGCCGGCAAATCGACCACCATCCGAGCGCTGCTCGGCCTGCTGCGGGCGGACGCGGGGGCCGTCCGACTGCTCGGTGGTGACCCGTGGCGCGACGCGGTGGCCCTGCACCGCCGGCTGGCGTACGTGCCGGGCGACGTGACGCTCTGGCCCAACCTCTCCGGCGGGGAGGTCATCGACCTGCTCGGCCGGATGCGCGGCGGTCTCGACCCGGCCCGCCGGGCCGAGCTGCTCGACTCGTTCGAGCTGGACCCGCGCAAGAAGGGCCGGGCGTACTCCAAGGGCAACAGGCAGAAGGTCGGCCTGGTGGCCGCCCTCGCCTCGGACGCCGAACTGCTCATCCTGGACGAGCCGACCTCCGGCCTGGACCCGCTGATGGAGGAGGTCTTCCAGCACTGGGTCCACCGGGCGAAGGCCGACGGCCGCACCGTGCTGCTCTCCAGCCACATCCTGGCCGAGGTGGAGGCGCTCTGCGACCGGGTGACGATCATCCGCAACGGTCGGGACGTCGAGACGGGCACCCTGACCGACCTGCGCCACCTGCGACGAACCTCGATCGAAGCCGAGCTGACCGGCCCGGTCGACGGGCTGGGGAAGCTGGCCGGCGTGCACGACCTGCGCGTGGACGGGCCCCGGGTGCGCTTCGACGTGGAGAACGGCGCGCTGGACGCCGCCCTGCGCCGACTCACCGAGATCGGCGTACGCAGCCTGGTCAGCCAGCCGCCGACGCTGGAGGAACTGTTCCTGCGGCACTACCAGGCCGAGCCGGCGGTGCGCTCATGAGCGCGTTCACCGGCACGAGGCACCTGGTGCGACTGATCCTGCGCCGGGACCGGGTCGTGCTGCCGATCTGGATCCTGCTGCTGGCCGTGCTGCCGGCCAGCTACGCCGGCACGTACGCCGAGCTGTACCCGACCGCCGCCGAGCGGGCCACGTACCTGGCCGGTACGGCGAGCAACCCGTCGATCGTCGCCCTGCTCGGCCCGGTGTACGGCGACAGCGTCGGCGCGCTCACCGTCCAGCGGGCCGGCCTGCTGGCGTTGATCGCCGCACTGGTCAGCGTGCTCACCGTGGTCCGGCACACCCGGACGGAAGAGGAGGCCGGCCGGCGCGAGCTGCTCGGCGCCACGGTGCTGGGCCGGTACGCCGGGCTGACCGCCGCGCTGCTGGTGACGTACGCCGCGAACCTGCTTCTCGGCCTGCTCACCGCCGGCAGCCTGGTCGCCGCAGGCCTGCCCGGTGCCGGCTCGCTGCTCTTCGGCGCCGGGCTGGCGCTCACCGGCATCGTCTTCGCCACGCTCGGCGGGCTGGCCGCGCAGCTCACCGAGAGCGCGACCGGGGCGCGCGGGATCGGCCTGGCCGCGCTCGGGCTGGCCTTCGTGCTGCGGCTGGCCGGCGACGCGGGGGGTTCCGGCGGCACCGGCGGGAGCGCGGAGTGGCTGAGCTGGCTCTCCCCGCTGGGCTGGTCGGCCCGGGTTCGGGCCTTCGCCGACGAGCGCTGGTGGGTGCTGCTGCTGCCGGTGCTGTTCAGTGCGGTGGTCGCGCTCGTCGCGTACCCCGTCTCGGTGCGCCGCGACCTCGGCGCCGGGGTGTTCCCGCCCCAGCTCGGACCGGCGACCGCGGGGCCGCGGCTGGCGGGCCCGTTCGGCCTGGCCTGGCGGCTGCATCGGGGCCAGTTGCTCGGCTGGACCGTCGGGTTCGGGCTGCTCGGCCTGGTGCTCGGCGGCGCGGCGGATGCCGCCGGCGACGCGGTGCAGGGCAATCAGCAGGTCGCCGAGATCCTGGCACGGTTGGGTGGCACCTCCGCGCTCGCGGAGGCGTACCTCGGTGGGACGTTGAGCCTGACCGCGCTGGCCGCCGCCGGGTACGGCATCCAGGCCGCGCTGCGGGCGCGGGCGGAGGAGACCGCCGGGCGGGCTGAACCGCTGCTCGCCACGGCGGTGAGCCGGACCCGCTGGCTGGCGGCGCACCTGCTCTTCGCCCTGCTCGGCCCGGCGGTGGTGCTCTCCGTGACCGGGCTCGCCACCGGGCTGGCATACGGCCTCAGCGTGGGCGACGTCGGGGGCGAGCTGCCCCGGCTGCTCGGTGCCGGCCTGGCCCAGGTGCCGGCGGCCTGGGTGCTGGCCGGGCTGGCGGCGTTGCTGGTCGGCTGGCTGCCCCGGTTCTCCACGGGCGCCTGGGCGGTGCTCGCCGGCTGCCTGCTGCTCGGTCAGCTCGGTGCGGTGCTGGAGCTGGACCAATGGGCGCTGGACCTCTCCCCGTTCACCCACACCCCACAGGTCCTCGGCCCCGACTGGACCGTCACCCCGCTGGTCGCCCTGGCCGCCGTGACAGCCGCCCTGACCGCGGCAGCCCTGAAAACCTTCCAAACCCGGGACGTCCCCACCCCCTGACCGGCCCGATCCAAGGCGTTGATCATGAGGTTATTGCCGACAAATGGGACAGGAAGTGGCAATAACTTCATGATCAACAGGGGAGGCGCGGGCCGGCGGGGAGGGGGAGGGGTCAGCCCGCGGGCTGGTCGTTGCGGATCATCAGGGCGCTGCGGAGGCCGGTGATGTCCAGGACGCGGATCAGGAAGTCGCCCACGTGGGTCAGCATCAGCAGGCTCTGGGCATGGCTGGCCTTGCGGCTGAGCACGACCAGGGTGCCCAGGCCCTGCGAGTCGCAGAAGGTGACGCCACCCAGGTCGAGCACGATCCGCGGGGGCGGGTCGGCCAGCACCTCGTTGACCACGGTGGAGAGCTGCGCGGCCGTGAGCATGTCGATCTCACCGGCCAGGCGCAGCACGGCTTCGTCGCCCGTCCGGTGGAGCGTGATGGACAGTTCGGCGCGATCCACCCGGTCAGCCTAGCGCGATCCGGACGACCCGGCCTGTCGAGGCCGACAGCCACCGCCGTCCCGTGTCGGCGCCGCGGCCGGGGGCCGGAGGCGGGTGAGCCCGGTAACCCCAGCCCGGGGTGGCTGCTGATTGGCCGTCCGCCGCTGACACAATGGCGGCATCGTGACCGACACCTTCTCCGCCGGATCCGGCCGCTACCCGGCCGACGCTCCGGCCTCCGAGGCCCTGTTCCACCGCGCCCGCGCCATCGTGCCAGGCGGGGTGAACTCCCCTGTGCGCGCCTTCCAGGCGGTCGGCGGCACCCCCCGCTTCATGGTTCGAGGCGAGGGTCCCTGGCTGCACGACGCCGACGGCCGCCGCTACGTGGACCTGGTCTGCTCCTGGGGTCCGCTGATCCTCGGGCACGCGCACCCGGAGGTGGTGGACGCCGTGCAGGCCGCCGCCGCTCTGGGCACCAGCTTCGGCACCCCCACCCCGGCTGAGGTGGAACTGGCCGCCGAGATCGTCGACCGGACGCCGGTGGAGCAGGTACGCCTGGTCAACTCCGGCACCGAGGCGACCATGTCGGCGATCCGGCTGGCCCGCGGCTTCACCGGCCGCTCCAAGATCGTTAAGTTCGCCGGCTGCTACCACGGGCACGTCGACGCGCTGCTCGCGTCCGCCGGCTCCGGCGTGGCCACCCTGGGCCTGCCCGACTCGCCCGGCGTCACCGGCGCGGCGGCCAGCGAGACGATCGTGCTGCCGTACAACGACATCAGGGCGGTCGAGGAGGCCTTCGCCGCCGAGGGTCCGCACATCGCCGCGGTGATCACCGAGGCCGCCGCCGGCAACATGGGTGTGGTCGCCCCCCGCGACGGCTTCAACCAGCAGCTCGCCCGGATCGCGCACGCGCACGGCGCGCTGCTCGTGGTGGACGAGGTGATGACCGGGTTCCGGGTGTCCCGCGCCGGCTGGCACGGCCTCGACCCGTCCGACGCCGACCTGTGGACGTACGGCAAGGTCATGGGTGGCGGGCTGCCCGCCGCCGCGTTCGGCGGGCGCGCCGAGATCATGGCGCGGCTCGCCCCGGCCGGCCCGGTCTACCAGGCCGGCACGCTCTCCGGTAACCCGCTGGCCTGCGCCGCCGGCCTGGCCACCCTGCGGCTGGCCGACGACGAGCTGTACCGCCGCCTCGACCAGACCGCCGCCGTCGTGGGCAAGCTGGCCGCCGACGCGCTGGCCGCCGCCGGGGTCCCGCACCGACTGTCGTACGCGGGCAGCATGTTCTCCATCTTCTTCACCGACGCCGACGTGGTCGACTACGACAGCGCCCGCACGCAGCAGGTGCCGGCGTTCAAGGCGTTCTTCCACGCGATGCTCGCCGCCGGCGTCTACCTGCCGCCAAGCGCGTTCGAGTCGTGGTTCGTGTCGGCGGCGATCGACGACGCCGCTCTGGAGCAGATCGCCGCCGCGCTGCCGACGGCGGCCAACGCGGCGGCAGCGGCGGGTCACGGGGGGTAGCGGTGAGCGCGAGGAGTGAGCCGGTTTTGCGAGCCCCGCAGTCGCGAACGAGGGGGGCGCAGCAGTGAGCAAGACGGTGGTCCACGTGCTTCGGCACGGCGAGGTGCACAACCCCGACCAGATCCTCTACGGCCGGCTGCCCGGTTTCCGCCTCTCCGAGCTGGGTGTGCAGATGGCCAAGGCCGCCGCGCAGGGGCTGGCCGAGCGGGAGATCGTGCACGTGGTGGCCAGCCCGCTGGAGCGCGCACAGCAGACCGCCGAGCCGATCGCCGCCCAGTTCGGGCTGCCGGTCGGGGTGGACGAGCGGCTGATCGAGAGCGCCAACTGGTTCGAGGGCAAGAAGGTGTCGCCGGGCGACGGGTCGTTCCGCGACCCGCGCAACTGGTGGGTGCTGCGCGACCCGGTGACCCCGTCCTGGGGCGAGGCGTACCGGGTCATCGCGGAGCGGATGTTCGCCGCCGTGCACGCCGCCCGGGTCGCCGCCGAGGGACGCGAGGCGGTGCTGGTCTCGCACCAGCTCCCGATCTGGACGCTGCGCCGGTACGTCGAGCGCAAGCGGCTCTGGCACGACCCGCGCAGGCGGCAGTGCGGGCTGGCCAGCCTCACGTCGTTCCACTTCGACGGCGCGAAGGTGGTGGGCATCGGCTACAGCGAGCCGGCAGCGCACCTGATCGCCCTCTCCGCGACCGCCCGGACGGCCAAGGGCGCCTGATGAACGCCCGGAGGTGGACCGCCGGCCTGCTCGCCACCGTCGCCGCGGTGGCGCTGGTCGGCTGCACGTCGCAGGGCCGGGAGAAGACCTGCACGACCACCTCCGACGGGGTCATCGAGTGCGCTCCGGACCAGCGTTCGGCACCTCCGACGCTCGCCGGTGAACTGCTCACCGGCGGCAGCTACGACGTCAGCGAGGCCCGCGGCCAGGTCGTGGTGGTCAACTTCTGGGGTTCCTGGTGCGCGCCGTGCCGCGCGGAGGCGGACGACCTGGAAGCGACCTACCAGGCCACCAAGGGCTCCGGGGTGAACTTCCTCGGCATCAACGTGCAGGACCAGCGGGACAAGGCCAAGGCGTTCGAGGAGGGCCGGGTCACCTATCCGAGCCTGTTCGACCCGCCGAGCAAGCTGGCGCTCGCCCTGGACATTCCGCCGAACAGCATCCCGGCGACGGTGGTGCTGGACCGGGAGGGCCGGATCGCCACGGTGATCCGGGCGGCGGTCAAGCAGGAGGGCCTGCAACCGATCGTCGAACGGATCGCGGCCGAGAAACCGGCGCCGAACTGATGGGCGAGACCTTCCGGGAGTTGGCCCTGAGCGGGCCGCTGCTGCTCGCCATCGGCGCCGCGGCGCTCGCCGGCCTGGTCAGCTTCCTCTCCCCATGCGTGCTCCCGCTGGTCCCCGGCTACCTCTCGTACGTCACCGGCCTCGCCGGCTCCGACCTCGAAGGCAGTGCAAGGAAGGGCACCTTATTAACGCCTGCGGTAGAGGAAGGGCCCCCTCTTAACGCTGCGGAGGCACGCGACGGCGACGGCGGGGGTGTCGCGGTAAGGGAGCGGATCGCACGGGCCGGTGCCGTCAAGGGCCGGGTGCTCGCGGGAACGCTGCTCTTCATCGCCGGCTTCACCGTCGTCTTCGTGGCCACCGCGATCCTGTTCGCGAGCATCGGTCGGGTCTTCTTCGACTACGAGCGCCAGCTGGAGATCGTGATCGGCGTGCTGATCATCGTGCTCGGGCTGGGCTACCTCGGGATGATCCCGGCCCTGCAACGGGAGTTCCGGATCTCCCGGCTGCCGTCCGCAGGGCTGCTCGGCGCACCGGTCTTCGGCGCGGTCTTCGCGCTCAGCTGGGTGCCCTGCACCGGCCCCACGCTCGGCGCGGTGATGGGCATGGCCACCGCGAGCGGGCAGAGCGACCGCGCCGTGGTGCTCGCCGTGGCGTACTGCCTCGGGCTGGGGATACCGTTCGTCGTCTTCGGGCTGGGTTTCCAGCGCCTGCTCGGGGTCTTCCGCGCCGTCCGGCGCAACAGCCGCTGGGTCACCCGGGTCGGCGGCGCCCTGCTCATCCTGATCGGCCTGGCGCTGGTCACCGGCGGATGGCAGAGCTTCGTGATCTGGTTGCAGACCACCGTCGGGGTGGGCGAGGTGAGCATCTGATGACGGTCGTGGACGACCGGCCGGAGACCGCGGCCCCGGCGCCCCGGCGCCGCCCCAACCGGCTGCTGGCGCTGCTGCGCAACTCGTGGCGGCAGTTGACCAGCATGCGTACGGCGCTGATCCTGCTCTTCCTGCTCGCGGTCGCCGCCATCCCCGGCTCGGTGCTGCCGCAGCGCGGGATCAGCCCGGAGAAGGTCAACCAGTACTTTACCGACCACCCGGATCTGGCCCCCCGGCTGGACCGGATCGGCGCGTTCGAGGTCTTCGGCTCGGTCTGGTTCTCCGCGATCTACCTGCTGCTGTTCACCTCGCTGATCGGCTGCATCACGCCCCGCCTGCGCGACCACGTCCGGGCGCTGCGGTCCCGGCCGCCGGCCGTGCCGAAGCGGATGAAGCGGTTGCCGCAGCACGCGCTGCTGCCCGCCCCGGCGGGTGGCGCGGCGGCCATCGCCGAGGTGCTGCGCAAGCGGCGGTGGCGGGTGGAGGTGCGCGGCGACGAGGTCTCCGCCGAGAAGGGCTATCTCAAGGAGACCGGCAACCTGCTGTTCCACACCTCGCTGATCGCCGTGCTGATCGGCGTCGCGCTCGGCTCGTGGTACGGCTGGAGCGGCAACCGGCTGCTGGTGGCGGGCACGGACAACGCCTTCTGCAACACCCGGCAGCAGTACGCCGAGACGAAGCTCGGCCCTCGGGTCGACAGCGAGGACCTGCCCCGCTTCTGCCTGCGGCTGGACGACTTCCAGGCCCGGTTCCTGGCCTCCGGCCAGCCGGAGTTCTTCAACGCCCGGGTGACCGTCGACGGCCCCGACGAGCCGACCCGCAGCGCGGACTTCTCGGTGAACTCACCACTGCGGTTGAACGACGCGAACGTCTACCTGCTGGGCCACGGGTACGCCCCGGTCATCCGCTACACCGACCGGTTCGGCCGCTCCCAGGTCAGCGACGAGCCGTTCCTGACCACCGGCGACATGGGCCTGACCGGCGAGGGGCTGGCGGCCTTCCCGGACGCGAACGTCGACCCGCGGACCGGGCAGCGCGCGCCGGACGAGCAGATGGCGTTCACCGGCATCTACCTGCCCACGGCCCCGCAGCAGGCACCGTTCGCCCGCTCGGAGTACCCGACCGAGCGCAACCCGGCGCTCAACCTGGTCGCCTACCGGGGCAACCTCGGCCTGGACGCCGGCATCCCCGGCTCGATCTACCAGCTCGACCAGCGGCAGGTGCGGACCGGCAAGGTCAAGGAGGTCGGCACCAAGCTGCTCCGCAAGGGCGAGACCTGGACGTTGGACGACGGCAGCAAGGTCGAGTTCCTGGGCACCGAGCGGTACGTGACCCTCTCCGTGCGGCACGACCCCGGCTCGACGATGCTGCTGATCAGCTGCGGTTTCCTGCTGGTGGGGCTGATGGGGTCGCTGTTCGGGCGGCGCCGCCGGGTGTTCTTCCGGGTGATGCCGGCCGACCCCGCGGAAGGATCTCCGACGGGCGGTAGTAGTTTGATGGAGGTCGGCGGGTTGCCGCGCACCGACTATCCAGGGTTCGCCGACGAGTTCGCCCAGCTCGTCGCCGCGGTCCGCGGTGATGAGCGACCGGGCACGGGTGCTGACTCCAGTGACCGGGCCGGCGTGCGAGAAGGGACCGAGTGATGTCCGCACTCTCCGACAATCTGGTGACCTTCGCGATCCTGGCGTACCTGGTCGCGATGATCTGCCATGCCGTGGAGTACGCACTCGGCAACACTCGCGCCCGGGTCGCCGCGGCTCCCGCCCGCGAGCTGGTGGGCGCCGGCGTCGGGGGCGGCGGCGTACCCGCGTCGCCCGCGCCGGTCCCGCCGTCGGCCGTGGTGGACCGCTCGGCGCGGCGTGCCCGGATCGCCGGACTGATCGCGGTCGGGGCCACCGGGCTCGCGGCCGCGCTGCACCTGGCGGCGCTGGTCACGCGGGGCCTCGCGGCCGACCGGATGCCCTGGGGCAACATGTACGAGTTCGTGCTCACGGTGACGTTCATCGGGGTCGCGGCCTGGCTGGTGGTGCTCTGGAAGCGCCCGTCGCTGCGCAAGCTCGGGCTGTTCCTCACCCTGGTGATGGTGCTGCTGGTGGCCACCGCCGAGCTGGTGCTGTACGTGCCGATCGTGCCGCTGGTGCCGGCGCTCAACTCGTACTGGTTCGTCATCCACGTCTCGACGATCGTCTTCTCGTCGGGCATCTTCCTGCTCGGCGTGGTGCCGGCGGTCGGCTACCTGATGCGCGCCGGGTACGAGCAGGGCAAGCGGAGCTTCCCGTACACCCTGGCCAAGCGTCTGCCGGGTGCGGTCAGCCTGGAGCGGCTGACCTTCGCGCTGCATGCCTTCGCCTTCCCGATCTTCACCTTCGCGGTGATCGCCGGGGCGGTCTGGGCCGAGGCGGCCTGGGGACGGCCGTGGGGCTGGGACCCGAAGGAGACCTGGGCGTTCATCTCCTGGGTGGTGTACGCGGGCTACCTGCACGCCCGGGCCACGCCCAGCGTCAAGCGCAACGTGGCCACCTGGCTGGCGGTGCTCGGCTTCCTCACCATGCTGATGAACCTGTTCGGCGTGAACATCTTCTTCACCGGCCTGCACTCGTACGGCGGCCTCGACTGAGCAGCTCGTCGATTCGCAGGGTGACCTGGTAGGCCACCTCCGGCACGTCGGCCAGTTCGATGCGTTCCGCGCGCAGCGCGAGCTGCGCGTGCAGCTCCCGGGCGACCGCGTCGCGCAGCTCGGCCAACAGGGGTGAGAGTCCGTCCGGGTCCCCGACGATGTACGCGTCCGACATGCCCTCAGGCTCCGCCCCCGCGGGGTCGGGGCGCCAGAGCCGGTGACATTTCCCGCGGTCAGGCGCCGAACCAGCCGGGCACGTCGAGGCGGAACCAGTTCGCGGGGGTGACGCTGCGCAGGTCGTCCTCAATGGCGGTGACCCGCTCCGGGCCGAGCGTGTCCGCCCATCGCTGCCGGAGCTGGTCGAAGATGACCGCCGAGCGTCGTAACCCGTCGTGCCCGCGCTCGGTCATCCGGACCAGCTTGCGCCGGGCGTCCCGCGGGTCGTCGGCCCGCTCCAGGTAGCCGAGGGCGACCAGCCGGTCCACCGTCTTGCCGGCCGCCTGCTTCGAGACGCCCAGCCGCTGCCCCAGCTCGCTGGCGGTGGTGCCGTCGGGGCCGACGGCCTGGAGCACGAACCCATGCAGTGGTCGCAGCTCCGGATGCCCCTCGCGGGCCAACTCGGCGTGCAGGTCGTCGATGAGCGTACGGAAGCCGGCCAACAGCAGCAGGGGCAGCAGGAAGCCCGGCCGTCCCGGATCAGCCGTTGCCATCTTCGACAACCTCGTTTACTATTTCGTCAACCACGTTGACCATCCTACCGGACGCGTCGCCGACACCCACGCTGCGAGAGCAGGTAACCATGTCCGTCTTCACCGCCCACACCGTCGACACCGCGCCCGCCGCCGCCCGCCCGACCGTCGAGGGAGTACGCCGCCGCCTCGGCTGGCTGCCGACCCCGGTGGGGCTGATGGCCGGGTCGCCACAACTGCTCGCCGGCTTCTTCACCGCGAGCGCGGGCTTCGAACAGACCGCCCTCACACCCTTGGAGCGGGAGGTGGTCATCCTGACCGTCTCGACCACCCACGAGTGCCACGTCTGCGTCTCCCTGCACACCGGCAAGCTCACCCAGCTCGGCGCGAGCACCGAGCTGATCACCGCGCTGCGCGCCCGCACGGCGCTGGCCGAGCCACGGCTGGAGGCACTGCGCCGATTCACGCTGGCCGTGCTCGACCACCGGGGCGCGGTGCCCGACGACGAGTTGGACGACTTCCTCTCCGCCGGCTACCAACCACGGCACGCGTTGGACGTGGTGCTCGGCGTCGGTGCGTACACCATCTCCGCCTTCGCCAACCGGCTCACCCGCGCGCCGCTCGACCCGCCGTTGGCCGCCCATGCCTGGACGCCCGCCGCCTGAGCCGCCACCCGCCGTCCGCGCCCGTTGATCAACACGACGTCTGGGAAGTCGGTCTGTCGAACGCTGCGGGACACCCCGACTTCCCGGAAGTCGAGTGGATCTAGGCGCGCGTCGGGACCGGTCCCGGGCCATTGCGAGCGTCACAGCACCCGGCTTCGTCCGCGCGGGACGCGGTGCGGGAGACTGGCGGGCATGGCGGCTCGTGGCTTCCCGTACACCGACCTCAAGGACTTCCTCGCGGCCCTGGAGCGCGCGGGCGAACTGCGCCGGGTCGACGTCCCGGTCGACCCGACCCTGGAGATCAGCGAGGTGGTCACCCGCACGGTCCGGGCCGGCGGACCGGCGCTGCTGTTCGAGCGCCCCACCCGGGGCGAGATGCCGGTGGCGATCAACCTGTTCGGCACCGAGAAGCGGATGGCCATGGCGCTCGGCGTCGACTCGCTGGACGAGATCGGGGCCCGGATCGGCGCGCTGATCAAGCCGGAGCTGCCGGTGGGCTGGTCCGGCATCCGCGAGGGCCTGGGCAAGGTCATGCAGCTCAAGTCGGTGCCGCCGCGCAAGGTGAAGACCGCGCCCTGCCAGGAGGTCGTCTACCGGGGTGAGGACGTCGACCTGAACCGGCTGCCCGGGCTCCAGGTGTGGCCCGGCGACGGCGGGATCTTCCACAACTACGGCCTCACCCACACCAAGCACCCGGAGACCGGCAAGCGCAACCTCGGGCTGTACCGGCTCCAGCAGCACGGCCGCAACACCCTGGGCATGCACTGGCAGATCCACAAGGACTCCACCGCCCACCACGCGGTCGCCGAGCGGCTCGGGCAGCGCCTGCCGGTCGCGGTCGCGATCGGCTGCGACCCGGTCGTCTCGTACGCGGCCAGCGCGCCGCTGCCCGGCGACATCGACGAGTACCTGTTCGCCGGGTTCCTGCGCGGCGAGCGGGTGGAGATGGTCGACTGCCTCACCGTGCCGCTGCAGGTGCCGGCCCACGCGCAGATCGTGCTGGAGGGCTACCTGGAGCCGGGCGAGCGGCTGCCCGAGGGCCCGTTCGGCGACCACACCGGCTTCTACACGCCGGTCGAGCCGTTCCCGGTGCTGCACATCGAGGCGATGACCATGCAGCGCAAGCCGGTCTACCACTCGATCGTCACCTCCAAGCCGCCGCAGGAGGACCACGCCCTCGGCAAGGCCACCGAGCGGATCTTCCAGCCGCTGCTCAAGCTGCTGATCCCGGACATCGTGGACTACGACCTGCCGGCCGCCGGCGTCTTCCACAACTGCGCGATCGTGTCGATCCGCAAGCGCTACCCGAAGCACGCGCAGAAGGTGATGAACGCGATCTGGGGCGCGCACCTGATGTCGCTGACCAAGCTGATCGTGATCGTCGACGAGGACTGCGACGTGCACGACTACAACGAGGTCGCCTTCCGCGCCTTCGGCAACGTCGACTACGCGCGCGACCTGCTGCTCACCGAGGGCCCGGTCGATCACCTCGACCACTCGTCGTACCAGCAGTTCTGGGGCGGCAAGGTGGGCGTTGACGCGACCCGCAAGCTCCCCACCGAGGGTTACACCCGCGGTTGGCCGGAGGAGATGAGCATGTCGCCGGAGGTCACCGCCCTGGTCGACAAGCGCTGGAAGGAGTACGGCATCTGATGGCGGTCCTCGACGCGCCGGCCGAACGGCCGGGCCGAATCAAGTCGTTCCTCAAACTCGTCGCCATCGAACACTCGGTCTTCGCGCTGCCGTTCGCGTACCTGTCGGCGCTGACCGCGATGCAGGTCAACGGCGGCCGGGTGCGCTGGGTGGACCTGCTGCTGATCACCGTGGCGATGGTCGGGGCGCGGACGTTCGCGATGGCCGCCAACCGGATCCTCGACCGGCGGATCGACGCGCGGAACCCGCGTACCGCCGCGCGGGAGCTGGTCACCGGCGCGGTGAGCGTGCGCACGGCCTGGACCGGCGCGGTCGTCGCGCTGGTGGTCTTCCTCTCCGCCGCCGCTCTGCTCAACCCGCTCTGCCTGGTGCTGGCGCCGCTCGCCGTGGTGCCGCTGGTGGTCTACCCGTACGGCAAGCGGTTCACCAACTGGCCGCACGCGATCCTCGCGGTCGCCCAGGCGGTCGGCCCGGTCGGCGCCTGGCTGGCCGTCACCGGCACCCTGGACGGCTCCTGGCCGGCCTGGCTGCTCGGCGCGGCGGTCGGGCTGTGGATCGGTGGCTTCGACCTGATCTACGCCTGCCAGGACGACGCGGTGGACCGGCGGATCGGGGTGCACAGCGTGCCCGCCCGGTACGGCCGGCGCTTCGCGCTGCACGCCTCCACCGTGGCGCACGTGGTGACGTTCGGGCTCTTCGTCTGGTTCGGGGCGGTGGTCGGGTTCGGCTGGCTCTGGTGGGTCGGCCTGGCGCTCACCGCGGTCGCGTTCGCCTACCAGCACCTGGTGGTCACCCCGACCGACCTGAGCAAGGTCAACCGGGCGTTCTTCACCGCGAACGGCTTCGTCGGCATCGCGCTGTTCGCCTTCGCCCTGCTCGACCTGGTGATCCGGCTCGACCTTCGGCCCTAGGCGCTGGTGGGGTAGCGGGCGCTCTCCAGCGTCCAGTCGATGGTGCCGCGCACCGCGTACGCGACCCCGTCGAGGTGGTCGGTGACCGCCTCGTCCAGCGCCGGGCCGAACGACGGCACCGTGGCACGCAGCGCGACGAAGCGCCGCATCGACTCCCGCCAGCGCTCGGCCACCCGGTCCACCGCCTCCGCCGGCGACAGGCCCTGCTCGTCCTGCATGGCAAGCACCAGGTTGTGCCCGCCCGCGGTGGCCCGGTCCCGGTCCAGCGATGCGAGGTCGTTGTACCAGGAGAGCAGGTCGTTGCCGGTGCGGGCGACCCGGCGCAGCAGCGGGTGGTGGTAGACCGGGTCGGGCAGCGGCCGGCCGGTGACGAACTCCACCAGCGGGTACGACACGTCCGCCGCCGACGTGGCCCGCCGCAGCTCGACGTACTCGATGACGCCGGGTCGGCGACCCGCCTCCTTGTTGGCCGCCTCCCGCCGGGTCCCGTCGAGGTGCTGGGCCACCGCGTCGGCGAAGCGCAGCCGCCACCGGGCCGGCATCCGGCGGCGCGGCTCCCGCCAGGCCAGCACCAGCAGCCGCCGCAGCGGACCGGTCAACCCGGCGTGTCGTGCCCGGGGACCGTCGTGCAGCAGCGCCAAGGTGCCGTTGCGCAGCGCGCGGATCTGCTCCGGAGCGAGCCGGCCCGGCCCGTCGCAGGCGTCGTCGACCAGGAAGAACCAGGTGAACAGCGCGGTCAGGCTCCGCAGGTCGGCCTCGGTGGCGTCCGGGTAGAGCCGGCCGGCGTACCGGGCGAAGGCTCCCCGGCTCAGCCGGCGCAGCGCGGCGTCGTCCAGCGGCAGGCCCAGCTCGGGCAACAGGCGGAGCAGCCACTCGTGCACCCGGTCGGCGTGCGGCGAGAGCCGGGCCGGGATCGGACATTCGGCGCGCAGCGTCCAGAGGACCTCGCCGGTCGTCACCGATGCCTCCTGTGCGATCTGCTGCCGGTGCGAATGGCCACCGGCAGCATGCCAGGTCCGCGGGACACGCAGGCGCCCGCCCGGACATCTCGGGCGAGCCACCCGGAGGCCGATCCCGGGGGTGCCCACCAGCGCACGAACCCCACCAGGCAGGCTGGGGGCATGCGGGAACCATGGGTGGTCGGTGTCTCCGGGGCCTCCGGTACGCCGTACGCGGCGGCCGTGCTCGGCGGGCTGCTCGACGCGGGCGAACCGGTGGACCTGATCGTCTCCCGGGCGGCGCGGCTCACGCTGCTCGACGAGACCGGCCGGCCGTTCCGCGACGCGCACTGGGCCGAGGACCTCGCCGCCTGGCTCGGCCGGGACGTGACCGGCGCGGACGTGCGGCACTGGCCGGCGGGAGACCTGGCGGCCGGTCCGAGCAGCGGTTCCTACCGGGTACGCGGAATGGCGGTGGTGCCGGCCAGCACGGCGGCGTGCGCGGGGGTCGCCATCGGGCTCTCCAAGGACCTGTTGCAGCGTGCCGCCGAGGTCAACCTCAAGGAGCGCCGGCCGGTGGTGGTGGCACCTCGGGAGACGCCGGTGACCCGCAGTCACCTTGAGCACCTGATCGCGTTGCACGACGCCGGCGCGGTGGTGCTGCCGGCCAGCCCCGGCTTCTACGGCGCGGGTGCGGCGGCCAGCGCGCAGCAGTTGGTCGACTTCGTGGCCGGCAAAGTGCTGGACGCGCTCGGCGTCCCGCACACCCTGTTCCGACGGTGGTCCGGCCAGCTCGGGGCGGCCCGAAGCTGAGCCTGTCTGCTCAACCCCGCCCGGTCACGCGTACGACGGGTGACCGTAGCGGGACGCGGACCGGACTGCTGCCCGGTCCGCGTAGCGTTGTCCGCACCAGTTCAGTACATGCCGGCGTTGGCCGGACCCGGCCCGGTAGAGGCGGCCGGGCCCACGTTGCGTGGCTTTCCGACCTCGTCCACCTCGTCCAGCATGCCCTCCCCCTCAAGCAGGGCTCGCACCTCGGATTCCCGAAACCGGCGATGCCCGCCTGGAGTCCGGATGCTTCCTATCCGGCCGGCCGCCGCCCATCTCGTCACAGTCTTCGGGTCCACCCGAAACAGCGCGGCGACCTCACCCGGTGTCAGCAGGCGATCTCCAGTGTCCACAGCCCCCTCCTCGCGTCGACGAAGCCCCTGGCTGAACACACTGCCCCCGGCTGGTGCGAGCCCAGAGCCGTCATGAGGGACGTATGGTAATTACAGCACCAGGGACCTGGCCTGTCCGCCAAACGCGAAAAATGCACTGAGTGGGAAGTTAGTAAATGGTACTGGTGCAACCCCTGCCCTGACCGTCTGTTTGTGAACAGTTACTCACTGCTGTGTGCAACGGATGCCGAAGGCGTCGCGTTACGCCCAACGGGATAAGGTCACTCTCCGTGGACGCCATCGACCTGAGCCTCGTCGACCTGCTGCGTGGAAACGCCCGCCTCTCGTACGCCGAGCTCGCCCGGCAGGTTGGCCTCTCTGCCCCGGCCGTGCACGAGCGGGTCGGCAAGCTGGAGAACAGCGGCGTGATCCGCGGCTACCGCGCGGACGTGGAGCCGGAGGCGATCGGGCTGGGTGTCACCGCGCTGATCGGCATCGTCGAGGACTCCGGCGCGGACAGCGACGACATGCTCGAGTCGCTCCGGGTGCTGCCCGAGATCGAGTCCTGCTACTTCATGGCGGGGGTGGAGTCCTTCCTGCTCAAGGCGCGGGTCGGCACGATCGCCGAGCTGGAGCAGCTGATCGTGCGGCTGAACCGGACGCCCGGGGTCGCCTCCACCCGTACCGCGATCGCACTCTCCACCAAATGGGAGAACCGCCCCCAGTCGGTCGGCCCACCGGCCGCCTGACACCGCGGCGGTGGGGCCCGGCCTCGCACCCGAGCGCCAGGGGGATCGGCGACCACTCCTCATGTGCGTCCTTTGCTCTGCTTACACCCACGCACCAGTGCGGGCCGTTCTGTGGTGCGTCCGCTGAAGCAGAGCAAAGGAGACCGCCCCCGCGCCGTACCGGCCGCTGCCGAGGGCCGATCGGCGCCGTACCCGCCGCGGCCGAGGGCCGGTCGGCCCTGGTGCCGTACCGGCGGACGGCGGTAGCGTGCGCCGATGACCCCGCTGGGACGTGGAGCGGCCGTGGTGACCGGGGCCGCCGGCGGCCTGGGCCGCGCCATTGCCGCCGCGCTGCACGCCGACGGTTGGTCGGTGCTGCTCACCGACGTCGACCCGGCTGCGGTCGCCGTCGCGGCCGCGCCGCTCGGCGGCTGGTCCGCCGCGCTGGATGTCCGGGACGAGGCAGCCTGCGCCGAGATCGCCGCGACGGCAGCCAGCCGGGGTGGCCTCGGCCTCTGGGTCAACAACGCCGGCATCCTGGTCACCGGCCCCGCCTGGGAGCACGACGGACGGACCCGCCGTCGGGTGCTCGACGTGAACGCGCTCGGCGCGATGAACGGCACCCTCGCCGCGCTCGGGGTGATGCGCGGGCAGGGGCACGGCCACGTGCTGAACGTCGTCTCGCTGGCCGGGCTGGTCGCCGCGCCCGGCGAGACGGTGTACGCGGCCAGTAAGCACGCGCTGCTGGCGTTCAGCCTCGGCACCCTGTCCGACCTGCGGATGGCCGGATATCGGCAGGTACACGTCTCCTGCCTCTGCCCGGACGGCATCTGGACCCCGATGCTGCACGACCGGCTGGACGACCCCGGTGCGCTGGCGTCGTTCACCGGTTCCATGCTGACCCCGCAGCGGGTGGCCGCCCGGGCGGCCCGACTGGCCCGCCGGCCGCGCCCGGTGGTCAGCCTGCCCCGTTGGCGGGGAGCGCAGGTCCGGCTGCTGGACGCCCTGCCTCGACTGGCCATCGGGCTGACCCCGCTGGTCCGGGCGGTCGGCCGGGCCGGCCAGCGCCGTCAGCTCCGCCGGGTCACGTCGGCGGACCGGCGCTGACCTCCTCAGGACCGCTTGCTACTTTGCCGACGTGACTCATCTCGACCGGTGCGACGAGGCCAGCCGGACCTGGGTGACCGAGGCGATCGCCGCCGTCGAGGCGGACGCGAACCGCTCGGCCGACACTCACCTGCTGCCGTTCCCGCTGCCGCGGGAGTGGGGGATCGACCTCTACCTCAAGGACGAGTCGGTGCACCCGACCGGCTCACTGAAGCACCGGCTGGCCCGCTCGCTCTTTCTCTACGGGCTCTGCAACGGCTGGATCGGGCCGCGCACCACGATCGTCGAGGCGTCGTCCGGCTCCACGGCGGTCTCCGAGGCGTACTTCGCCCGGATGCTCGGGCTGCCGTTCATCGCGGTGATGCCCGCCTCCACCTCGCCGGAGAAGATCGCGCAGATCGAGTTCCAGGGCGGCCGTTGCCACCTGGTGGACGACCCGGCGAGCGTGGTGGTCGAGGCCCGCTGGCTGGCCGAGGATTCCGGCGGTCACTTCATGGACCAGTTCACCTACGCCGAGCGGGCCACCGACTGGCGGGGCAACAACAACATCGCCGAGTCGATCTACGCACAGCTGAGACTGGAGCGGCACCCGATCCCGGCCTGGGTCGTGGTGGGCGCCGGCACCGGGGGCACCAGCGCGACAATCGGCCGGTACGTCCGGTACCGCCGGCTGGCCACCAAGCTCTGCGTGGTGGACCCGGAGAACTCCGCGTTCTATCCGGCCTGGCTGGCCGCCGACTGGTCCGTGCGTACCGGGAAGGGATCCCGGATCGAGGGGATCGGCCGTCCCACCGTGGAGGCGTCCTTCCTGCCCGCGGTGGTGGACCGGATGGTCCAGGTGCCGGACGCGGCGTCGCTGGCCGCCATGCGGGCCGGCTCGGCGGTGCTCGGTCGCCGGGTGGGTGGCTCCACCGGCACCAACCTGTGGGGGGCGTTCGGCCTCATCGCCGGGATGCTCGCCGAGGGCCGGACCGGCTCCGTGGTCACCCTGATCTGTGACGCCGGCGACCGGTACGCCGACACCTACTACTCCGACGACTGGGTGGCCGCGAAGGGCCACGACCTCGCACCGCACGCGGCCACCATCGACCGCTTCCTGACCAGTGGCGCCTGGCCCGCCTGAGCCCAGCTCGCCTGAACCCGGCCCGCCTGAGCCCGGCGCACTCAGCGCGGGTCGATCCGTTCGGCGAGCCCGGGGTAGCGCACCACGTACCCGTCGGCGTCCAGATCGATGTCGGCGGTGAAGGTGCCGCTGGCGAACCGCACCCGGCCCGGCCCGAGCCCGGTGTAGATCTGCTCGGCCGCCACCACCTCCAGACCGGGCAGCAGCACCCACGCCGCGGTGATCCGGTGCGGCAGGTCGGCCGGCTGAGCGGCCAGCCCGAGCCGATGGACCGGGAGGGTGTTGAACAGCGGGGACCCGCTCAGGTCCACGTCGAGCGCGTCGGCCAGCCGATCCGGGTCGTCGGTGCCCGGCAGACCGGCCGGGGGATGACCGGCCGCGACGAGTGCCGCGTCCAGGTTGCCCTGCTCGGCGGTCGTCACCCGCCACCGGTCCGCGGCCCGTTCCAGCGTGACTCTGCGCAGCCAGCCCGACCCCTCCGCCTCGACCTCGACCCGGCTGGTGCTCCAGTCAGGTGCGGTGGTCAGCTGGTAGCGGACGGTCCAGGGGATCGGGTCCACGGCGAGCAGGGTGCCCCGGGCCGCCAACCCGTGCCCGTCGTCGAGCACGACCTGCTCACTGCCGGCGGTGTCCGTCCGGGACCAGAAGATCGACTTCGGCATGGTCGGCATGAGCCGGACGTTACGCGACCGAGCCGACATCGGCAGGGCATGCGCGAACGCCGCCGCGGAGCGTGGGCTCCGCGGCGGCGTTCAGTGAATCAGTGGATCAGTGGGTACGGGCCGGCGGGCGCCCGCCGAAGCCACGCCGGTCATCGCGCTGCCGGTCGTCGCGCTGCCGGTCGCCCTGACCGCGGCTCTCCGGGCGGAAACCACCCCGAGCGTCCCGGTCCGCGAAGCGCCGCTCCCCGGCCGGTCGGTCCCCGAACCGGCGCTCGTCGGCGGGCCGCTCGCCCTGCTGCCGGTCGCCGAAACGGCGGTCGCCGGAGGCGCGCTCGTCCCGGTCCCCGTAGCGCCGCTCGCCCTGCGGGCGGTCGCCGTAGCGCCGCTCGCCGGTCGGGCGGTCGCCCCGGCCGTCCCGGTCGCCGAACTGCGGGCGGTCGCCGAAACGGCGCTCACCCTGCGGCCGGTCGCCGTAACCCCGGGCATCCCGATCGGCGTACCGGCGCTCGCCGGTCGGGCGGTCGCCGTACTGCCGGTCGCCCTGGGGGCGGTCGCCGAAGCGCCGCTCACCGGTCGGCCGGTCGCCGTACTGCCGGTCGCCCTGGGGGCGGTCGCTGTAGCGCCGCTCACCGGTCGGGCGGTCGCCGTACTGCCGGTCGCCTTGCGGACGGTCGCCGTAGCGCCGCTCACCCTGCGGGCGGTCGCCGAAGCGGCGCTCGCCGGTCGGGCGGTCGCCGTAGCGGCGCTCACCCTGGGGACGGTCGCCGTAGCGGCGGTCGCCGCCCGGCCGGTCACCGAACCGGCGGGGGCCGCCGGAGCGGTCACCGTAGCCCCGGGGCTCCGCCTCCACGCGGACCGGGACGCCGCTGGGCTCACGGGCGCCGATCAGCTCGGCAAGCGCCGGGTCCCCGAGGCGGACCCGGCTCTCGGCCGGCGCGACGCCAGCCTTCTCGAGCATCGCCAGGGTGGTACGGCGCTGCTTGGGCAGCACCAGCGTGGCGACCGCGCCCGACTCGCCGGCACGGGCGGTGCGCCCGGCGCGGTGCAGGTAGTCCTTGGGGTCCTTCGGCGGGTCGACGTGCAGCACCAGGGTGACCCCGTCGACGTGGATGCCCCGAGCCGCCACGTCGGTGGCGACCAGCACGTTCATCCGGCCCTCGCGGAACTCGGCCAGCGTCTTGGTGCGCATCCGCTGGGTCTTGCCGCCGTGCAGGCCACCGGCCCGTACGCCGACAGCGGCGAGCTGCTCGACCAGTCGGTCGACGCCGAGCTGGGTCCGGGCGAAGACCATGGTCCGGCCGTCCCGGGCGGCGATCGAGGCCGTCACCGGGAACTTCTCGTGCGGCGGGATCAGCAGCATGTGGTGGTCCATGGTGGACACCGAGGCGGTGGACGGCGCGGTGGAATGCGTCACCGGATCGGTCATGAACCGCTTGACCAGCGCGTCGACGTCGCCGTCCAGGGTGGCCGAGAAGAGCAGCCGCTGACCGTTCGCGGGCGTCTTCGCCAGCAGTTCGGTCACCTCGGGCAGGAAGCCCATGTCGGCCATCTGGTCGGCCTCGTCGAGCACCGTCACCTCGACGTCGTCGAGCTGGCAGATGCCCCGCTCGATCAGGTCGCCGAGCCGGCCCGGGGTCGCCACGATGATCTCCACGCCGCGCCGCAGCGCGTCGATCTGACGGTCGTACGGCACTCCGCCGACGGCGGTCTTCAGGAACACGTTGATCGCCTTGCCCAGCGGCAGCAGGGCGTCGTTGACCTGCATGGCCAACTCCCGGGTCGGGACCAGGACCAGGGCGCGCGGCCGCATCGGCCGGGCCGGCTGGCCGGCGGCGACCCGGGCCAGCAGGGGCAGGCCGAACGCGAGCGTCTTGCCCGACCCGGTCTGCCCGCGGCCGAGCACGTCCCGGCCGGCGAGCGCGTCCGGAACGGTGGCCCGCTGGATCTCGAACGGGGTGGTGATGCCCTGCCGCGCCAGTGCGCGGACCAGCGGCTCGGGCAGGCCGAGCGCGGCGAAGTCGACGGGCTCGGCGACCTCCGTCGGGGCGGCGTCGGGCGTCTCCAGGGCGGCGTCGACCGCCGCCGGGGCGGAATCGAAAACGGACGGAACGATGCTGGGGTCAGCAGAGGTGGTCAACAAATGCCTTTCGAGCGGGGCGCATCTTCGCGATGGCCTGCCGCGGCTGTGCCGCCGGATCGCCCGCAAGATCGCCCATGGGCGCGCATCACGCGCGCCGGGTCAGTGATCTCGACCAGTGTACGGCGGTCCGGCGGAGCCGCCAGCCGGTTGCCCGACCGTAGTGGGCGGACTCACCATCGACCCGATCGTCGGCTCAGCCGTTGAGCACGTTGCCCACCAGGCCGTCCAGGGCGTCGTTGGCGAGCAGGACCACCAGCACGCTGATCGCCACCAGCAGCCCCAGTGCGGCGGCCAGGACGATCACCACCCGGGCGGTGCTGGAAGACCGTTCGGCCGGGGTGTCGGCCCAGCCCTGAGCCAGGATGTGCCCGGTCAGGGAGCCGGAATTCTCCACGGCGCTGGCCGGCAGCGCGATCGTGGTGTAGCCGGGCTGCTCCCCGCCGCCGTAGACGGTGCCGGCCAGATCGGAGCCGCCGTCGTACCGCCCGCTGCGAGCGGCCGCCGCGCCCCGCCCAGCCGGCACGCCCGCCGGGTTGGACCCCCGGGAGCCGCCGGTGTCGTTTCCGCCCGACGGGACACCGCCCGCGGTGGACGGCGGCCAACTGGGCAGCGCCGGCGCGGGCACCACCGGCGGGGCCGAGACCGGCGCCCCGGTCCATCCACCGCCGCCCTGGGTGGGCTGCGCGGCAACCGCTGAGGCCGACCAACCGGCCGGCGACGCGGAGGCCCGCACGCCCGGGCCGGACGACGAGCCGTAGACCGCCGTGGAGCCGCGCCCGGCGGGATCGGCGGGCGACGCGGTGGCCCACCCGGTGGGGCTGGCCGGCGGCGCGGAGACCGACGCGGTGGCTCGCACGGCCGGCGGCCCGCCGGGCGTCGCGGGCGGCGGCGGGAAGGGCGGTGCCGGCATCGGGCCGGGCTGCGGGGGTGGCCCGGGCACCGGCGGGCCGGGTGGCGGTGCCGGTGGGCCCGGAACGGGTGGTGCGGGTGGGCCCGGAACCGGCGGCACCGGAGCCGGCGGCGGTGTGGGTGGGCCCGGGATGGGCGGCAGTGGCGGCGTGGGCCGGGGCCCCGGTGGCGGGGTCGGCACCGGACCGGGCGGGTACGGCCCAGGGCTCGGCGCTGGCTCGGGCTCGGGCGGCGGGGTCGGGCCCGGTGGTGCGGGGGTCGGCTCCGGGGTCGGAGGCGTGGGCGGCTGGACGGGCTCCGGAGGCTGCGCCGGTTGGGGCGGCTCGGGGCTCACCGGAGCGGAGCGGTAGACGGCGGGAGCGCTTGGCCGGGAATCCGGGGTGCCCACCGCGCCGGCCGTGACGCGGCTGTTGGCGGACACCGTGGCGCTGGCCCGGGCCGGGGCGCTCGAGCCGTCCCGCTGCCCGGGCAGAGACCCGCCGGTCGGGTTGGCCGATCCGGTCGCCCGGTAGGTGGTCGCGCTCACCGGCGCGCTGGCCGGGAGGTCATCCGGCGCCGCGGCGGCGGTGACGACACTGGCGCGGGCGCGTACCGGAGCGGCGGCCGGGTCAGCCTCATCGGGCGCCGGCTGCCCCCCGTCCGCGTCGGCGGAGCTGGCGGGAGCGTCGGTGCCGGCGGAATCGTCGGCGGCACCGACGTCACCGTCGGCGGGGGTCTCGACGGCGGCACTGACGGTGTCGGCGCTGGGTGCCGGGTCAGTTGTTCCCGGTCCCGGCTGGTCGACCGCGACGGGGGCGGCCTTCTCCGCCGGATCACTCTGCTCGGCCATCTCCGCCCTCCGTGCCACGCTCGCACCCGGACCCGTGACACCGGGCCGGATGTGCCTGGATGTCACGGTGCCACAGATCGCCCCGAGCGGACAGCCGGAGCCGATTGTGGCGCCTCAGCTTCCGGTGCTCGGGCTGCCCGTCGTGCTCGGGGTCGGGCTGTCGCTGGACACCCCGCTCCGGCTCGCCGACGGCGAGCCGGCCGGGGTCGAGGTGGCCGGCGCACTGGTCGGTGGCGGTGGCGGCGTCGTCGGCGTCTCGCTCGGCGAGGTGCTCGGCGAGGTGCTGCCGGTCGGGGTCGGGGTCGGGGTGCCGGTGGGCGTCGGGGTGGCCGATCCGGTCGGCGTCGGCTTGGTGGTCGGCGTGGGCTTGGTGGTCGGCGTGGGCTTGGTGGTCGGCGTGGGCTTGGTGGTGGGTGTCGGCTTCGTGGTGGGCGTCGGCGTCGGGCTGGTCGGCGCGCTGGGCGTCGGGACCGGCACGGTCGGGGCCGGCACCGCGCCGATCACCCGGGTGGCGGCGTACAGCCGGGACCAGCGGACGACCGAGACCTTGACGACGTCGCCGGTGGTGGGCGCCTGCACCATCTTGCCGTTGCCGATGTACATGGCGACGTGGTGGATCGTGGTCCAGCTGCTGCCGGAGGCGAAGAAGAGCAGGTCGCCGGGGAGCAGCGCGGTCTGCGGCACCGTCCGCGAGCGGGTGGCGGCGTACTGGTCCCGGGAGACCCGGGGCAGCTGGAAGTAGTCGGCGCCGGGCGACCGGTACGCCGCCCACATCAGACCGGAGCAGTCGAACGTGTCGGGCCCCTCCTCCGACCACTCGTACGGGTCGCCGAGCTGGGCGAGGGCGTACCGGACCGCGGCCAGCGCCCGCGGGTGCGCCGCCATCCCGCTGACGTTCTGGCCGACGAGGTAGCCGGCACCGAGCTGCTGCTCGGCGGCCTCCTGCTGGCGCTCGATCTCGATGAGCTGCGCGGCGTTGTCGCGGCGCAGCTTGAGGAGGCTGGCCTCGGCCGCGCGCAGCGCCTTCTCCCCGACGGCGAACTCCGCCTCGGCGGCGTCGAGCTGGGTCTTGGCCGTGGTGTGCGCCTGGTAGGCGGACTGCTCGCCGCTGCGGGCCCGGGAAAGCTCCCCGGCCACCCCGGTGGTGCCGCGCTCGACCTTCTCGCCACGGGCGATCCGCTGGAGCCGGCTCAACCCCTGGATGTCGTCGGCCAGGTCGCCGGGCGGTAGCGCGGCGGCCGCCTTGAACGCGTCCGAGGCGGCGACGTCGGCCGCCTGCTGCGCCCGGAGGAGATCGTCCTGCGCGGTCGCCAGCGCCTTGCCGGCCGCCTCGAGCTGGGCCTGCGCGTCCGCGCGTTTC
Source organism: Micromonospora sp. NPDC005206 (assembly GCF_040608175.1). NCBI lineage: Bacteria > Bacillati > Actinomycetota > Actinomycetes > Micromonosporales > Micromonosporaceae > Micromonospora > Micromonospora sp. NPDC005206. The sequence goes on from NZ_JBEXHU010000020.1 coordinate 74,980, forward strand.
TGCTGGCTCAGCAGCAGTGCCTCGCCGAGGGCGCCGACCTGGGTCTCGCCGGCGGCGATCTGGGCGGCCAGCGGGCCGTTGCCGACGTTCATCACCGGCGGGACCGGGACACCGGCGACGGGTGCGCCACCGGGCAGTTGGAGCGCGCCGACCACCGCCGGGCGCGAGCCGGTGTCCGGCACCGTGGTGGGCACCCCGGGCTCGGCGTACGCGGGGGTGGCGAGCACGGCGGCGGCGATCGCGCCGAGCAGGGCGGCCCAGAGCTTCGGACGCAGCACCGGCGAGATCACCGGGCTCCGTCGTCGCTGCCGTCGCCCGCGCCCGCTGTCGACCATTCCGCTCCCCGTCCCGCTGCCCGTCGCCGCGCTCGGTGGCGCGGCCGTCGGGACGGTACCAGTGTGTGTTCCGCCCCACCCTGTCTTACCGCACGCGGGCAGTGATGTCGATGCATCGCCGGGTTACGGGAGGCTGAGAGTCTGGTGAAGTCGGTCGCTGTCGCCGACCGTGCCGCCGGGCCGGTCGGCGTCCCGACGTACGCTCGACCGGGACCGCAGGTGGAAGGGACGTGCCATGGACGCCGGACTCAAGCGTGAGCTCGAAGCGAAGGTGTACGCCGGTGAGCGGCTGACCCGTGAGGACGGGGTCGCCCTCTACGACAGCGACGACCTGGCCTGGCTGGGGCGGCTGGCGCACCACAAGCGCACCGAGCTCAACGGCGACCGGGTGATGTTCAACGTCAACCGGCACCTCAACCTGACCAACGTCTGTTCGGCGTCCTGTGCGTACTGCTCGTTCCAGCGCAAGCCGGGCGAGAAGGACGCGTACACGATGCGCATCGACGAGGCGGTCCGCAAGGCCAAGGAGATGGAGGACGAGCAGCTCACCGAGCTGCACATCGTCAACGGCCTGCACCCGACGCTGCCCTGGCGTTACTACCCGAAGGTGCTGCGTGAGCTGAAGGCGGCGCTGCCCAACGTCAAGCTCAAGTGCTTCACGGCGACCGAGGTGCAGTGGTTCGAGAAGATCAGCGGCCTGAGCGCCGACGAGATCCTCGACGAGCTGATGGACGCCGGCCTGGAGTCGCTGACCGGTGGTGGCGCGGAGATCTTCGACTGGGAGGTCCGCCAGCACATCGTCGACCACGCCTGCCACTGGGAGGACTGGTCGCGCATCCACGCCCTGGCGCACAGCAAGGGCATGAAGACCCCGGCGACCATGTTGTACGGCCACATCGAGGAGCCCCGGCACCGGGTCGACCACGTGCTGCGGCTGCGCGAGCTGCAGGACGAGACCAACGGCTTCGCGGTCTTCATCCCGCTGCGATACCAGCACGACTTCGTGGACTCGGCGGACGGCAAGATCCGTAACAAGATCCAGGCGCGCACCACGATGGCCTCGCCGGCCGAGTCGTTGAAGACGTTCGCCGTCTCCCGGCTGCTCTTCGACAACGTGCCGCACGTGAAGAACTTCTGGGTGATGCACGGGCTCTCGGTGGCCCAGCTCTCGCTGAACTTCGGCGTGGACGACCTGGACGGCTCGGTGGTCGAATACAAGATCACCCACGACGCCGACTCGTACGGCACCCCGAACACCATGCACCGCGACGACCTGCTGCACCTGATCTGGGACGCCGGCTTCCAGCCGGTCGAGCGGGACACCCGCTACAACGTGGTCCGGGAGTACGACAAGGCCCCGTCGCTGGCCGAGCGGCGCGCCGAGCCGCAGCAGGTGTGGGCCTGAACCGCCACGTACCCTCGCAGTCGATGACTGAGCAACGAGGACCGGAGCGGCAGGGCGGCTTCCCCCGACGGGACGCCGAGGGACGCGTCCGTACCCTCGGCGATCTGCTCGGGGTGTGCCTGGCCGGCCTGGTCATCGGTGCGCTGGCGCTCGTGCTGTTCGACTGGGCGTTCGCCTCGATGGGCGCCGGCGACTTCGGGCACACCAACGGTTGGCTGGCGGTGATCCTGCCGGCGTGGCTGTTCTGGGACGATTTCCGGGCCTGGGAGTTCGGCGCGGCCCGGGTGGTGGCGGCACTGGTCGCCGCCGCCGTCGGGGTGTTCGCGGGGCTGCTGATCGCCGGTCTGGGCGCCGGGTTGCCGCCGCTGCTGTCCGGAACGTTGGCGGCGGCGGCGTTCACCGTGGCGTACGCGGCGGTCTGGTTCCCGGGCGTCCGCTGGCTGGCCCGCCGGACCGGCTGACCCCGACCGCCCGCCGGGCGGATCGACCTTCCGCCGGCACCGGCGGGTGACGGAGAACGGAGTGGTGCGGGTGAGCGCGGCGGTCAAGTACACGCTGGGTCGGATCGGGCTGTTCGTCGCCGTGCTGGCGGGCCTCTGGCTGATCGACATGAGCGTGTTCCTGAAGCTGATCCTGGCGCTGGCCTTCTCGGCCGCGCTCTCCTTCTTCCTGCTGCGCGGCTGGCGGGAGGAGATGGCCGAGGAGATGGCCGGCGCGACCGAGCGCCGCCGAGCGGAGAAGGAACGCCTCCGCTCGGCCCTGGCCGGCGACGACCAGCCCCCCTCCACCGACCAACCCCCCACCGACCAGCCCCCGCGTTGATCATGAAGTTATTGCTCCGACACGCCGATCGGCCGGGCAATAACTTCATGATCAACCACGCTCTACCAGTTGGTGGAGCCCGAGACCTTCGGCCAGGGCTTGCTCGTCGGCTTGATGAGGTATGCGACGCCGCCCGAGCCGCCGGAGACGCCGCCGGTGGCGTTGACCCGCTTGGTCCGCAGCCAGATCTGCTCGAACTGGGCACGCTTGTAGACGTTGCGCACCACGTCGTTGCTGGACGAGGCCGGGTCGTTGACGATCACGTCGCCGTCGGCGGTGAAGCCGACCACCACGAACAGGTGCCCGGAGGTGCCGTAGTTCGCCCCGTCCAGCTCGCTGGCGAGGAAGGACTGACTGGTCACCACCGGAATGCCTGCGGCGATGAAACGCTCCAGCTCGTCCAGTGAGTGCAGTCGGGTCACCCGCCCCTCCAGGCCGGGGAAGCTGGCCGCGTACGCGGTGTTGAACGGCCAGTTGCCCGCGCCGTCGTACGTGTAGTCGTAGGTCATCCGGGCGGCGTGGTTGACCGTCGGGTCGGGGTAGGTCGGGTCCACCCAGGAGGTGTCGGCCGCGGACGGCCGGCGTCCCCAGTACTCGACCACCATCTCGGTCGAGGTGGGGGAGCACCACGCCTCACCACCGCCGTCGTACTCGGGGTAGTGCCCGGAGTGCACGTTCTGCGAGTAGCGCGGCACCGGCAGCTCGCGGCCCCAGGCGATGTGCCCGGCGCTCGGCGTGACGGTGAAGCGGTCCGGCACGGTCGAGCTCATCGTGCCGAGCATCCGGACCACCGGCGCGGCGGTCTGCCCGGGCGCCCGGTAGAGGGTCAGTCGCAGCTGGTACGACCGCAGCAGCACCCCGACGGCGGCGTCGTCGATGCTGAAGGTGTCGGTCCAGATCGTCGACCAGGGGTCGCCCTGCCGGTTGACGCTGGTCCTCCTGATGTCACTGTCGCCGGACGCCCAGCGGCCCATGACGTACCACGGGGTCTGGTCACCGCTGGTGTAGCTGCCCTGCATCTCCACCTGGATCCAGGTGCCGGCGGGGGTCTCGGCGTTCCAGGACGCGATCAGCTCGGTGGCGTCGAAGCCGACCCGGGTCACCGGGGAGGTCCAGGTGCCGTACTCCCAGCTGCGGGTGACGCCGGTGTGCGGGTCGGCGTACTCGGTGGTGCCGGCCGGGCGGGCCAGCGTGACGCCCGATCGGGCGCCGGGCACCACGCGGGTGCCGGCCCGGCTGCCCCGGTGCCAGTCGGCGGGCCCGGACCAGTCCTGGAAGGTGATCTGCTCGTCGTGGGCGGTTGCGGGCGGTCGGCCGCCGGTGAGTGGTGCGGCGGCTGCCGCGGGTGCGACGGTGGTGAGCAGGGCGAGCGCGGTGACGCCGGCGAGGGCGGCCGTGCGTAAACGGGATCTGGCCATGGGGGCTCCGCGGTGTCGAGAGGGACATCGTTGCTGGTCAGTGTCGCCGCCGGAAGGAAGTTTCGCCAGATGTCGACGGATGGAAAATCATTGCCGCCGCGATGATCCGCCTGGGATGCAAGAGGCAGCGACGGATATTGATATGACCATGTGACAGGTGGTGAAGTGTCCTCCACCGAGCGGGTTCTCCCGCCCTTCGAGGAGGTAGTCCATGGCCCTCCGCACGCCCATCCCTCTCCGCCGCGTCCTGGTGCTCGCCGTCGTCACCGGGCTGGGAATCGTCACCGTCGCCACCGGGCCGGTCTTCGCGCGGCCGGCGCCGGACCGGACCGCCGAGCCGGCCGCCGCCGGCTACCGGGTGCTCGGCCCCCGGACCGTCGCCGACCGCAATGCGGTGGCCCGCACCGGGGCCGCCATCGACTACTCCGAACACGGCGTGCTGCACGTCTCGGCCACCGCGGGTGAGGCCGCCGAGATCGGCAAGCTCGGCTTCCGACTCGAACCGCTCGCCCCGCCGCCGAACGCCGAGCGCGGCGCCGGAGAGATGGGCACACTGGCCTTCCCGCCCGCCGACTCCAACTACCACGACTACGCGGAACTGACCGCCGTCGTGAACCAGGTCGTCGCCGACCATCCGGCGATCGCCCGCAAGATCAGCATTGGTTCGTCGTACGAGGGCCGCGACCTGATGGCCGTGAAGATCTCCGACAACGTGGGCACCGACGAGAGCGAGCCGGAACTCCTCTTCAACGCCCAGCAGCACGCCCGCGAGCACCTGACCGTCGAGATGGCGATCTACCTGCTCAACCTCTTCACCGACAGCTACGGCTCCGACTCCCGGATCACCAACATCGTCAACGGCCGGGAGATCTGGATCGTGCCGACGGTCAACCCGGACGGTAGCGAGTACGACATCGCCACCGGGTCGTACCGGTCCTGGCGCAAGAACCGGCAGCCCAACAGCGGCTCCTCCAACGTCGGCACCGACCTGAACCGCAACTGGTCCTACAACTGGGGTTGCTGCGGCGGCTCGTCCGGCTCCACCTCGTCCGAGACCTACCGTGGACCGTCGGCGTTCTCCGCGCCCGAGACGCAGGCACTGCGCAACTTCGTCAACAGCCGGGTCGTCGGCGGAACGCAGCAGATCAAGGCCAACATCGACTTCCACACCTACTCGCAGCTGGTGCTCTGGCCGTACGGCTACACGACCGCGAACACCGGGCCGGGGATGAGCGCCGACCAGTACAACACCTTCGCCACCATCGGCCAGCAGATGGCGGCCACCAACAACTACACCCCGGAGCAGTCCAGCGACCTCTACATCACCGACGGGGACAGCATCGACTGGATGTGGGCCACCCACGGCATCTGGGCGTACACCTTCGAGATGTATCCAGGATCGTCCGGCGGCGGTGGTTTCTACCCGCCCGACGAGGTGATCCCCGCACAGACCTCCCGCAACCGGGAGGCGGTGCTGATGCTCAGCGAGTACGCCGACTGCCCGTACCGGGCGATCGGCAAGCAGGCGCAGTACTGCGGCGGTGGTGGCGGCACCACGGTCTGGTCGGACACCTTCGAGACCGCGACCGGCTGGACCATCAACCCGTCCGGCACCGACACCGCGACCCTCGGGGCCTGGGAACGGGGTGCCGCCCAGGCGACCACCTCCTCCGGGGCCAAGCAGCTCACCCCGTACGCCGGCGCCAACGACCTGGTCACCGGTCGGCTCGCCGGTTCGGCGGCGGGTGACCACGACGTCGACGGCGGGGTGACCAGCGCCCGGTCCCCGGCGGTGACGCTGCCGTCGACCGGCACGCTGACCCTCTCGCTGGCCTGGTACCTGGCGCACGGCTCGAACGCCTCGTCGGCGGACTACCTGCGGGTGAGCGTGGTGCACAACGGTGGCACCACGGCGCTGCTCACCCAGGCCGGCGCGGCGAGCAACCGCAACGGCAGCTGGGCGGTGGCGAACCTCAACCTCACCCCGTACGCCGGCCAGTCGGTGCGCATCCTCATCGAGGTGGCGGACGCCTCCGGCGCCAGCCTCGTGGAGGCGGCTGTGGACAACGTCACCATCAGCGCCTCCTGATCGGATGGGGCCCCGTTCCGCCCCTGCGGGGCCCCACCACCCGTTTCTGACCCCCGCGATGCGCGACATATCGCCGTCGGTCGGTCATCTCGCCCCACCTTCCCGGGGCCAAGGTGATCGACACGCGGCGATTGGCCCTTGATCGATCCGGCACGTCCAGGCGGTGCGCTACCGTCTTAGCGACCACTCCGCAGCGAAGCCGGTGCGAAACCGGCGCTGTCCCGCAACTGTGATGCCCCGTCCTGACGGCGGGGACGAGCCAGGTCGCCTGCGGATCGGTCGCGACACGCGCTCTCGAGGAAGGGCGCCTCGTGGGCGGGCGTACGAAAGTCCCTGTCGGCGAAGCACCACACTCCTCGACCGACAGGAGGTCCCATGTTCAGACGTACCCCCCGGCTCTTCGCCGCGACCCTCGCGGTCGCCGCACTCGCCCTGGGCGCGTGCGCGGAGAAGACCGCCGACGAGCCGACCGCGAGCGGCAGCTCCGCGGCCGCCAGCTACCCGGTGACGGTCGGCTCGCTCACGCTCGACAAGCGCCCCGAGAAGATCCTCTCGCTCTCGCCCACCGCCACCGAGATGCTCTTCGCCATCGGCGCCGGCCCGCAGGTGAGCGCGGTCGACGACCAGTCCAACTATCCGGCCGACGCGCCCAAGAGCGACCTGTCCGGCTTCCAGCCCAACGCCGAGGCGATCGCCGGTAAGGGCCCCGACCTGGTGGTGCTCGCGAACGACACCAACAAGATCGTCGACCAGCTCGGCAAGCTGAAGATCCCGGTCTACCTCACCCCCGCGGCGGTCACCCTGGACGACTCGTACCGGCAGATCGCCGAGCTGGGCACGCTGACCGGCCACGCCGACCAGGCGACCGACGTCGCCGGCCGGATGAAGGACGACATCGCCAAGCTGGTCAAGGACCTGCCGCAGCGCGCCGAGAAGCTCACCTACTACCACGAGCTGGGCCCGGAGCTGTACAGCGTGACCAGCAAGACCTTCATGGGCTCGCTCTACAGCCAGGTCGGTCTGGCCAACATCGCGGATCCGGCCGACGCGGACGGCAAGAGCGGCGGTTACCCGCAGCTGTCCCAGGAGTTCATCGTCAAGGCCAACCCGGACTTCGTCTTCCTGGCCGACTCCAAGTGCTGCCAGCAGAACGCCGACTCGGTCCGGGCGCGCAGCGGCTGGGCCGGGCTGAGCGCGGTGAAGAACAACCAGGTGGTCGCGCTGGATGACGACATCGCCTCGCGCTGGGGCCCGCGGGTCGTGGACCTGCTCCGGGTCATCATCGACGCGGTCGCCAAGGTGCCCGCGTGACCGTCGTCCGTCGGTGAGCGCGAGGAGTGAACCGGGGTTGCGAGCCTCGCGGTCACGAACGGAAGAAGGCTCGGTGACCGGGGAGCCGCTGGTGGCCACCCCGGCGCCACCCACCCGGCCGGCCGCGACGCCACCCGCGTCGCGGCCCGCCGGGCTGCGCAAGCGCTGGCTGGCCGCCGGCGTGGTCGCGGTGCTCCTCGCGCTGGTCGCCGGGGTGTCGCTCGGCCCGATCAGCCTGCCGCCGGGCAGCGTCGCCGCCGAGCTGCTCAACCTGATACCCGGGGTGCACCTGGAGAGCGGGCTGACCGAGCGGGAGATCGCCATCGTCACCGAGCTGCGGCTTCCCCGGGTGGTGCTGGGCCTGCTCGTCGGCGGCCTGCTCGCCCTGGCCGGCGGCTGCTACCAGGGGGTGTTCCGCAACCCGCTGGCCGACCCGTACCTGCTCGGCGTGGCAGCCGGCTCGGGGCTCGCGGTCACCGCGGTGATCGCCCTCGGCGGCGTCGGCCGGCAGGGCGCGATCACCGGCCTGCCGCTGACCATCCCGCTGGCCGCGTTCGCCGGCTCGCTGCTCGCCGTGACGATGACCTACCTTCTCGGCGGCGCCGGTGGGCGGAGCCGGTCACCGGCGATGCTGATCCTGGCCGGGGTGGCGGTCTCCGCGTTCCTCTCCGCCGGGCAGACGTACCTGCTGCAACGGCACTCCGACAGCATCCAGCCGGTCTACTCCTGGCTGCTCGGCCGGCTGGCCACCGCCGGCTGGCACGATGTGCTGCTGGTGTTGCCGTACGCCGTGCTGACCACCGTGGTGGTGCTGCTGCACCGCCGCGAGCTGGACGTCCTCGCGGTCGGCGACGACGAGGCGAGGAGCCTCGGTCTGCACCCGCAGCGTTCCCGCTACCTGCTGATCGCGGCCGCCTCGCTGGGCACCGCCGCGGCGGTCTCCGCGACCGGCCTGATCGGCTTCGTCGGCATCATCGTGCCGCACACCGTCCGGTTGCTCGCCGGGGCGAGCTACCGCGTGATCCTGCCGCTGTCGTTGCTGTTCGGCGCCGCGTTCCTGGCGCTGACGGACGTGGTGGCCCGCACCGCCGCCGCTCCGGCCGAGATTCCGATCGGGGTGGTCACCGCCCTGCTCGGCGGCCCGTTCTTCGTGCTCGTGCTGCGTACCGCCCGCCGGGTGCTCACGTGATCCCCGAACCCGCCGCCGGCCCGGACGACGCGGCCCGCGCGCCGGCGGTCGAGGTGCGGGGGCTGCACGTCAGCCTGGGCGGCACACCGATCCTCACCGGCGTCGACCTCACCGTCGCCGCCGGCGAGTGGGTCACCGTGATCGGCCCGAACGGCGCCGGCAAGTCGACCTTGCTGCGCGCCGTCGGCGGGTTGCTGCCCGCGCCGGGGGCGATCTCCCTGTTCGGTACGCCGAGCGCCGCGCTGCGCCGCCGCGACCGGGCCCGGGTGGTGGCCACGGTGGCCCAGTCCCCGGTGGTGCCGCCCGGGATGTCGGTGCTGGACTACGTGCTGCTCGGGCGTACCCCCTACATCCCGCCACTGGGCCGGGAGTCCGCCGCGGACGTGGCCGCCGTGCACGACGTGCTCGACCGGTTGGACCTCACCGGCTTCCAACGCCGGGAGCTGGCCACCCTCTCCGGTGGTGAACGGCAGCGGGTCTTCCTCGCCCGGGCGCTGGCCCAGGGCGCGACGCTGCTGCTGCTCGACGAGCCGACCAGCGCGCTGGACATCGGCCACCAGCAGGAGGTGCTGGAGCTGGTCGACCAGTTGCGCCGCGAGCACGGCCTGACCGTGCTCGCCACCATGCACGACCTCTCCCTGGCCGGCGAGTACGCCGACCGGATGGTGCTGATCGCCGACGGGCGGGTGGTGGCCGTCGGGAGCCCGCACGAGGTGCTGACCGAACACCTGCTCGCCACCCACTACCGGGCCAGCGTCCGGGTCGTGCCCGGCGCGCACGGGCCGCTCGTCGTCCCCGTCCGCCCCCGCTGAGCCCGGACGGTCAGTCCCCGTCCGGGCCGAGGTCGATGACGGAGAAGAGGGCCCCCTGGGGGTCGCGCAGGGCGGCGAACCGGCCCGCCGGGTTGTCCCGGGGCGGCACCAGGATGGTCCCACCGAGCTCGGCGGCGCGGGCCGCGGCGGCGTCCGCGTCGGCCACCGCGAAGTACACCGTCCAGTACGCCGGCAGGTCGGCCGGGAAGTCGTCGGCGAACGGCGGCATCATCCCGGCGACGATCTGCGTACCGAGCCGCCACCCGGTGTACGTCATCCCGCCGACGGGTTGGTCGTCCGGCTGCCAGCCGAACACCAGCTCGTAGAAGACCTTCGCGCCCTCCGGGTCCGGGGTGACCAGCTCCGTCCAGCTCATCGCGCCCGGCACGTTGAACACCTCGGCGCCAGGCATCGCCAGCGGTTGCCAGACGCTGAACGTGGCGCCCGCCGGGTCGGCGAAGACCGCCATCCGGCCCCGGTCGAAGACCTCGAACGGCGGCACCACGACCTGTCCACCCGCGCGTTCGACCCGACCGGCGACCAGTTCCGCGTCGTCCGTGGCGAGGTACGTCGACCAGATCGGCACCTGGTCCGGGATCGCCGGCGGCCCGGCTCCGGCCACCGACCGCCCGTCGAGCTGGAAGATGGTGTACCCGCCCGCCTCCGGCTCCGGTGTCACCCGGCCGGTCCACCCGAACAGCTCGGGATAGAAGCGCCGCGCGTCGGTCAGGTCCGGGGTGGCCAGGTCGGCCCAGCAGGGCGTACCCGGCGGGACGGTGCTCACGTCAAGACCCCTCTCGGCCCGGCGGCCACGACGGCCCCCTGCCGGAATCCTGGCACCGTCCGGCCGCGGCCCGGGGCGGAAACGGACGAATCGTCAGCTGAACCGGCGACCCTCGTCCCGCCGGTACGCCCAGCCCGCGAGCGTGGCGAGCAGCACCACCCAGACGCCGAGCATGATCACTGACAGCGGCTCGATCTGGTAGTCGCCCACCGCGGCCCACATCAGCTCGGCGGCCCCCCGGGTGGGCAGGAACGGCGCGATCGTCTCGATGAACCCGGGTGCTTCCCCCGGTGCGGAGAGCAGTCCGCCGCCGAACGCGAGCGGCAGGAAGACGACCTGCGCCACCACGATCGCCGCCTTGCTCGGCAGCGAGTAGCCGATGGCGAGCCCCATCAGCGTGAACGGGACCGAGATGACGGCCACGGTGACGACGGCCAGCAGGAACGCCGCCGGGGTGATCTGGGCCGCGGTTAGCGTCGCGCCGATCACCGCGACCGGGATCAGCGAGAGGTACGTCAGCGCCAGGCCGGCCAGCACCCGGCCGGCGAACCGGGGTGCCGGCCCGGCCGGCAGGGTCCGGGTGTACGGATTCCACGGCTGGTCGCGGTCCTCGGCGACACCGACGCCGTACTGGAAGATGTTGGCGCTCATCACCGAGAAGGTGACCATCGACGCGGTGGCGAAGGTGGCACCGACCGGGTCGTCGCCGGCGAACGGCACCACGAAGAAGATCATCGCGGCGGCCGGGAAGAAGGCGCTGCCGAAGACCGCCACCGGGATTCGGATGATCTCCAGGAGCTGGTAGCGGGCGTGAACCAGGGCGAGCTGCACGGTGATTCGCCTCCTCAGGCGGTGGTCGGTCGGCTGCCGGCGGCGGCGGTGGCGGGCTGCGCGGGCTTGCCGCCGGTGGGCTCTGTCCCGGTGGCGGGCTCGCTCCCGTTGGTGATGGCCAGGAACGCCTCCTCCAGCGAGGTGGGCCGGACCTCCAGGTCGGCGAAGGCGGTCCCAGCGGTGACCAGCGCCCGGACCAACTGGTCGGCGTCGGTGGTGAGCAGGTGCAGCCGGCCGTCGATCCGTTCGGTGCGGACCACGCCGGGCAGCTCGGGCAGGTCGTCGGCGACCAGGCTGACCCGGCGTACGCCGACGATGCCGCGCACCGCGTCCACGGTGTCGTCGGCGAGCACCCGGCCCTGCCCGATCACCACGACCCGGCGGGCCAGCGCCTCCACCTCCTCCAGGTAGTGGCTGCTCAACAGGACGGTCCCGCCGTCGGTGTGGAACGCCCGGATCGCGTCCCACAGGGTGTGCCGGGCGGCCACGTCCAGGCCGGTGGTCGGCTCGTCGAGCAGCACCAGTCGGGGCCGGCCGACGAACGCCAGCGCCACCGCGAGCCGGCGGCGCTGCCCACCGGAGAGGCCACCGGTCTGTCGTCGGGCGAGGTCACCCAGGCCGAAGCGGTCGAGCAGTTCTCCCCGGGGCACCGGGTCCGGGTAGTGCGCGGAGACGAAGTCGACGACCTCACCGACGCGCAGCGTCCCGGGTAGGCCGGTCTCCTGCGGGGTGACCCCGATCTGTCGCCGGGACGCCGGGTCGCGGGGGTCGCCGCCGAACAGCTCGACCCGCCCGGAGCTGGGTCGGCGCAGACCGACCAGCAGGTTCATCAGGGTGCTCTTGCCGGCGCCGTTCGGGCCGAGCAGGCCGACCAGCTCACCGGCCCGGACGTCGAGGTCGACGCGGTCGAGGGCGAGGACGTCGCCGTACCGGCGGCTGGCCTGGTCGGCGCGGGCGAGGATCATGACTGCTCCTTCGACAAGGTGGGGTCGAGCAGGGTGCGGATGGTCTCGGTGTACTCCTCGAACGCCAGCCGGCCCCGCCGGCTGAGCCGGATCAGGGTGGCCGGGGTGCGTCCGCGATGGGTCTTGCTGATCTCGACGTAGCCGGCGTCCTCGAGCTTGCGCAGGTGCACGGAGAGGTTGCCGGCGGTCATCGCGAGCAGCTCCTGCAACCGGGGGAAGGCGATCCGGTCGCCGTCACCGAGTGCGGAGAGGCTCGCGACCACACGCAGCCGGGCCTGCGCGTGGATCACCGGATCCAGCTCGGTCACTGGCGGTGCCGCTGTCGCAGCCGCCCGACCGTCCCGGCGACCAGGATTCCGCCACCGCCGGCCACCGCGATCACCAGCGCGTGCCAGCCCGGGCCCGCGAACGTGCCGATGACGTTGATCAGGCTGATCCAGACACCCAGCCGGAACAGGTTCCGGTCCAGCCAGATGGCCCCGCCGGCCATGTGCAGCGCACCGGTCAGCGCGACGGCGGTCGCCGACCAGAGCAGGGCCCCCAGGTCGTGCGGCAGGTGGTCGACGACCCGGCCGACCGCCGCGTACACGCTCAACGAACCCAGGGCCCAGGAGCAGCCGTACCAGAGCCCGCGCCGGGACGAGTCCCCGGTCACCTGCCCGTACGCCCGTGCGCCAACCACCGCCTGGATCAGCGCGGCGACCACCAACAGGAGGAAGAGCACGGTCACGGGCAGCCAGTCGGGCATCCGGACCAGCATCCGACCGTCGGGGGAGAAGCGCAGGAAGAGCAGCCCGAAGCCGACCAGCCAGGCGACGCCCCACGGCCAGTAGAGGAGCCGGGCGTCCGGTTCGAGTCGGCGTGCGGTCGCCCCCCGCTGCTCGCGGATCAGTTGAAGCGCCGCCGCGGCGGCGGGGGGTGGCAGGTCGTCGTCGGGTTCCACGCAAAGTACTTTACGCTGCAAAGTCAATGGGCCGGTTCTCGCTGCTGTCGCCCGGGGCGCCGGCGCCCGCGCGGAGTGCCTATGGTGGAGAACTGTGCGGCTGACCCGTCGCACAGGACACAGGGGAGGGTCCGTGTCGAGCCCGAGTAGCGAGCTGGAGGTCCAGCCGGAGGCCTTGACCGCGTTCGCCGCGTCCTCCACCGACCGGGCGGCCCGCTTTCGCGAGCTGCACCGCTCATTCGGCGACGGGCACGTCCCGCGGCACGCCTTCGGGGTGATGCCGGCGTCGTTCGGTCTCGCGGCGACGTACGCCGAGCAGTTCGAGGCGTGCCTTCAGGGGCTGGCCGACGGCGCCGAGGTGATGGCGGACATCGCCGAAGGTCTCCGCGACACCGCCGACGCCTACACCGGCACCGACGTGGCCAACACCGACATGTTCGTGCCCGGCCGGCCGGCCGCTCCCGACGTCATCGCGCCCGGCCCGTTGTCCCCCGGCGCTGGCGCCGGCGGCCCGACCGGGCAGGTGTCCGCGTGAGCACCGAGGCGTTGCAGCGCAACAAGACCTACTTCGAGCAGATCGTGTCGGGCACCCCCGACCCGTTCAAGCCACTGTCCAACGCGGTGCTCTGGCCCTTCGAGCAACTCCTCGAACTCGTTGCCGGCGAGCCGGACGACCTGATGAACGCCGCCCAACTCTGCCTGACCACCGGTGCGGCGGTCCGCGAGATCGCCGGCGAGCAGGTCCAGGACCGGGCCCGGCTCCGCGGTGCCTGGACGGGCGACGCAGCCGAGAGTTTCCACGCCTCGATGGCCTCGGTGGAGGAGGCGATCGAGGAACTGGCCCAAGGGCTGGACGGCACCAAGGAGGTGCTGGTCGACGCGGCCAACGCGGCGGTCGACGCGTTCAACCTGCTGGTCGAGCTGATCCTGGAGTTCCTGCTCTGGTTCCTCACCGAGGTGATCATCGCGGCGGTGGCGGCGGCGCTCAGCGCCGGCATCTCGCTCGCGGCGACGGTCGTCCGGGTGCTGGCCCGGCTCGCCACCACCGTCGGCCGGATGGTCAAGATCGTGGCGCGGTTCGCCGAGATCCTGACGAAGTTGGCCACCAAGATGCAGAAGGTCGCCGAGCTGCTGATGAAGTACCGCCGGGCGGTGCTGGAGATCCGCAAGGCGAAAAAGGCGTACCGGGCGTGGAACAAGTCCGGCTGGTCGGCCGAGGCCAGGGCGTTCCAGATCGAGAAGTTCAAGACGCTCTTCCCGGGCAAGTTCCTGATCAACCACACGTCCCCGGTGAACATCCCCGGCATCGGCGGCGCCCTGCTGGACACCGGAGTCGGGCTGCACGACATCTCGGACGGCACCAAGGACCGCAACTACCTGGTGGACGGCACGTACCGCGAGGATCTGGGCCCGTACACCAAGGGCGTGCAAAATATCTTCGACTCCATCCTGACCTGAGAGGGACCGACATGACCTTTCCCGGTTTGGACCGCATCGAGGCGCTGGCCCGCAACCTGGACGGCTGGCAGCGCGAGTTGGCCAGCAAGATGACCGAGATCGAGCAGAGCAACGCCGAGGGGGTGAGCGACTCCGGTCTGGTCCGGGTCACCGCCGCCGCGGACGGCACGATCGTCTCGTCGGAGATCGACGCGCGGGCGATGCGCCTCGACTCGTACACCCTCGCCGAGGAGTTCACCGCCGCCGCCAGCCGGGCCCAGCAGGCGGCCGCCGCCCGGGTCCGCGACCTGGTGGGCGAGGTGATCGGCGACGCGCCCGGCGCCGGACGGCCGGCCGGCGACCGCCCGGACCGATACTGAGCCGATGGCGGACATCAGCTACCAGGAACGGCTGACCCAGCTGGTCGAGCCGGGCGAACAGGTGCTCGCCGTCGCGAAGACGGAGCTCGCCCACGGTGTCCTGCCGGCCGACCCGCCGACCACGGAGCAGCCGGAGCCCTCCCGCGCCGGCGGCGGGGTCTCCTCGGTGCTGCTCAACCTGATCTCGCCGCTGGTGTCCTTCCCGGCGGGGGACCGGATCGTCGACCGCATCACCCACGGGGTGGCCGGCCGGGGCGTCCCCGGCTCGTTCGCCTCGACGCTGCAACACTCGCGGCGACCGGTGCCCCCGGCGGTCATGCTCCACGACACGGTCCTCGCCGTCACCGACCGGCGGTTGCTCGTGTGCGCGTCCGGGCCGGTGAAGCTCTGGTCGAGCCGGGCCGACGACGAGCAGGCGGTGGCCGACACCCGGGTCGTCTGGTCGGCGCCCCGGGCCGCGGTGGTCGACGCCCGGGTGGGTTGGCACCGGCTCAACACGAAGCGGCTCCGGGTGGAGTTCACCGACGGCTCGTGGTTGGCCTTCACGGTGCCGATCGCCGAGCCCGGCAAGCCGCTGCGCGAGATCGCCTCAGCCCTCTCCGGTCGCTGACCAGGTCAGCAGCGGCGCGGGCAGCGGCTCGCGGTGCAACACCGCGAGCCGGGACACCGCCCGGGTCAGCACCACGTACAGCCGGTGCAGCCCGCGCGCCTCGGCCGCGACGATCGCGGCCGGCTCGACCACCACCACGTGGTCGTACTCCAGGCCCTTGACCAGCGTCGCGGGCACCACGGTGACCCGCTCCGCGTCGGCCACGTCGTCGGCTGTGGCGGTCGGGACGCCGGCGGCGGCCAGCGCCGCGCGCAGCCCGTCGACCGCGTCGTCCGCGGCGATCACACCGACCGAGCCGTCGTGCGCGAGCGCCGCGCGCACCTCGGCCACCGTCGCGGCGGTCAGGTCGGTCACCGTACGCACGTCCAGGCCGCCGTCGCGGCGCAGCGACTCGGCCGGGGGTACGTCCACCGCGAGCGCCGGCAGCAGCCGGTTGGCGAACGCGACCACCGCGGCGGGCACCCGGAAGCCGACCGTCAGCGGGACCACCACCGCGTCCGGCTTGCCCAGGTGGGCCAGCGACTCCCGCCAGTTCGTCGCCGACCACGGCGAGGTGCCCTGCGCGAGGTCGCCGAGCAGCGTGACCGAGCCGTGCTCGCTGCGCCGGGCGATGGCCCGGCACTGCATCGGCGAGAGGTCCTGCGCCTCGTCCACCACCACGTGCCCGAACCCGGAGGGCCGTTCCAGCAACCCGGTCGCCTCATCGATCAGCACCGCGTCGGCCGCGGTCCAGCGGGTCGCCTTCGCCGTACGGGCCGGCTTCGCCCAGGTCAGCAGCGCCTGCTCGGTGTCGCTGAGCAGCCCGTCCGCCGCGGTGGCGAGCCGCGCCGGGTCGGCCAGCAGGCCGTGTACGAGGCCCTCGGGGGTGAGCGCCGGCCAGACCGCGTCCAGGAGATCGGTCACCGGTCGGCATCGACCCATCCGGCGCAGCCAGGCGTCGCTGGGCGACTCCGCCCGCCGCGCCTCGGCCTGCCGTTGCAGCAGGCTCACCACCCGCGCCCGGACCCGCTCCCGGCCGGTGCCGTACGGCAGCCCCTCCCGGCGGGTCTCCTCGACGATCCGGTGCAGCGGCTCCAGCCCGATCCGCCACCGGAACGAGCCGTCCGACACGGTGATCGAGTCGGTCGGCGTGCCGATCTGTGCCTGCACCGCGCGATGCAGCACGCTGGCCATCCGAACGTCGTGCTTGAGCGCGGCGACCGCCGGCGACTCGACCGCCCGGACCGGCACCCGCGAGATCAACTCCTCCATGGTGGCCTGCTCGACCTCAACCTCGCCGAGTGCCGGCAGCACCGCCGCGATGTACGACAGGAACGCCCGGTTCGGTCCGACGATCAGCACACCCGCGCGTCGCAACCGCTCCCGGTGCACGTAGAGCAGGTACGCGGCCCGGTGCAGGCCAACCGCCGTCTTCCCGGTGCCCGGCGCGCCCTGCACGCAGATCGAGTCGGCCAGATCGGCCCGGACCAGCTCGTCCTGCTCCGGCTGGATGGTGGCGACAATGTCCCGCATCGGCCCGACGCGCGGCCGCTCGATCTCGGCGGTGAGGATCCGGCTGGTCGTGCCCAGCTCCTCGCCCCGGTCCAGTCGCTCGTCCTCGAAGCTGGTCAGCACTCCGTTGCTGAACCCGAACCGGCGCCGGACCGCCACCCCCTGCGGATCCCGCGCGCTGGCCCGGTAGAACGACCGGGAGACCGGCGCCCGCCAGTCCAGCACCAACGGCTCGCCCAGCTCGTCGCTGACATGCCGCCGCCCCACGTGGTACCGCCGCCCGTCATGATCGCCGCTGCCGCTGCTGGCCTCCCCGGCGGTGGTGTCGGCGCCGGTTGTGCCTGTGCGGCCGGCGGTGTCCGCGCGGCTCGTGCCTGCCGCGCCGGTGGTGTCCGCACCGGTTGTGCCGGTGGCCCTGGTCGTGCCCGACCCGGCGCTGGTGCCCGTGCCCGAGGCGTCGTCGCCGGTCCCGCTGTCCGTGGTTCCGGAGAAGTCGAGGCGGCCGAAGAAGAGCGGCGTTGTCGGATCGTCGGCCAGTTCGGCCACCCGACGGGACAACGTGCGGCCGAGCGTCTCTGCCGCGTAGGCGTCGCCGGCCACCTGGTCCCCGGTGGCGAAGAGGGCCTCGGCCCGCTCCCGCATCCGCCGTAGCGCCTCCCGCGAGGTGGCGAGGTGCGCGCGCTCGGCGGCGAGATCCGTGTCGAGGTGGGTGTCGAGGTCGAGTGCGGGCATGCTGACGTCCCATCGTTCACATCTGCTGCGCGCTCGCGTGTCCGGGGGCGGATGGCCGGCCGCCCGGCGCGGGGACGTCCGTTCCGGTGCAGCTCACCTCGGCCGTCAAGCGGCCTGCAACTCTACGCTTCCGCGCCCGACGCTTCTACCGAATTACCGACGCGACCACCCGATAGAGACGGCGTGGCGCCGCGGCGGCGTCGCTGAGGTCGCGGCGACGCGGTGTTGGGGGCGCGGCGACGCGGCGTTGGGGAGGTACGGCGCTGGGAGCGCGCCGCTGGGGCGCGGCGATGCGGCGTTGAGGGAGGCGCGGCGCTGGGGCGCGCCGGTCGGGGCGCCGCGACGCGGCGTGGGGGAAGTGCGGCGCTGCGGGCGCGCCGCTGCGGGCGCGCCGCTTGGGGGCGCAGCGATGCGGAGGCGCGGCGATGTGGCCCGGCGCGGCGTACTGCCGGAGCCCTCTGGCGCGAAGGCATTGCCTTTCGTGTCAGCAGCGCCGGTGGTAGAGGTTGCGGCGCGGGGTGCGGAGCGGGTCGAGCCAGCGGGGCGGGAGGAAGTCCGGCTGGCCGTCCGCCGCGATGCGGACCGTCCAGTCGCCCTGATGGAGGAGGCGGTGATGGTAGCCGCAGAGCAGGACGGCGTTGCCCAGCGCCGTCGCGCCGCCGTCGGCCCAGTGTTGGACGTGGTGGCCGTCGCACCATCGGGGTGGTCGGTCGCAGCCGGGAAAGGCGCAGCCGCCATCCCGCAGTATCAGTGCGCGGCGCAGGGGCCCGGTGAAGAGCCGCCGCTGACGCCCGACGTCCAGGACCTGGCTGTTGCCGCCCAACACGGCGGGCAGCACGGAGGCGTCGCAGGCGAGGCGACGGACCGACGCTGGCGTGAGGCACGCCCCGGTCTCCAGGTGCGCAGCGCCAACCGGCAGATCTCGCCGAGCGCGTCCGCCCGGCGTTGACCGGGGCTGCGGTCGTCGTGCGCGCCTGCCGGGGCGCACAGCGGATCGATCGCCTCGCGCAGCAGGCTCGCGGTCTCGGTGTCGAGGCTGCCGCTCAGGCGTACCTGCCCGTCCTGTTGCTCGGAGAGGGTGACGTGCCGGCCGGCCTCGGCCCGCTCGGCGGCCCTCTCGAGCGCTGCCAGCTCTGCCTGGTCGGCCAGGTCCGGCGCGACGTGGCTGAGGACACGGGCCCCGAGACGGCTCAGGATGGCCGGGTCGAACCGGTCGGCCCACGCGATGAGCAGCTGGGTGGCCTTGTCGGTTACCTCCGGCCCCGCCTCGACCGGAAGGTCCCCGATCGTCTCCGCCACCACCCGGCCCTGCTCGACGGTGATGGCACCGGTGAGCAGGGCGTCGCGCACCGCGGACGGCGCGGCGTCGACGGTGGCGGCGAGCTGGACCAGCTGGCGGGCGGATCGACCGGAGAGTCGGAGCCGCTCCCGAAGCCAGACTGCGGTGGACGAGGCGCCCTGGGCGACCGCAAGGCCGCGGGCGTCCAGCTCGCGCACCAGCCCGAGCTGGACGGTGGCCAGCCGCTGCGCGACCGTGTGCGTCGCGTCGAGCGACGCGAGCAACTCGGCGTCGGAGAGCGTCCACGGGGCGGCCTCGGCGCAGTCGTCGACGGCTCCGCCCGCCTGCGCCAACGCCCTCAACATGAAGCGAAAATGGAACAGGTGTACGACACTTTCCCTGATCTGGCGCAATGCCGCTGCGCCGCTCTGACCCGCGCTCTGGAGGCGGCAGAACGCCGACGACGCGGGCGCGCTCTGCGCGGCCTGCGGGGGTGATGGCGGCTGGCGCCTGCGGCCGGGATCATGGGGGTATGACCGAGGCCCGCCCCGAGCCGCGTTGGATGATGATCAGTGACCCGCAGGTGATGCGGGCGCTGGCCCACCCGGCCCGGATCGCGATCATGGAGTATCTGAGCAGCCGTGAGGGTGGTGGGACCGCCACCGAGTGCGCCGAGATCGCCGGGCTGTCACCGAGCGCGACCAGTTACCACCTGCGGGCGCTGGCGAAGTTCGGCCTGGTGGAGCAGGCGCCGAGCCGGGGGGACGCCCGGGAGCGGGTGTGGCGCACGCCCAGTCCGAGTTGGATGGTCGACGCGGGCCGCGAGGCCGGGCCCGAGGCGCGCGCCGCCGAACAGGCGCTGGTGGAGGCGCACGCGGTCCGGGCCATGGAGCGGACCCGGGACTGGCTGCGGCGCGCCGGGGACGAGCCCGCCGAGTGGTACGACACGGCGCTGTTCAACGACACGCTCCTGCTGCTCACCGCCGAGGAGTTGGCCGAGCTGAACGAGGCGGTCGTGGCGCTGTTCAGGCCGTACCGCCTTCGACGGGGCCGGGCCGACCCGCCGCCGGGGGCCCGCGCCGTCTCCGTGCAGTACCGGGTGGTGCCGCTGGCGTAGCGGGGTTGCGTCGACCAGATGTGAAGGATTATTTTCGAAGTATGGCCTTCACATCTGACGAGTCGCGCTGGTCGGACGTGTGGCTCGCCGCCACCGCGCGCGGCACCACGATCTGCGGTGACTTCCTCGCCGCCACCGCGCTCGCGCTGGCGCTGCAGGGCGCCGGCGCCGGCGGGCTCGCCGTGTCAGGGCTGCTGCTCGCCGCCACCCTGCCCCTGGTGGTGCTCGCCCCACTCGCCGGCCGGCTCGCCGACCGGGTGGACAGCCGCACCCTGCTGGTGACCGTCGGGCTGGCCCAGGCCGCGATCTGTGCACTGCTCGCCCTCGTCGACCAACCGGTTCTGGTGGTGGGGCTCGTCGCACTGCTCGCCTGCGGGCTGGCGGTGACCCAGCCGTGCCTGGCGGCGCTGCTGCCGGCGATGGTCCGCCCGGGTGACCTGCCACGGGCGGGCGCGATCAGTCAGACCGCCGTCTCCCTCGGTGCGCTCGGCGGCCCGGTGCTGGCCGGGCTGCTGGTGGGGCAGTTCGGCACCCGCGTACCGCTGCTGCTCGACGCCGCGACCTACCTGGCACTGGTGGTCGCCGGTCTGCTGCTGCGGACGCGGCGCGGTGGTCGGCGGACCACCGCGGTGGTCACCCCGGCCAACCCACGCGGTACGGCCCCCGCCTGGCGGCTGCGCCGGGACCCGCTGATGCTCGTCATGGTGGTGAGCACCGCAGTGGTGATCGCGGCGATCGGCGGCATCAACGTGATCGAGGTTTTCTTCATCCGGGAGACCCTGAACGGGTCGCCGACCACGTACGGCCTGGTCAGCGCCGCCTGGATGGCGGGGATGCTGCCCGGTGGCTGGCTCGCCGCCCGGCTCGCCCGCCGGCTGGACGACGACGGCGCCCTGGTCCGTGGGGTGCTGCTCACGCTGGCCGGGTGCAGCCTGATGGTGCTGCTCGCCGCAGTGGTGCCGGCGGCGAGCCTGCTGGTGCCGCTCTGGCTGGTGGGGGGCGCGGCCAACGGGGGCGAGAACGTCTTCGCCAACCTGCTCACCGCTCGGCGGGTGCCGGAGGCGATGCGGGCCCGGGCGTACGCCAGTTACGGCGCGGCGGTGCAGGGAGGCTCGATGACCGGCTTTCTGGTCGGCGGCGCGCTGCTCACGGTCGTCCCGCCCCGGCCACTGATCGCCGCGGCCGGCGGGGCCGGACTGCTGGTGGTGCTGGCCTTCGTGCCGGTCGTCGCGCGGGTGGTACGCCGGCCGTCGCCGAACGACCCGGGCGGACCGCGGCACCAGCGGTGGACCGGGCCGGATGCGGGGTTGGCCACTCCGGGCGGACCCGCCGAGCCGGAGCCGCCGACCAGGGATACGGTCGGATCATGGCTGAGCGCATCGCACGTCCCCGGGTCGGGCACATCCAGTTCCTGAACTGCCTTCCGATCTACTGGGGTCTGATGCGCTCCGGTGCCCTGCTCGACGTGGATCTGCACAAGGAAACGCCGGACCAGTTGAACGCCGCCCTGGTCGCCGGTGACCTGGACATCGGCCCGATCTCGCTGGTGGAGTACCTGCGGCACGCGGACGAGCTGCTGCTCCTGCCGGGCCTGGCGGTGGGCAGCGACGGGCCGGTGCTCTCGGTCAACATGGTCTCCACCCGCCCCCTCGGTGAGCTGGACGGCGCCCGGGTGGCGCTCGGCTCCACCTCACGGACCGGGGTGCTGCTGGCCCAGCTGCTGCTCGCCGAGCGGTACAACGTCCGGCCCGACTACTTCCGCTGCCCGCCGGACCTGACCCAGATGCTGCTGGAGGCCGATGCCGGGGTGCTGATCGGTGACGTGGCGCTGCGGGCGCTCTACGAGGCGCCGAGCCGGGGGCTCACGGTGACCGACCTCGGGCAGGCTTGGCGGGAGTGGAGCGGCCTGCCGATGGTCTTCGCGGTCTGGGCGGTCCGACGCGACTTCGCCGCCGCTCACCCGGGGCTGGTCAAGGAGGTGCACGAGGCGTTCCTGCGCTCGCGTGACCTCTGCCTGGCCGAGCTGGACCAGGTTGCGGAAGCGGCGGCCCGCTGGGAGACGTTCGACGCCGCGACGCTGGCCACGTACTTCCGGACCCTGGACTTCTCGCTGGGTGACCGGCAGGTCGCCGGTCTGCGGGAGTTCGCCCGGCGGGCTGCCGCGCTCGGCGAGGTCCCGGCGCTGCCGGAAGGCGGCCCGGAGTTCTTCGCGGGCTGAGCCGCCGGATCCGCGCCGAGCGGGCTGAGCCCCCGGTTTCGCGCCGAGCGGCCTGGCCCGCCAGGCGCGGCCGTGGAGCGTGGGTCAGACGCCGGGGCGGAGCAGGGCCTCGGTGATCTTCTCGCAGTTCTTCATGCCGTAGTCGTAGCCCATGCCGATCGGGTACTTGACCATCACGCCCATCGTCCAGGTGTCGCCGATGGCCAGGCAGTTGATGTGCATCTCCTGCTCCCTGGTCCGGTCGATCCACCCGTTCTTGATGGCGATCTGCTTCCGCTCCGCCGCTGGGAACGCCTTGCGGATGCCGAAGTCACCGGCGCCGCGCACCAGCCGCATCTCGTTGAGCAGCCACTTGGTCCACTTCGGTCCGGCGGCGGTGCCGTCGGCGATGCAGTTGCCCAGCCGGGCGGTGTCCCGAGGGGAGAGCGCCGTGCGGCTCCAGCCGCCATCGGGGGCGACGCTGCTGTCGGTTAGCTTGCACATGGTGAGCAGCCGCCGGATCGAGGCGGCGCGGCCGACCGAGTTGTAGAACTGCTCGGCGCGGGTGTTGTCGCTGTCCCGGATGATCCGTGTCGCGTCGGCGAGCTTCGCGTCGCTCGGGGTGTCGCCGGCGTCGGCCGTGCGGCGCAGGTAGTCGGCGACGATCCACGACTTGATCATCGAAGCGGTGGTGCTGGTCTCGTCCATGTTCTTGGAGCCGATGATCTTTCCGGTCCGACGGTCGAGCACGCTCCAGGAGTACCAGCCCTCGATGTCGAGCTTGAGGTCCTTGGCCTGGAACGGCAGCGGCTCCAGGGACGGGCTGGGACTGGCGCTCGGCGGCATGGCCGGCTGACGGGCGCTGCGGTTGGTGGCCCCGCCGGTGGACCGGTCGCTGGTCGTTCCGGCGTCGCCCCACCGGACGGCGGCAGCCGACTCGAAGGGCGACCCGGGCAGCAGCCGCAGCGACACCAGGACCAGCCCGATCAGGACGACCGCGATCGCGATCATCCGCAGCGGGGACGCCTCGCGACCGCCGCGACGCTCGGCCCGACGGTTGCCGGCCATCAGAGCTTCCCGACCGGCTGCTGCGGCACCTTGAGCGCGGCGCCGGGCTGCGGGGTGACGAGCTGGGTGGCCACGCTGGCGCAGACCTGCGCGCCGTAGTCCAGCCCGCTCTTGATCGGGTAGCGCAGCATCACCGCGAGGCTCCACTTGCCGTTGACCGCGAGGCAGTTGACGTGCCAGTTGCCGTCGTAGTTGATCGGCGTCCAGCCGTTCTTGATGCTGACCGGACCCTGGGCGGTGATCGACTTTGGCAGGCCGTTGATGATGCCCCAGCGGCCACCGCCGTACTCGCTCTTCTGGTCCTTTTTCGCGGTGGTGCCCCGGACCTTGCTCATCTGATCCAGCACCCACTTGGTCCACTTCGGGCCGGCGGCCTTGCCGTCGGCGATGCAGTCGCCGAGCCGGACCGCGTCGCGCGGGGACATCCGGGTGAAGCTCCAGTAGCCGGTGTAGGGCTCGACGTTGCCGCGCTTGGTGTCGGTCAGCCCGCAGATCGTGATCGCACGCTGGATCACCGCGTCGGGTTTGCTGCTCTTCGACGCCTTGTACGAGCCGCCCGCAGCGGCATGGACCTTGTTGGCCGCGGTGTCGTTGCTGTCGATGATCGCGAGCCGGGCCGCCTCCTTCAGCGACGCGGTCGGCTCCTTGTCCTTGAGCTGCCGCAGATAGTCGGAGACGATCCAGGCCTTGATCATCGATTCGGTGGAGCTGGTCGCGGTCATGTTCGACGATCCGGAGATCTTGCCGGTCTGCCGGTCCAGCAACGCCCACGAGAAGAACTCGCCCTTGAAGGCCACCGACACCGGGCCAGCGGCGAGTGTGGGTGGTGGCGGTGGGGTCGGTGCGGGCGCGGCGACGCTCCCGGCGCCGCCTCCGCCTCCACCGCTGCCGTCGCCGGCGAGCCGGGCGTACGCGGCGGGGACCAGCAGGACGCCACCGAGCAGGACCGCCACGACGGCGAACACCATGATCACGCGGGATCGCATGAGTTGGGTGAGCTCCAGATGTCAGGGCCGGGGGAGACCGGCTTGTTGTCCGGGGCGACCGGTGCGATCGCCGAGGCCGGGGGAGGTGGCCTCTGTGGAGACGGCGATTCTGGGCAGCCGATCGTGTGACCGGCAGAAGTGTACGTCCGGACCGGCCGACCGCCAGAGCCCGACACCTGGCAAAGCGCGATAAAGGTGGGATGTCGCGCCGGTATGAGGCTTCTAGGCGGATTCACCTTTGCCGAGTGAGCCAAGTCATAGCCGACGCGGTCGCCCTGGGTAAAGAAGGAAGCGCCCAGGAGTGACCGAACGTGACTCGGGTTTCCTGTTACACCCCCTGGTGCATCGGGGCGCAAGCTGTAACACTTGTCCTCATGTATGGCAATGACTTCTCCGCCCCGGACGACGCAACCGGCGGCGGCCTGCTCGGCGAGGTCGAGGCGGCCGAGGCGGAGCTACGCGCCGCAGCCGCGCGGCAGCGGCGCGGCGGCCCCGCGCCGGACGAGGACCTGGCGGCGTACTTCACCGCGGTGGTCGACGCGGAGCAGAAGATCGAGCCGCGGGACTGGATGCCGGACGCGTACCGCAAGACG
This sequence comes from Micromonospora sp. NPDC005206, assembly GCF_040608175.1. NCBI lineage: Bacteria > Bacillati > Actinomycetota > Actinomycetes > Micromonosporales > Micromonosporaceae > Micromonospora > Micromonospora sp. NPDC005206. The sequence goes on from NZ_JBEXHU010000020.1 coordinate 99,774, forward strand.
TTGATCCGGCAGATCGCCCAGCACGCCCACTCCGAGATCATCGGCATGCAGCCGGAGGGGAACTGGATCAGCCGGGCGCCCTCGCTCAAGCGCAAGGCGATCCTGCTGGCCAAGGTGCAGGACGAGGCGGGCCACGGCCTCTACCTCTACGCCGCCGCCGAGACCCTCGGCATCAGCCGGGACGAGCTGGTCCGGCTGCTGCTCGACGGGCGGCAGAAGTACAGCTCGATCTTCAATTACCCCACGCTGACCTGGGCTGACATGGGCGCGATCGGCTGGCTCGTGGACGGCGCGGCGATCGTCAACCAGGTGCCCCTGTGCCGCTGCTCCTACGGCCCGTACGCGCGGGCGATGATCCGGGTCTGCAAGGAGGAGTCGTTCCACCAGCGCCAGGGCTACGAGATCCTGCACACCCTGTCGCACGGCACCCCGGCCCAGCAGGCGATGGCCCAGGACGCGGTGGACCGCTGGTGGTACCCGTCGCTGGCCATGTTCGGTCCGCCGGACGGCAACTCCACGCACTCCACGCAGTCGATGGCCTGGAAGATCAAGCGCTTCTCCAACGACGATCTGCGCCAGCGCTTCGTGGACATGTGCGTCCAGCAGGCGGAGGTCCTGCGGCTCCGCATCCCCGACGCGGACCTGCGCTGGAACGAGGAGCGGCAGGCGTACGACTACACGCAGCCGGACTACGACGAGTTGATGCGGGTGATCTCCGGCGACGGGCCGTGCAACCGGGAGCGGATGACGCGCCGGCGGGCCGCGCACGCCGAGGGCGCCTGGGTGCGCGAGGCCGCCGCGGCGTACGCCGCCAAGCGGGCTGGACAGAGGGAGAAGGTGGCGGCGTGAGTACCGAGAACACCCCGTTGTGGGAGGTCTTCGTGCGGGCCCGGCGCGGGCTGTCGCACACCCACGTCGGCAGCCTGCACGCCCCCGACGCCGAGCTGGCCCTGCGCAACGCCCGGGATCTCTACACCCGGCGGCAGGAGGGCGTGTCGATCTGGGTGGTGCCGGCCAGCGCCATCACCGCGTCCAGCCCGGACGAGAAGGACGCCTTCTTCGACCCCGCCGCCGACAAGGTCTACCGCCACCCCACCTTCTACGAGGTGCCGGACGGGGTGGCCCACCTGTGAGCGGGCGGAGCGAGCGAACCAGTCAGCTCAGCGGCGCGGCGCGTTGCGCCGCCGAGCGAAGCGAGGTGGCGGCGTGAACGGCCCCGTCGACTTCACCCTCGCCCTCGGCGACGACGCGTTGATCGCCGCGCAACGGCTGGCCGAATGGACCACTCGCGCGCCGGAGATGGAAGAGGACATCGCGCTGGCGAACATCGCCCTCGACCAGCTCGGCGCAGCCCGCCTGCTGCTGTCGTACGCGGGCGAGCTGGAGGGCGCCGGCCGGGACGAGGACGCGCTGGCGTACCTGCGCGACGACCGCGAGTTCCGCAACGCGCTCCTGGTCGAGCTACCGAACGGCGACTTCGCGGTGACCATGGCGAAGCTGTTCTTCCTGGCGGCGTACCAGCTACCGCTGTACACCGCGCTGGCCGGGTGCCGGGACGAGCGGCTGGCCGCGATCGGCGCCAAGGCGCGCAAGGAGTCGGCGTACCACCTGGACCACGGCGCGTTGTGGGTGAAGCGGCTCGGCGACGGCACCGAGGAGTCGCACCGTCGGATGCAGGCGGCCGTCGACCAGGTCTGGCCGTACACCCACGAGCTGTTCGCCGCTGATCCGGAGACGCCGGTCGACCCGGCCACCTTGCGGTCGGCGTTCGACGACACCGTCGGCCCGGTGCTGGCCGAGGCGACGCTCACCCGGCCCGAGGGCCGCTGGGCGCCGGCCGGCGGGCGGACGGGCGTGCACACCGAGCACCTGTCGTACCTGCTCGCCGAGATGCAGGTGCTGCACCGGGCACACCCCGGAGCTAAGTGGTGAGCGACGCGAGGTCGGCCGCGGCGAGCGTGGTGGACCCGGAGATTCGGGTGATCACCATCGACGAGCTGGGCATCCTGCGCGCGGTCGAGAAGGATCCGGGCAGCGGGCGGGTCGTCGTCACCATCACCCCGACGTACACCGGCTGCCCGGCGATGGACGTGATCCGGGCCGACATCCGCCGCGCGTTGGCGCTCGCCGGTCACCCGGACGCCGAGGTCCGCACGGTCTACAGCCCATCGTGGAGCACCGACTGGATCTCCGACAGCGGGCGGGCGAAGCTCGCCGCCGCCGGGATCGCCCCGCCGGCCCCGGTGCCCGCCGCCGGCGTGGTGCCGCTGACCCTCGCGGTCCGCTGCCCGCACTGCGGCTCACCAGAGACCGAGCAGGTCAGCCGGTTCGGCTCCACCGCGTGCAAGGCGCTGTGGCGCTGCCGCTCCTGCTCCGAACCCTTCGACCACCTGAAGGCGCTGTGACAGTCACCATCACCCGGCCGGTCCGCCGCCGGCCGGTCTTCCACCCGCTGCCCGTCGCCGCCGTCGACCGGCTCACCGACGACGCCGTGGCGGTCACCTTCGCCGTACCAGAGGAGTTGCGGGAGACCTTCGCGTTCCGCGCGGGTCAGCACCTCACCGTGCGACGGGTGACCGAGGACGGCACGGACGTGCGCCGCTCGTACTCCATCTGCTCCACACCGGACGACCTGGCCCGGCACGGCCGGCTGCGGATCGGGGTGCGGGAGGTCCCCGGAGGCGCCTTCTCGGCGTTCGCCTGCGGCGCGCTGCGCCATGGCGACACCGTCGAGGTGCTGCCGCCGCTGGGCACCTTCACCACGGCCTTCGCACCGGACCGTGTGCGGCACTACGGCGCGGTCGTCGCCGGCTCCGGCATCACCCCGGTGCTCGCGCTGGTCGCGACCGCCCTGGCCGTCGAGCCGGCCAGCACCTTCACCCTGGTGTACGGCAACCGCACGGCGAACACGGTGATGTTCGCCGAGGAGTTGGCGGACCTGAAGGACCGGTATCCCACCCGGCTGCACCTGGTGCACGTGCTCTCCCGGGAGCAGGGCGAGTCACCGCTGCTCTCCGGGCGGATCGACACCGAGCGGTTGGGCCGGTTGCTGGGCACGATCGTGCCGGGCTACGCCATCGAGGAGTGGTTCCTCTGCGGGCCGTACGGCATGGTGGTCGACGTCCGGGCCGTGCTGGCCGAGCTCGGGCTGCCGGAGTCGTCGGTGCACACCGAGCTGTTCCACGTCGACGCGCCACCGGAGCCGGTGCGCCGCCCCACGGACCAGGCGGGCGCCGGGGCCGAGGTCACGATCGTGCTGGACGGCCGGTCGTCGAGTTTCACGATGGGCCGCGAGGAGCGGGTGCTGGACGCCGCGCTGAAGGTGCGCGGCGAGCTGCCGTACGCCTGCAAGGGCGGTGTCTGCTCGACCTGCAAGGCGAAGGTCGTCGACGGCGCGGTCACGATGGCCCGCAACTACGCCCTGGAGCCCGACGAGCTGGCCGCCGGCTACGTCCTGACCTGCCAGTCCAGCCCGACCACCGACAGGCTCACGGTCGACTACGACGCGTGAGGATGCTGTCCCGCCTGTTCCGCGTGGAGATCGACCCCAACGTCCGGGCCGCGGCCGGGGCATTCAACGACCCGCTGCTGCGCAGGCCGGCGCTGGGGCGCTCGTCACCGGAGCTGGAGGGGCGTGTCGGCCCGTGAACGGGCGACGTAGGCTCGGGGTGTGACGGTGAGCCGGGAGATCGACGACATCTTGCAGCGTGGCGCGGACGGCGGGCGGATCACGCCCGAGGAGGCGCTGCTGCTCTACACCGAGGCGCCCTTCCACCCGCTGGGCGAGGCGGCGGACGCGGTGCGCCGGCGGCGCTACCCGGACAACGTCGTCACGTACCTGATCGACCGCAACATCAACTACACGAACGTCTGCGTGACGGCGTGCAAGTTCTGCGCGTTCTACCGTGCGCCGAAGCACGCTGAGGGGTGGACGCACCCGACCGAGGAGATCCTGCGCCGCTGCGGTGAGGCGGTCGAGCTGGGCGCGACCCAGGTGATGCTCCAGGGCGGGCACCACCCGGACTACGGCGTCGAGTACTACGAGGAGCTGTTCGCCTCGGTCAAGCAGGCGTACCCGCAGCTGGTCATCCACTCCATCGGGCCGAGCGAGATCCTGCACATGGCCAAGGTCTCCGGGGTGAGCCTGGACGAGGCCATCGCCCGGATCAAGGCCGCCGGCCTCGACTCGATCGCCGGCGCCGGCGCGGAGATGCTGCCCGAGCGGCCCCGCAAGGCCATCGCGCCGCTCAAGGAGTCGGGTGAGCGCTGGCTGGAGGTCATGGAGCTGGCCCACCGGCAGGGCATCGAGTCGACCGCCACGATGATGATGGGCACCGGCGAGACGCACGCGGAGCGGATCGAGCACCTGCGCATGATCCGCGACGTGCAGGACCGCACCCGCGGGTTCCGGTCCTTCATTCCATGGACGTACCAGCCGGAGAACAACCACCTCAAGGGCCGCACCCAGGCGACCACGCTGGAATACCTGCGGTTGGTCGCGGTGGCCCGGCTCTTCTTCGAGACCGTGCCGCACCTGCAGGCGTCCTGGCTGACCACCGGCAAGGACGTCGGGCAGCTCGCGCTGCACATGGGCGTCGACGACCTCGGCTCGATCATGCTGGAGGAGAACGTCATCTCCTCGGCCGGAGCGCGGCACCGCTCCAACCTGCACGAGCTGATCGGGATGATCCGCTCGGCGGACCGGATTCCCGCGCAGCGGGACACCCTCTACAACCGGCTCGCCGTGCACCACACGCCGGCCGACGACCCGACCGACGACCGGGTGGTCTCGCACTTCTCCTCGATCGCGCTGCCCGGCGGCGGCGCCGGCCGTTCCCTGCCGCTGGTCGAGGTCAACTGATCCTGGTCGAGGCCCGGCCGTTCGGCTGAGCGTGGCTCATGCTCCCGCCCGGCCGCCTCGGCGGTCCGGGTGGTCCCGGTCGCTGCGGCGGCCAAGCTGCCGGTCAGGGGTGGTGGAGTTGATCGTGCGCGGCTAGCGTGCCGCCTCATACCCTTCGTCACCGTGCACGATCCACACCGGCGACCGCCGGCACCGTCGATGGGCGGATCAGTGGAATCGGCACGACCGTGCTGGTGGCGGGTGGTCTGATGGTGCGGGTCGAGCGACGGCGCGAGACAGTCCTCCATCGGCCCGTGCGGGCCGTTCACATAACGCACAGCGGTACGGGCGGGATGGGTGACCATTCCGCCCGTACCGTCTGCTCCCTCCCGACCGGACGGATGAAAGCGGCCCCGCCGGCTGGCGCGGAAGATCGACCTTCGATAACGTCCGCTCGTTCCGCAACCATTCTTTCTTCCCTATCCCCGGGGGACCGATGACACCGTTCCACCGCTCGGCCCTGGCCCGCGCGGGCGTCGTGGCCCTGCTCGCGGCCGGTGGCCTGGCCACCGTGGCCGCCCCGGCCCAGGCCGCCGACCAGGCCGACCTGGCCCTGGTGCCGCTCAGCTACGAGTTGGCGAAGGGCGTCAAGGAAGCCAAGGCCAAGCCGTTCAAGTTTCAGGTGGACAACACCAGGAGCACGGTCGACGCCAAGGACGTCCGGGTCACCGTTGAGACCAAGGGCCTGAAGGACCGCAAGGTCGGTGTGCTCGCCTGGGACGGCTGCGAGGTCGCCGGCACCACCTTCAGCTGCCTCCTCGGCGACCTGGCTGCCGGCACCACCGAGGACTTCGGCATCCCGCTGTTCTCGACGGGTGGTCGCGGCGCGGCCGGCACGCTGGTGGTCACCGTCAGCTCGGCCACCGCCGATCCCTTCACCGACGACAACACCGTCGAGCATGAGATCACCGTGGCCAAGCCCGGCTACGACCTGACCACCTGGGTGCAGGACGTCTACGCCGACGTGGTGGTGGACGGTGACGAGACGGGCGAGGCCGGTCGCACGTCGGTCCGGCCTGGCGAGACCGCCCCGCTGGACTGGGCGGTCTACAACGACGGGAGCCGCAAGGCCACCGGCCTGGCGTACGGCTTCACGCTGCCGGCGGGCGTCACCTTCGCTGAGCTGCCGGAGGGTTGCGTGGAGCAGCCGCTGAACGGTCTGGCGAACGCGTACTGCGAGGACTCCGGCGTGGTGCTGAAGCCGGGTCAGTTCTACACCGCCGATGTGCGGGTGCGGGTGCGGATCGGCGCGGACGTGACCGAGCCGGTGCTCCGGCCCGGGTTCCTCTTCGCCGCCGGCCTGGACGCCGCTCAGGGCAGCCCTGAGGAGCAGCCGCAGGTGGCGACCAGCGCGCAGCGCCGGGCGTTCACCGAAACTGACCACGGGGACAACATCGCGCAGTTCGACGTGTTCGTCGACCTGACCGTGCAGCCTACCCCGACCCCGACACCGACTCTCACCGCGACCTCCACGCCCACGGTGACGGCGACGCCGACCCCGGGCGGCACGACGACCCCGGGCGCGACCACGTCGCCGGGCGCGGGTGGCGGTGGCGGTGGTGGCGACGACGACGGCGGGCTGCCGGTGACCGGTGTGCAGGTCGGCCTGATCGGCGGCATCGGCGGCATGATCCTGCTCGCGGGCGGGGCGCTGCTGGTGCTCTCCCGCCGGCGCAAGGTCGTCCTGGTCGCCCCGGGTGACGAGAAGTCGACCGACTGACGCTGGCACGACGTGCGGGCGGGGTGGGTGACCACCCCGCCCTTTTCGTGTGCCGGGATCCCTGCCGCGCCACCCAGCGACCGTCGGGCGGCGGACGGCTGGCAGAGTGGAGGGGTGAGCCGTACCCCGCAGGGCCAGCGCGCCAGCCTGGACAAGCAGCCGCACGAGGTCGCCGCGATGTTCGACGGCGTAGCCGAGCGATACGACCTGACCAACACGGTGCTCTCCTTCGGCCAGGACCGCTCCTGGCGTCGGTCCACCCGGGCGGCGCTCGGGCTGCGACCGGGCGAGCGGGTGCTGGACGTGGGCGCCGGCACCGGTGTCTCGACCCGGGAGTTGGCGCAGTCCGGGGCGTACGCGGTCGGTGCGGACCTGTCCCTCGGCATGCTGCATGCCGGCAAGCGGGCCCGGCCCGAGGTGCCGTTGCTGGCGGGAGACGCGCTGCGGCTGCCGTTCGCCGACGCCAGCTTCGACGCGGTGACCATCTCCTTCGCGCTGCGCAACGTCAACGACACCGACGCGGCCCTGCGTGAGTTGGCCCGGGTGACCCGGCCCGGTGGGCGGCTGGTGGTCTGCGAGTTCAGCACCCCGGTCAACCCCGCCTTCCGGACGGTCTACCTGTCGTACCTGATGCGGTCGCTGCCGGTGGTGGCCCGCACGGTGTCCAGCAACCCCGAGGCGTACGTCTACCTCGCCGAGTCGATCCGGGCCTGGCCGGACCAGGCCGCGCTGGCCGGGCGGGTCGCGGCGGCGGGCTGGGGACGGGTGGCGTGGCGCAACCTGACCGGCGGCGTGGTCGCCCTGCACCGGGGCATCCGCGAGTAGTCCGGCCCGCGCCGTCGACCGACACCGACACCGACGATATTCCGGTTTCGTGAATATCAGTCTTTAGTCCACTTTGCGTCGTACGCTCGTCCGCATGACCCGAGCAGAGCCGGCGGACCCGGTGGCCGCCACCGACGACGACGCGGCCGAACTCATCGCGCAGTTGCGCGCGCTGGCGGGCGCTGATCCGGCGGACGTCCGGCAGGTCGTCGCCGAGGTGTTGGCCGCGCTGGACCGGGCGGCCGGCGGCGCGCTACGCGAGCACCTGCCGGAGACCATCCGGGTCGACGCGGGCCTGGACGCGCCCAGTCCGGCCTGACACCTGCCTGCTGTGGACGGTCGTTGACTGTCACATCTGCGAGTTAGGTACCCCTGATCCTGGGCAGGTATGACGCCGGTCATACACTCGTCCCGTCTGGCTTGTGAAGCATTTCACGAGCGTGCGGGAGGAGGCGCGGATGACCGCGGTGGAACACGATGCCGACGTCATCGTCGTGGGCGCCGGTCCCGGTGGATCGGCGACGGCTTACCACTTGGCGCGGCACGGCGTACGGGTGCTGCTGCTGGAGAAGACCGAGTTCCCCCGGGAGAAGGTCTGCGGCGATGGGCTGACCCCGCGCGCGGTGCGCCAGCTCGTCCGGATGGGCGTGGACACCTCGCCCGAGGCCGGCTGGCTGCACAACCGGGGCTTGCGGGTGATCGGCGGCGGGGTGCGCCTGGAACTGGACTGGCCGGAGCTGGCCAGCTTCCCCAACTACGGGCTGGTACGCACCAGACTCGACTTCGACGACCTGCTCGCCCAGCGGGCGGTGGCCGCCGGCGCCAAGCTGCGGACCAACGTCAACGTGCTCGGCCCGGTGCTCGACGGCGACGGCCGGGTGACCGGCGTCGAGGCCGAGGTGGGCCCGGGCAAGGAGCCCGCCACCTTCCACGCGCCGCTGGTCGTGGCGGCGGACGGGGTCTCCGGCCGGTTCCCGCTCGCTCTCGGGCTGGCCAAGCGGGAGGACCGGCCGATCGGCGTGGCCGTCCGGCGCTACTACCGCTCCCCGGTCAAGCACGACGACAACTACCTGGAGTCCTGGCTGGAGCTGCGCAGCAAGGACAGCGGCGACAACCTGCTGCCCGGGTACGGCTGGATCTTCGGGCTCGGTGACGGGCGGGTCAACGTCGGCCTCGGCGTGCTCAACTCGTCCTCCGCGTTCGGCAAGACCAACTACCGCCGGCTGCTCACCGACTGGCTGGCGAACACGCCCGTCGACTGGGGAATGACCGACGAGGCCAACGCCGACGGCCCGATCCTCGGCGCCGCGCTGCCGATGGGCTTCAACCGGGTGCCGCACTACACCCGTGGCGTGCTGCTGGTCGGCGACTCCGGCGGCATGGTCAACCCGTTCAACGGGGAGGGCATCGCCTACGCCATGGAGTCCGGCGAGCTGGCCGCGGAGGTCGCGTTGCAGGCCCTCGCGCGGCCCGCCGGCCCGGAGCGGGAGCGGGCGCTGATGGCGTACCCGAACGAGCTGAAGGCGCGGCTCGGTGGCTACTACCGGCTGGGCGGCATCTTCGTGAAGCTGATCGGTCGTCCGGAAATCATGCGGATCGCCACCAAGCACGGAATGCCGCATCCGACGCTGATGCGCTTCGTACTCAAGCTGCTGGCCAACCTGACCGACCCGCGTGGCGGGGACGCGATGGACCGGGTCATCAACGCGATGACGAAGGTAGCGCCAGCGGCCTAGATGGACCGTGTCGGTGCTGGTCACAGCCCCGGACCGGACAGAGATCGACCCCCGCCGGCAGCCACCGCGAGGGACGTGAATAGTGTGATTTTCGTCAAGCACCGAGGGCAGGGAAGGACGAGCAGGAGAAAACGATGACGCTCTCGCCTTACGCACCGATCATCGGGCTGTTTGCCCTCGCCGCGGCGTTTTCGCTGTTCTCCGTTGGCGCCGCCCGCTTTGCCGGTCCCCGTCGTTACAACAAGGCCAAACTCGAGGCTTACGAGTGCGGCATCGAGCCCAGCCCCCAGCCGGTCGGCGGCGGGCGGTTCCCGATCAAGTTCTACCTGACGGCGATGCTCTTCATCGTCTTCGACATCGAGATCATCTTCCTCTACCCCTGGGCGGTCTCGTTCGACGCTCTGCCGATCTTCGGCTTCGTGGAGATGGTCCTGTTCATCGTCGCGGTCTTCGTCGCGTACGCCTATGTGTGGCGGCGCGGCGGCCTGGACTGGGACTGAGGAAGGAACGTCAGATGGGCATCGAGGAGAAGCTTCCCGCCGGCGTCCTGCTCACCTCGGTGGAGAAGCTGGTCAACTGGTCCCGGAAGTCGTCCGTGTGGGGCGCCACCTTCGGCCTGGCCTGCTGCGCCATCGAGATGATGGCCGCCGGTGGTCCGCACTACGACATGGGCCGCTGGGGTATGGAGGTCTTCCGGGCCTCGCCCCGGCAGGCCGACCTGATGATCGTGGCCGGCCGGGTGAGTCAGAAGATGGCGCCGGTGCTGCGCCAGATCTACGACCAGATGGCCGAGCCCCGCTGGGTGCTCTCCATGGGCGTCTGCGCCAGCAGCGGCGGCATGTTCAACAACTACGCGATCGTGCAGGGCGTCGACCACGTCGTACCGGTCGACATGTACCTGCCCGGCTGCCCGCCCCGGCCGGAGATGCTGATCGACGCGATCCTCAAGCTCCGCGAGAAGATCATGTACGAGCCGCTGGGCCCGAACGGCCGCAAGATGCTGGCGGCCCGCCAGGAGCGTGGCGACGTCCCGGTCGTGCCCTACGGCTCCATGCCGTCCTCGTACCGCAACGACAAGGCCCGGCGTGCCGAGTGGACCCGGGCGGTCCGCGAGGGGCGCGAGGAGCAGCTGCGAATCGAGAACTGGATGAACGCGCAGAACCACCTCCACCCGCAGGTAGGCCCCAAATGACGTCACCCACCGACAAGCCCAACGACGGCGGCGTGCCGGTACCGGTCACCCCGGCCGGTGCCAGCAGCACCGCCCCCGCCGAATACCCGCCAGCCAGCCCGGCGGGCCGCGGGATGTTCGGCAACCAGGGCACCGGCGACGTGTCCGGCTACGGCGGCCTGGTCCGCCAGCGCGAGCCGATCGAGGAGGCCGCCCGGCCGTACGGTGGCTATTTCGACGAGGTCCGCGACGCGCTGGAGGAGGCCTACCCGGCCTTCGGCGACGCGATCGAGAAGGTCGTGGTCGACCGGGGTGAGCTGACCCTGCACGTACGCCCGGAGCGCATCGCCGAGGTCTGCCAGGTGATGCGGGACGATCTGGCGCTGCGCTTCGAGCTGTGCTCCTCGGTGTCCGGCGTGGACTACCTCGGCGCCGACGAGCGCCGGCTGCACGTGGTCTACCTGCTCACCTCGATGACCTACCGGCGTCGGGTCCGCCTGGAGGCCGCCGTCTCCGTGGAGAGCCCGCACCTGCCCAGCGTGACGGCGATCTACCCGACCGCCGACTGGCAGGAGCGGGAGGCGTACGACATGTTCGGCATCGTCTTCGACGGCCACCCCAACCTGACCCGCATCCTCATGCCGGACGACTGGGAGGGCCACCCGCAGCGCAAGGACTACCCGCTCGGTGGCGTGGCGGTCGAGTACAAGGGCGCTGAGATCCCGCCGCCGGACCGGAGGAGGTCCTACCAGTGACCACGTCGAACTACGCGACCGAACGCGAGACCACCGAGGGCAGGGTCTTCACCGTCACCGGTGGGGACTGGGACTCGGTCGTCTCGAGCACCGACCCGATCAACGACGAGCGGATCATCGTCAACATGGGTCCGCAGCACCCGTCCACGCACGGGGTGCTGCGGCTGATCCTGGAGCTGGAGGGCGAGACGGTCCGCGAGGCCCGCTCGGTCGTCGGCTACCTGCACACCGGCATCGAGAAGAACCTCGAATACCGCAACTGGGTCCAGGGCTCGACGTTCGTGACCCGGATGGACTACCTCGCGCCGATCTTCAACGAGACGGGTTACGCGCTGGCGGTCGAGAAGCTGCTCGGCATCACCGACGACATCACCGAGCGCGCCACCACCATCCGCGTGCTGATGATGGAGCTCAACCGGATCTCGTCGCACCTGGTCTGGCTGGCGACGACCGGCATGGAGCTGGGCGCGATCTCGATCATGCTCTACGGCTTCCGCGAGCGGGAGTACATCCTCGACATCTTCGAGACCATCACCGGCCTGCGGATGAACCACGCGTACGTCCGTCCGGGCGGCGTGGCGCAGGACGTGCCGGACGAGGCGATCGTCAAGATCCGCGAGTTCCTGAAGATGATGCCGAAGAAGCTCAAGGAGTACGAGGACCTCCTCTCCGGCCAGCCGATCTGGACCGAGCGGACGCAGAACGTCGCGGTGCTGGACGTGACCGGCTGCGTGGCGCTCGGCATCACCGGGCCTGTGCTGCGTTCCGCCGGGTTGGCCTGGGACCTGCGTAAGACCATGCCGTACTGCGGTTACGAGACGTACGAGTTCGACGTGCCGACCCACCCCGACGGCGACGTGTGGGGCCGCTACCTGGTCCGGCTCGCCGAGATCCGGGAGTCGATGAAGCTGGTCGAGCAGGCGCTGGACCGGCTCCGGCCGGGCCCGGTGATGGTCGCCGACCGCAAGATCGCCTGGCCGGCGCAGTTGGCCATCGGCGTCGACGGCATGGGCAACTCGCTGGAGCACGTCGCGAAGATCATGGGTCAGTCGATGGAGTCGCTGATCCACCACTTCAAGCTGGTCACCGAGGGCTTCCGGGTCCCGCCGGGCCAGGTGTACGTCGGCATCGAGTCGCCCCGCGGCGAGTTGGGCGTGCACGCGGTCTCCGACGGTGGCACCCGGCCGTACCGGGTGCACTACCGGGAACCGAGCTTCGTCAACCTCCAGGCCCTCCCGGCGATGGCCGAGGGCGGCCTGATCGCCGACGTGATCGCCGGCGGCGCCTCGCTGGACCCCGTGATGGGTGGTTGTGACCGATGACTTTCACTGACACGACGCGCGAGCGGGCGCGCGAGATCATCGCCCGCTACCCGGCGGACCGGTCCCGCTCAGCGCTGCTGCCGCTGCTGCACCTGGTCCAGTCGGAGGAGGGGTACGTCTCTCCGGCCGGTGTCGCGTTCTGCGCCGAGGTGCTCGGGCTGAACAAGGCCCAGGTCGGCGCGGTAGCCACCTTCTACACCATGTACAAGCGCAAGCCGACCGGCGACTTCCTGGTCAGCGTCTGCACCAACACGATGTGCAACGTGCTCGGCGGCCAGGAGGTCTACGACACCCTCGCCGAGCACCTCGGTGTCGGGCACGACGAGACCACCGCCGACGGGAAGATCACCCTGGAGCACGCCGAGTGCCTGGCGGCCTGCGATTACGGCCCGGTGATGACCGTCAACTACGACTTCTTCGACGGCGTGGACTCGTCCACCGCGGTCGGCGTGGTCGATGAGCTGCGCGCCGGCGGCCGGCCGATGCCGACCCGCGGCGCCCGGCTCTGCACGCTCAAGGAGATGGCGGTCCAGCTCGCCGGTTTCGCCGACGAGCGGGACGGCGCGGTCGCCGACGGCGGGCCGGGCGAGCCCACCCTGCGCGGGTTGCGGCTGGCGCAGCAGCACGGCGTCTCGGTGCCGGGCTTCGACCCGAACACCCCGATCCGCAGCAAGGCGGAGGCGGACAATGCGGCCGCCAAGGCGAAGGCGGCCGAGGCCGCCGCGACGCCGGTTGAGGCGCCCGCCCCGCAGGTCAGCCCGGTGAAGGGTGGCGACGGGGCGTCCGCTCCGACGGGTACGCCCGGCAACGCCGGCGCCGGCCAGCCGGCGGAGACCTCCCCGCCGACCCCGCGCGACGCGCAGGAGGCGGAGGCCGCCGGTGTGGCGACCAACGCGCCGGCCGGTGACGGCAAGCCCGCCGGTGACTCCACCGGCGCGCAGGAGCGCAACCTCAACGAAGCGTCGGCGAGCGCCGATGGCGCGACCTCCACCGTCGCGAGCGAAACGGGGGCCCAGAAGTGACCACTCCCCGCCCGGAGACGCTGGCCAAGCTGACGCCGGTGCTGACCAAGCGCTGGCTGTCGCCGGACGCCTGGCGGATCGGCACGTACGAGCAGCTGGACGGCTACGCTGCGCTGCGCAAGGCGCTCAAGGCCCACCCGGACGACCTGATCCAGCTCATCAAGGACTCCGGGCTGCGTGGCCGGGGCGGCGCGGGCTTCCCCACCGGTCTCAAGTGGGGCTTCATCCCGCAGGGCGACGGCAAGCCGCACTACCTGGTGGTCAACGCCGACGAGGGCGAGCCGGGCACCTGCAAGGACCTGCCGCTGATGACCCACGACCCGCACTCCCTGGTCGAGGGCGTGATCATCGCTTCGTACGCGATCCGGGCCAACCGCGCCTACATCTACATCCGGGGCGAGGCGGTGCACGCCGCGCGCCGGCTGCGCAACGCGGTCCAGGAGGCGTACGACAAGGGCTACCTCGGCCGCAACATCCTGGGCAGCGGCTACGACCTGGAGCTGGTGGTGCACTCGGGCGCCGGGGCGTACATCTGCGGCGAGGAGACGGCGCTGCTGGACTCGCTGGAGGGGTTCCGGGGCCAGCCCCGGCTGCGCCCGCCGTTCCCGGCCACCCACGGCCTGTACGCCAGCCCGACGGTGGTGAACAACGTCGGCACCATCGCCAGCGTGCCGCCGATCGTGCTCGGCGGGGCCGACTGGTGGAAGACCATGGGCACCGAGAAGTCGTCCGGGCCGATGATCTACTCGCTCTCCGGCCGGATCGCCAACCCCGGCCAGTACGAGTGCTCGATGGGCGTCACGCTGCGCGAGCTGCTGGAGCTGGCCGGCGGGATGCAGCCCGGGCACAACCTGAGGTTCTGGACCCCGGGCGGTTCGTCCACCCCGCTGCTCGCCGCCGAGCATCTGGACGTGCCGCTGGACTTCGAGGGGGTGGCGGCGGCCGGGTCGATCCTCGGCACCACGGCCACCCAGATCTTTTCCGACCAGGACTGCCCGGTCTACGCGACCTACCGGTGGCTGGAGTTCTACCACCACGAGTCGTGCGGCAAGTGCACCCCGTGCCGGGAGGGCAACTACTGGATGGTCCGGGTCTACCGGCGGATCCTCGCCGGCCAGGGCACCCACGAGGACCTGGACACCCTGCTGGACACCTGCGACAACATCCTCGGCCGCTCGTTCTGCGGCCTGGGTGACGGCGCGACCAGCCCGGTGACCTCGTCACTGAAGTACTTCAAGCAGGACTACCTCGACTACATCGAGGGACGGACCGCGCCGAAGCTCTCCGACAAGCAGCTGGTTGGAGCTCACTGATGACGGACGTAGCCAAGCAGACCGACACGGTCACCCTCACCATCGACGGCGTCGAGGTCACCGCCCCCAAGGGGACACTGCTGATCCGGGTCGCCGAGCAGATGGGCACCGAGATCCCCCGGTTCTGCGACCACCCGCTGCTGGCACCGGCCGGCGCGTGTCGGCAGTGCCTGGTCGAGGTGGAGGGGCAGCGCAAGCCGGTCGCCTCCTGCACACAGGCCGTCGCCGACGGCATGGTGGTCCGCACCCAGCTCACCTCCCCGGTGGCCAAGAAGGCGCAGGAGGGGGTGATGGAGCTGCTGCTCCTCAACCACCCCCTGGACTGCCCGATGTGTGACAAGGGCGGCGAGTGCCCCCTGCAGAACCAGGCGATGTCCACCGGCCGCACCGACTCCCGCTTCCACGAGCACAAGCGGGAGTACGAGAAGCCGATGGCGATCAGCAGCCAGGTGCTGCTGGACCGCGAGCGTTGCGTGCTCTGCCAGCGCTGCACCCGGTTCTCCGAGGAGATCGCCGGCGACAAGTTCATCGACCTGATGGGCCGGTCGTCCACCGAGGAGATCAACATCTACCGGGACGACGCGTACGGCGAGGAGGGCGACGCGGGTGACGTGCCGTTCAATTCCTACTTCTCCGGCAACACCGTGCAGATCTGCCCGGTGGGCGCGCTGACCGGTGCCCAGTACCGGTTCCGTGCCCGGCCGTTCGACCTGGTCTCCAGCCCGAGCGTCTGCGAGCACTGCTCGGCGGGCTGCGGGCAGCGCACCGACTGGCGGCGCGGCAAGGTGCTGCGCCGGCTGGCGGGCGACGAGCCGGCGGTGAACGAGGAGTGGAACTGCGACAAGGGCCGGTGGGGCTTCCAGTACGCCCGGGCCACCGACCGGCTGACCACCCCGCTGGTCCGCGACGAGCGCACCGGCGAGCTGCGCGAGGCCTCCTGGAGTGAGGCGCTCACGGTGGCCGCCGAGGGGCTGCACGCGGCCCGCGAGAGCGGGCAGGGCACGGCGGTGCTCACCGGCGGTCGGCTGACCGTCGAGGACGCCTACGCGTACGCGAAGTTCGCCCGGGTCGCGCTGAACACCAACGACATCGACTTCCGGGCCCGACCGGTCTCCCGCGAGGAGTCCGACTTCCTGGCCAGCTCGGTCGCCGGGGTCACCGACGTCACCTACACCGACGTGGATAACGCGCCGGCGGTGGTGCTGGTCGGCCTGGAGCCGGAGGAGGAGTGCCCGATCCTCTTCCTGCGGCTGCGCAAGGCGTACCTGAAGAAGACCCTGACGGTGTACGCGCTGGCGCCGTTCGCCACCCGCGGCCTGGAGAAGCTTGGTGCCAAGCTGGCCCGGGTGGTGCCGGGCGAGGAGGCGAGCGTGCTCGCCGAGCACGCCACGGTCGCCGAGGCGCTGAGCGCGCCGGGCGCGATCCTGATCGTCGGCGAGCGGCTGGCCACTGTGCCGGGCGGGCTCTCCGCCGCGGCGGACGTGGCTCGGCGTACCGGCGCGAAGTTGGTCTGGGTGCCGCGGCGCGCGGGTGACCGCGGCGCGGTCGACGCGGGCTGCCTGCCCAACCTGCTCCCCGGTGGACGGCTGGTCACCGAGCCGGCCGCCCGCGCCGAGCTGGGCGAGGCGTGGGACATCCCGGCCGGGGTGATCCCGAGCCAGGCCGGTCGGGACACCGATCAGATCCTGGCGGCTGCGGCGAACGGGCAGCTGGGCGCGCTGGTGGTCGGCGGGGTCGACCCGGCCGACCTGGCCGACCCGCGGCTCGCCGAGACCGCCCTGGACGCGGTGCCGTTCCTGGTCAGCCTGGAACTGCGCGGCAGCGCGGTGACCCGGCGGGCCAACGTGGTGCTCCCGATCGCCCCGGTGGTCGAGAAGGCCGGCAGCTTCCTGGACTGGGAGGGTCGGCTTCGTCCGTTCGAGGCGGTGCTGCAGACCGCGGCGATGACCGACGGCCGGGTGCTCGACGCGCTGGCCGCGCTGCTCGACGTGCGGCTCGGCACCGCGGACGTGCCGAGCGTGCGCCGCGAGCTGGGCACGCTGCCGGCGACCCGCACCCAGCGGCCGGCGCCGCCGTCGGTGGCGCCGGGTACGGCGCCGCGCCCGGGCGCCGGGGAGGCCGTGCTGGCCACCTGGCACCAGCTTGTCGACCTGGGCACCCTGACCGACGGCGACGAGCACCTCGCCGGCACCGCCCGCCCGCCGGTGGTCCGGCTGGGCAAGGGCACCGCCGAGGCGCTCGGGGTCGCCGATGGCGACCCGGTCACGGTGGGCACCGACCGGGGGGCGCTGACCCTGCCGGCGGAGCTCACCGAGATGCCGGACGACGTGGTCTGGCTGCCGACCAACTCACCGGGTTCGACCGTGCGACGCAGCCTTGGGGCGACGTCCGGCGCGGTCGTGCGGATCTCCGTCCCCGCACCGAGCGCGGCCGTCCCGGCCGGGCGGGTGGCGGCGGACGAGGCCGGTCTCCCGGGTCCGCTCCTCAACGCTGGGGGTAACCAGTGAGCCCGTCTTACCTGGCCCAGGACCCGACGCTGGCCGACTTCGGTCGGGATCCGTGGTGGCTGGTTCTCATCAAGATCGTCTTCGCGTTCGCCTTCGGTCTGGTGGCCACCCTGCTCGGCGTCTGGTTCGAGCGGCGCGTGGTGGGCTACATGCAGGTGCGGCCCGGCCCCAACCAGGTCGGCCCGTTCGGCCTGCTGCAGACCCTCGCCGACGGTTTGAAGATGGCCTTCAAGGAGGACATCCTGCCGAAGGCGGCCGACAAGGTCGTCTACTTTTTCGCCCCGACCATCTCGGTGATCTGCGCGGTCACCGCGCTGGCGGTGGTGCCGTTCGGCCCGATGGTGAGCATCTTCGGCCACCACACGCCGCTGCAGGTCACCGACGTGCCGGTGGCGGTGCTGTTGCTGCTGGCCTGCTCCTCGATGGGCGTCTACGGCATCGTGCTGGGCGGGTGGGCCTCCGGCTCGACGTACCCGCTCCTCGGCGGCCTGCGGTCGAGCGCCCAGATGATCTCCTACGAGGTCGCCATGGGGCTCTCCATCGTGGCGGTGTTCATGACCGCCGGCACGATGAGCACCAGTGGGATCGTCGCCGCCCAGGGCCACGGCACCCAGCTGTCCATCTTCGGCCAGCAGATCCCGGCGCCGGGCTGGTACGCGATCCTGCTGCTGCCCAGCTTCATCATCTTCTTCATCGCCACCGTGGGTGAGACCAACCGGGCGCCGTTCGACCTGCCCGAGGCCGAGTCGGAGCTGGTCGCCGGCTTCATGACGGAATACAGCTCGCTGAAGTTCGCGCTCTTCATGCTCAGCGAGTACGTCGCGATGGTGACCATGTCCGCGGTCACCACCACGCTGTTCCTCGGCGGTTGGCGTGCGCCGTGGCCGATCACCATCTGGGAGGGCGCCAACTCCGGTTGGTGGCCGATGCTCTGGTTCTTCGGCAAGGTGATCGCGCTGGTCTTCGTCTTCGTGTGGCTGCGCGGCACGCTGCCTCGGCTGCGGTACGACCAGTTCATGCGCTTCGGCTGGAAGGTGCTGCTGCCGATCAACCTGGTCTGGATCCTGGTCCTGTCGGGCCTGCGTTCCATCGAGGACTGGGACGCGCGCGGCAAGATGATCGCGGTCGGCATCCCGGCCGGCATCCTGCTGATCGCCACGCTGTTCTGGCCCAGCCGCCGACCGCAGCCGAAGCCGACGACTCAGGAACAGGTGGACAGCCGCCCGTACGGGAGCTTCCCGCTGCCACCGATGGATCTTCAGGTACCACCGAGCCCGCGTATCACGCGCGTGGTCGCCGAGCGGGAGCCGGCCAACATCGCCACCGGCTCGGACTCCAGGGAGGTGTGACGTGGGCACGATCACCGGAACGTTCAAGGGCTTCGGGGTCACCTTCTCGCACATGTTCAGGAAGGTCGTCACCACCGACTACCCGTTCAAGCCGCCGGTGTCGGCGCCGCGCTATCACGGGCGGCACATCCTCAACCGGCACCCGGACGGGCTGGAGAAGTGCATCGGCTGTGAGCTGTGCGCCTGGGCCTGCCCGGCGGACGCGATCTTCGTCGAGGGTGGCGACAACACCGACGAGCAGCGTTTCTCGCCGGGCGAGCGGTACGCCAGCGTCTACCAGATCAACTACGCCCGGTGCATCTTCTGCGGGCTGTGCATCGAGGCCTGCCCGACCCGTTCGCTCACCATGAGCAACGAGTACGAGCTGGCCCGGGACAACCGGCAGGATCTGATCTTCACCAAGGAGCAGCTGCTCGCGCCGCTGCTCGAAGGCATGGAGCAGCCGCCGCACCCGATGCGTCTGGGCGACAGCGAGAAGGACTACTACGTGGGCGCGTTGGACAACCCGGGCACCTCCGCCGGGGCCGAGACGTCCCCGATGGGCCCCGGCCGCTACCAGGTCGAGGAGCACCCCGGCGTGACGTTCCCGGGCGCCGAGCAGGCGGCCCAGCGAGCCGGCGCGGGCAAGGGAGACGGAGCATGACAACGGAGACGGTGCTCGCCGCGGCGGGTTCGGTGCCCGGCGGCGAGGCGGTCACCTTCTGGATCCTCGCCCCGCTGGCGCTGATCGGGGCGATCGGCATGGTGGCGGCGCGCAACGCCGTGCACTCGGCGCTCTGGCTGGTGCTGACCATGCTCTGTCTGGGCGTGTTCTACGTGCTCCAGGCCGGTCCGTTCATCGGCATGGTGCAGATCATCGTCTACACCGGCGCGATCATGATGCTCTTCCTGTTCGTGCTGATGCTGGTCGGGCGGGACTCCTCGGACTCACTGATCGAGACGCTGCGCGGCCAGCGGGTCGCCGCGATCGTGCTTGGGCTGGGCTTCGCCGGCCTGATCGGCAGCGGCCTCTACCAGGCGCTGGACCAGACCACCGCGGTCGGCCTGGAGCAGGCCAACGCGGAGGGGAACGTGCAAGGCATCGCCCGGCTGCTGTTCACCAAGTACGTCTTCGCGTTCGAGCTGACCTCGGCGCTGCTGATCACCGCCGCGGTCGGCGCCATGGTGCTGGCGCACGTCGAGCGACGTAAGCAGGACAAGATGGACCAGCCGGCCACCATGCGGGCGCGCTTCGCTCCGGGCAGCTATCCCGGTCCCAAGCCGGGCCCCGGAATCTTCGCGACCTCCTCCTCGGTGGCCACCCCGGCCCGGCTGCCCGACGGCCGCCTGACCGACCGCAGCACCCCGGCGATCCTTCCGCAGCGTGAGCTGACCGCCGAGGAGACCACGCTGAAGGGGACGGACAAGTAATGGACGGGTTCTTCTCGGTCGAGCCGAACTACTACCTGGTACTCGCCGCGGTGCTGTTCACCATCGGCGCCGCCGGGGTGCTCGTACGGCGCAACGCGCTCGTGCTGTTCATGTGCGTGGAGCTGATGCTCAACGCGGCCAACCTGACGCTGGTCACCTTCAGCCGGATCAACGGTGACCTCAACGGTCAGATCATGGCGTTCTTCGTGATGGTGGTGGCGGCGGCTGAGGTCGTGGTCGGTCTCGCGATCATCATGTCGATCTTCCGGACTCGACGCTCCGCGAGCGTCGACGACGCCAACCTGCTCAAGTACTAAGGGGCAAGCAAGTGGAAGAGACTGTGCAGTACGCCGGTGCCACGGGCTTGCTCAGCAGCGTCTGGCTGCTCGTGGCGATCCCGCTGGTCAGCGCGGCCATCCTGCTGCTGCTCGGCCGGCGGGCCGACCGCTGGGGGCACTGGTTGGGCGTCGCCGCCATCGGTGCCGCGTTTGTGCTCGGCCTGGCCTCCTTCTTCCAGCTGCGTGGCCTGGAGAACAAGTCGGTCGAGCTGAGCCTCTGGGACTTCATCGCCGTCGGTGATCTGCGGGTCGACTTCGGCCTGCTGTTCGACCCGCTGGCCGCCGTCTTCGTGCTGCTGATCACCGGCGTGGGCTTCCTGATCCACCTGTACGCCGTGGAGTACATGGCGCACGACGCCGGCCGCCGCCGGTTCTTCGCGTACTTCAACCTGTTCGTCGCGGCCATGCTGCTGCTGGTGCTCGGCAACAACTACGTGATGCTGTACTTCGGCTGGGAGGGCGTCGGTCTGGCGTCGTACCTGCTGATCTCCTTCTGGTACGAGCGGCCGAGCGCCGCCACCGCCGGCAAGAAGGCCTTCCTGATGAACCGGGTCGGCGACGCCGGCCTGGCCATCGGCATCTTCATCATGTTCGCCACCCTGGGCACCACCCAGTACGACGAGGTGTTCAACGGCGTCGGCGCGCTGGCCGGTTCGACCGTGCTGGTGCTCGGCCTGCTGCTGCTGCTCGGCGCGACCGGCAAGTCCGGCCAGTTCCCGCTCCAGGCGTGGCTGCCGGACGCGATGGAGGGCCCCACCCCGGTGTCGGCGCTCATCCACGCCGCCACCATGGTCACCGCGGGCGTCTACCTGATCGCCCGGTCCAACCCGATCTTCTCCGCCAACTCGACGCTCCAGCTCGTGGTGGTCAGCGTCGGCGCGCTCACCCTGCTGATCGGCTGCATCATCGGCGCGGCCAAGGACGACATCAAGCGGGTGCTCGCCTGGTCGACGGTGAGCCAGATCGGCTACATGTTCCTCGGCGTCGGCCTGGGCGGCGCGGCGTACGCGCTGGCCATCGTGCACCTGCTGGCGCACGGCTTCTTCAAGGCCAACATGTTCCTGGGCGCCGGCTCGGTCATGCACGGGATGAACGACCAGGTGGACATCCGCCGCTTCGGCGGGCTGTCGAAGTACATGAAGATCACCTGGCTGACCTTCATGATGGGCTGGCTGGCCATCATCGGCATGTTCCCGTTCTCCGGCTTCTTCTCCAAGGAGCCGATCATCGTGGCCGCCTTCGAGCGGTCGGACTGGACCGCCTGGCTCTTCGGCGGGGCTGCTCTGCTGGGCGCCGGGCTGACCGCGTTCTACATGACGCGGCTCTTCGTGCTCACCTTCCACGGCCCGAAGCGCTGGACCGAGGACATCGAACACCCGCACGAGTCACCCGCGCTGATGACCATCCCGCTGGTCCTGCTGGCGGTCGGCTCGGTCGGTGCCGGCTTCCTGCTCGCCACCTCGGTCCCGGACTGGCTGACGGCGACCGCCGGGCTGGGCGCCCACGAGGAGGCGCACGAACCGGTCCTCTCGCACACGGTGATCACGGTGCTCTCACTGCTGGTCACCGTGCTGGGCGCCGGGCTCGCCTGGTTCCTGTTCCGGGCCGGTACGGCCACCGCGCCGCAGCCGGCCGGCGTACTGGTCACCGCCGCCCGGCGCAACCTCTACACCGACACGGTCAACGAGGCGGTCTTCGAGAAGCCGGGCATCTTCCTCACCCGGGCGCTGGTCTTCCTCGACAACCGGGGCGTCGACGGACTGGTCAACGGGCTCGCCGCCGCGGTCGGCGGTGGCTCGGCCCGGCTCCGGCGGCTGCAGACCGGCTTCGTCCGCTCGTACGCCACCTCGATCCTGGCCGGTGCGCTGCTGGTGATGGCGGCGTTCCTGGCGGTGCAGGCCGGGTGGTTGGCGTGATCGACCTCTTTCCGGCCGCCCCCGCCGGCGGACCACGCAGTGACGACGGAGGTAAGGCCGAATAATGTCCAACTTCCCGTTCCTCTCGGTGCTCACCGTGGCGCCGCTGGTCGGCGCCCTGGTGGTGGCGTTCCTGCCGCGCCACCGGCCGGAGCTGGCCAAGCAGGTGGCGTTCGCCTGGTCGCTGCTGGTGCTGGTGCTCTCGGTGGTGATGTGGGTCAGCTTCAACGCCGGCGGTGACCGGTTCCAGTTCCGCGAGTCGTACTCGTGGATCCCGAACTGGGGCGTCAGCTTCACCTTCGCCGCCGACGGCATCGCGCTGGTGATGCTGATGCTGATCGCGGTGCTGGTTCCGCTGGTGATCCTGGCGTCCTGGCACGACGCGGAGTCGTCGAAGCGGTCGGTGCCCGTCTACTTCGCGCTGCTGCTGGTCCTCGAATGCACGATGATCGGCGTCTTCGCCGCCGCCGACGTCTTCCTGTTCTACGTGTTCTTCGAGGTCATGCTGGTGCCGATGTACTTCCTGATCGGCAGCTACGGCGGCCACCAGCGGCAGTACGCGGCGGTGAAGTTCTTCCTCTACTCGCTCGTCGGCGGCCTGTTCATGCTGGCCGCGGTGATCGGGCTGTGGGTGGTCGGCGGGAAGACCTTCGACTGGCAGGCGCTGTCGCAGGTCGACATCAGCACCGGCACCGAGCGTTGGCTGTTCCTCGGCTTCTTCCTCGCGTTCGCCATCAAGGCGCCGTTCTTCCCGTTCCACACGTGGCTGCCGGACGCCGGTGGCGCCGCACCGGCGGGCGCCGCGGCGCTGCTGGTCGGCGTGCTGGACAAGGTCGGCACGTTCGGCATTCTGCGCTACTGCCTGCCGCTGTTCCCCGAGGCGTCGAAGTGGTTCGCGCCGTGGGCGCTGGCGCTGGGCGTGATCGGCATCGTCTACGCCGCGCTGCTGGCGGTCGGCCAGAACGACCTCAAGCGGCTGGTGTCGTACACCTCGATCGCGCACTTCGGGTTCATCGGGGTGGGCATCTTCGCCTTCACCACCCAGGCCGGCACCGGCGCGGTGCTCTACATGCTCAACCACGGTCTGGCCACCGGCCTGCTCTTCCTGGTGGTGGGCATGCTGATTACCCGGCGCGGCTCGGCCCTGATCAGTGACTTCGGTGGTGCCGGCAAGCTGGTTCCGTTGCTCGCCGGGGTGCTCTTCTTCGCCGGTCTCGCCTCGCTCGCGCTGCCCGGCACCGCGCCGTTCATCTCCGAGTTCCTGGTGCTGATCGGCACCTTCACGGTGAACAAGCCGGTCGCGGTCATTGCCACGCTCGGCATCATCCTCGCGGCCGCGTACGTGCTGTGGATGATCCAGCGCACCACCCAGGGCACGCTCAACCCGGCACTGACCGAGGTCGACGGCATGCGTAAGGACCTCAACCTGCGCGAGAAGGTCGTGGTCGCCCCGCTGATCGCGCTGATCGTGCTGCTCGGCTTCTACCCCAAGCCGGTCACTGACGTGATCAACCCCGCCGTCCAGGCGACCATGGACGACATCGGCAGGACCGACCCCGCCCCGTCGGTGGGCGGCACCGTCCAGGAGGCAGGCCGGTGAACGCGAGGAGTGAGCTTGCGAGCCCCGCAGTCGTGAACGAAAGGTCGGCCCAGTGACCGAGTTGAAACTGCCGTCGCTCAACTACGCGGCGCTCGCCCCGATCATGATCATGCTGGGCGTCGCCCTGCTCGGCGTGCTGGTCGAGGCCTTCGTTCCCCGGCGCCTGCGGCACGTCGTGCAGCTGACGCTGGCCCTGCTGGCCGTCCTCGCCGCGCTGACGATGGTCGTCCTCAACGCCGACGACCGGATCATCACCGCCGGTCAGGCCCTCGCGGTGGACGGTCCGACGCTCTTCCTCCAGGGCGCGATCCTGGTGCTGGCTGCGATGGCGCTGCTGCTGATCGGTGACCGCTCGGTGGAGCGCGGCGGGGCGTTCGTCGCCCAGGCCGCGGTGACCGCCGAGTCGGCCGACGACCGGCGGCAGGCCGAGGGGCGCAACGGGCTCACCGAGGTCTACCCGCTCACCACGTTCGCGATCGGCGGCATGCTGATCTTCGTGGCGGCGAACGACCTGCTGACGATGTTCATCGCGCTGGAGGTCTTCTCGCTGCCGCTGTACCTGCTCTGCGCGCTGGCTCGTCGCCGGCGGCTGCTGAGCCAGGAGGCGGCGATGAAGTACTTCCTGCTCGGCGCGTACGCCTCGGCGTTCTTCCTGTTCGGCGTGGCGCTGATCTACGGCTTCACCGCCGGCATCCCGGGTCGGGTGGCCGGGGTCGACTTCGCCACCATCAACGCGGCGGTGACCGAGTCGCCGGCCAGCCCGGTGCTGCTCTTCGCCGGCATGGCGCTGCTCGCCATCGGCCTGCTCTTCAAGGCCGGGGCGGCCCCGTTCCACGTGTGGACGCCGGACGTCTACCAGGGCGCGCCGACCCCGGTCACCGGTTTGATGGCCGCCTGCACCAAGGTCGCCGCGTTCGGCGCGCTGCTGCGTGTCTTCCACGTCGCGTTCGCCGGCGCCGCCTGGGACTTCACTCCGGTGCTCGGCACGGTGGCGGTGCTGACCATGCTGGTCGGCGCGGTGCTCGCGGTCACCCAGACCGACATCAAGCGGCTGCTCGCGTACTCCTCGATCGCCAACGCCGGCTACCTGCTGGTCGGCGTGCTGGCGCCGAGCCGCGAAGGGCTCGCCGGCACCATGTTCTACCTGGTCGCGTACGGCTTCTCGGTGCTGGCCGCGTTCGCGGTGGTGACCCTGGTCCGGGACGACGACGGGGAGGCCACCCACCTGTCCCGCTGGGCCGGGCTGGGACGACGCTCGCCGTTCTTCGCCGGGCTGTTCACGTTCATCCTGCTGGCCTTCGCCGGCATCCCGCTGACCAGCGGCTTCATGAGCAAGTTCGCGGTCTTCGGGGCGGCGCTGGACAGCGGTCACGCCTGGCTGGTGATCGCCGGTGTGCTGACCAGCATGGTGCTGGCCTTCCCGTACCTGCGGGTCGTGGTGATGATGTGGCTGTCCGAGCCGGGCGAGTCCACGCCGACCGTCACCGTGCCCGGCGGCCTCACCTCCGCCGCGCTGATGATCGGCGTGCTGGCCACCCTGGTGCTGGGCATCGCCCCGGCGCCGCTGCTCGACCTGGCCACCGGAGCCGCCGACTTCGTGCGCTGACCAGAGCCTCGGCAATCCGGGGGCCGGCACGCGTTCGCGTGCCGGCCCCCGTGCGTATCCCCCGCCCGGAGCAGGTAGAAGGGGTGTGGCATGGTTGATGCGTGGTGATTCCGGCTGGCCAGCGTTCAGGTGCCACCGGTTCCGGCGGTCGCCGGGGTCGGGCGAGCACGAGTCAGTTCGGCGCGCTCGGCCTCCATCTCGCCGATCCCCGCGTCGAGGCGTCCGTGCTGGGTCTGCTGGACGGGGTCGAGGTCGAGTTGCGGGCCAGTGTGGCCAGCGCCGACCCGTTCGTCACCGAGGCCGCCCGGCACCTCGTCGAGGCCGGCGGGAAGCGGTTCCGGCCGTTGCTGGTGGCGCTGGGCGCCCAGTTCGGCGACCCCACCAGCCCGCGGGTGGTTCCGGCGGCCGTGGTGATGGAGCTCACCCACCTGGCCACGCTCTACCACGACGACGTGATGGACGAGGCGGCCGTGCGCCGGGGCGCGCCGAGCGCGAACTCCCGCTGGACCAACTCGGTGGCCATCCTGGTCGGTGACTACCTCTTCGCCCGGGCCGCGGACATCGCGGCCGACCTGGGCCCGGAAGCGGTCAGGTTGCAGGCGCGGACCTTCGCCCGACTCGTGCACGGCCAGATCGCGGAGACCGTCGGGCCGCGCGCCGGCGACGACCCGGTCGCGCACTACCTGCACGTGATCGCCGAGAAGACGGGCTCCCTGATCGCCACGTCGGCCCGGTTCGGCGGCATGTTCAGCGGTGCCGCCCCGGAGCACGTGGAAGCCCTCGCCGGTTACGGCGAGACGATCGGCGTCGCCTTCCAGCTCTCCGACGACCTGCTGGACATCGCCTCCGAGTCGGTGCAGTCGGGCAAGACGCCCGGCACGGACCTGCGCGAGGGTGTCCCCACACTGCCGGTGCTCTACGCCCGCGCGGCGGACGACTTCGACGCGTCCTCGGTGCGGCTGCGGGAGATCCTGGCCACCGGCCCGCTGACCGACGACGCGCTGCACGCTGAGGCGCTGGGGCTGCTCCGGGAGAGCCCGGCGCTCAAGCGTGCCCGGGAGACCGTGCGCAGCTACGCCGAGGACGCTCGCGCGCGCCTGGCCCCGCTCCCGGCCGGCCCGTCCCGCCGTGCCCTCGAATCGCTCTGCGACTACATCGCCGACCGCACCAGCTGATCTCCGGCTCCGTTCGCCCCGGCGGCGATGCGGCTCAGCAGGCGGCTGCCGACGAGCATCAGAGCGGCGGCGAGCAGCATGGACACCGCCGCCGTGGTCCACATCGTCGGGTAGCCGAGGTGGGCGGCGAGCGGGCCGAGACTCAGTGGGCCGAGACAGCCGCCCGCGTACACCCCGGTCTGGGTGATCGAGGTGGCGGCGGCCGGGGCCTGCGGGTGGAGCCGGACCACCGCGAAGTTCACCAGACCGGGCCAGGCCCAGCCCAGGCCGAAGCCGAGCACCACGCCGGCCACCAGCGGCACCGTGCCGGTCAACGCGAGCAGGCCCAGCCCACCGGCACCGACCACCAGCATCGCGGCGATGAGCGCGATGTGACCGCCGGTGCGGCGGTCGGCCAACCAGCCGGCACCCACCCGGGCCACCACGCAGACCGCGCTGCCCAGGGTCAGCGTGAGACCGGCGAGGGCCGGTGAGAGCCCCCGGGCGGCCGCTGAGTCCACCAGGAAGGTGCCCAGCGCGTTGGCCGCGGCCGCGGCCAGCGCCGCCGCCACACCGATCACCACCAGCGCCACCGTGGCCCGGCCAGCACGTGTGGCGCCTGCCCGCCGGGCGCGGCCGGGCACGTGCCGGGGTACGGCGGGCAGCGTCGTCAGCGCCGCACCGGCGGCGGCCACGAACGCCCAGCGCCAGCCGGCGGTGAGGGCGATGGTGGGCACCGCCGCGCCGGCCAGCAGGGTGGAGACCGGAATGGCCGCCTGCTTGACGCCGAACGACAGCCCCTGCCGGCGGGTCGGGACGTGCTGCGCCAGCACGGCGTTGCTGGCCAACTGACCGAGGGCGTTCGCGGCGGCGCTGAGCGCCAACAGCCCGACCAGCGCCGCATACGACCGGGCGAACACCGCCACGGCGAGCATCGACGCGGCGGCCAGCACGATGCCACAGCGGGCCACCATTGCCGGCCCGTACCGCTCGACCAGGCGACCGGAGGGCACCGAGGCCAGCGCGCTGACCCCGAAGTAGACGGCCACGGCCAGGCCCAGACCGGCCGGCGAGAACCCGAGGTCCGCGCCCATCTGCACGGCGAGGCCGCCGAGCAGGAAGACGGGCAGCACGCAGGCCACGGTGGTGAGGACAGCACCGGCGCCGGCCCGGATCGGGCGGGTGCGGGCGGTGTCGGGATCGGGGGTGAGGGCGGTGTCGGTCATCGTCCGGCAAACCTACGCGAGTCGCGCTCGGACCACTCCCGGTGACCGCCGGTGCACAAGGCGTGGATGGTGATCTGGCATCCTCGACCCGAACAGGCATTTCGCACCGGGCCTGTTTTTCATATGGTGTAAGTCCCCGGCGGCGGAGGTGGTTGTGCGCGACCCCTTGGCAGAACCTTCGGACCTGATCCGCAGCGTGTCCCGAGCGCTGCGGGTGCTGGAGTCGGTCGGTCGCGCCCCGAAGGGCCTGACCGTCAAGCAGATCGCCCGGCGCTGCGAGCTGACCGTGGCCACTACGTACCACCTGGTCCGCACCCTGGCCTACGAGGGCTACGTGATCCGTCGGGAGGACGGCACGTACATCGTGGGGTTGGAGGTGGCCGACCGCTACCGGGAGCTGGTGACCGCGTTCCGGGGGCCGCCGGCGGTCGGTGAGACGCTGCGGCGGGCCGCCGCGGACACCGGCTACAGCCACTACCTGGGCCGTTTCGTCGGTGGCCAGGTCGCCCTCACGGCGGTCGCCGAGGGCCCCCGGTCGCCCTACCTGGAGGACCTGGTCCCCGGCTTCGACGAGGGGGCGCACGCCACCGCCCTCGGCAAGTCCCTGCTCGCCACCCTCACCGCCGAACAGCGCTTCCGCTACCTGCGGGAGTACGGCATGCGTCCGTTCACCACCGCGACGTTGACCAGCACCGAGACGTTCGAGGCCGACCTGGCCGCCGGCGACCGGCGGGGGATGCAGTTGGAGCTGGGCCAGTTCCGCCAGGGGGTGGCCTGCGCGTCCGTGCTGGTCACGCCGGACAAGGACATGGAACGCCGGGTCGTGCTGGCCTGCGCGCTGCCCGCCAGCGAGATGATGACCTCCGCCCGCGTGGTCCGGGCCAAGCTGCTCACGGTGGCCCGCGCCGTCGCCGACGGCATCGCCGCCGACCACTGACCCGGACGCCGAGAGGCCCTCTCCCCGGCTGGGAGAGGGCCTCTCGTGGCGGTCCAGCGCCGGACCGCCGGAGCAACGTCAGCTGCCCACCGGGCCGCCGTCCAGGCGCCAGGTGACCACCACGCCGGGCTTGGCGTAGTCGCCGTCCGGCCAGTTGGAGGCCGGGTTCTCCACCGAGGCCCCGGTGATCTCACCCGGGTGCTGCACGGCGACGAAGACCGAGCGGTTGTCGCCGGTGATGAACGGGCCGCAGGTCTCCGCGCCGAGCGGCACGGTCAGGAACTGCTTGAGGTGCCCACGCTCCGGGCCCTCCACCGCGGTGGCGAAGAGACCGTCGTTGCTGCCCAGCGCGTTGCCGTCCGTGGAGACCCACAGGTTTCCGGTGGCGTCGAAGGCGATGTTGTCCGGGCAGGAGATCGGGGAGACCCTGGTCTTGTCGTACCCGGCGAAGAACGTCGACGGGTCGGTGGGGTCGCCGCAGACGATCGGCAGCGACCAGGCGAACGTCTCGGCGGTGTTGTCGCCGCGGTCCTCCACCAGCTCCAGGATCTGCCCGTGCTTGTTGGCGTTCCGCGGGTTGGCCTCGTCGGCCTTCGGGCTGCTGCCGACGCCCCGGTTGGTGTTGTTCGTCAACGCCACGTACACCTTGCCGGTGAGCAGGCTCGGCTCGACGTCCTCGGGGCGGTCCATCTTGGTCGCGCCGACCCTGTCGCCGGCGAGCCGGGTGAAGGTGAGAACGTCCGCGGCGGTCATCCCGTCGACGAACGAACGGTTGCCGCTGACCAGCTTGATCCAGCGGCCCCGGCCGTTGAACGCGCCGTCGGCGGGGAGCTTGCCGGAGCCGTCGATCTCGGCCGCGCTGGTCTGGTCCAGCTGCGCCACGTACAGGGTTCCGGACTCCAGCAGCGTCAGGTTGTGCTTGCGGGCAGCCCAGGAGTTGCCCTTCATGAACCTGTTGTCCGAGACGAACTTGTACAGGTAGTCGAACCGCTCGTCGTCGCCCATGTACGCGACCACGTGGCCGTCCCCGGCCACGATCACGTTCGCGCCCTCGTGCTTGAACCGGCCCATCGCGGTGTGCTTGCGCGGGCGGCTCTCCGGGTCGAACGGGTCGATCTCGACGATCCAGCCGAACCGGTGCGCCTCGTTGGGGTGCTTGGCCAGGTCGAAGCGCTCGTCGGCGCGCTCCCATTTGCGGCTGCCGCTGGGGTAGCGGGACGCCGTGCTGATGCCGTAGCGGTCCAGCTTCGGCTTCAGCTCCGCCGGCGCCCCGTCGGCGCCGACGAAGTACTGGTTGAAGTTCTCCTCACCGGAGAGCACGGTGCCCCACGGGGTCACGCCGCCGGCGCAGTTGTTCAGCGTGCCGACAACCGTACGGCCCTTCGGGTCGGCGGCGGTCTTCAGCCAGGCCGAGCCGGCCGCCGGGCCGGTCAGGTCGAACCTGGTGCCGAGCGCGGTGATCCGGCGGTTGTACGGCCGACGGCCGTTGTCGACCGGCTTCCACTGCCCGGTGCCGGCGACCCGCTCGATCTCCAGCACGGACATGCCGTGTGCGGCCATCGCGGTGCGCAGCTGCTCCACCGAGAGCCCGTCCAAACCCGGGAAGCCCGGGAACATGAGGTCCTCGTTGGTGTACTCGTGGTTGACCACGAGCAGCGCCCGGTTGCCGCGCTTGTCCAGCGGCAACACGCCCACGAAGTCGTTGTTGTAGCCGAACTGCCGGGACTGCGCCGCGGCGGTCTGCCGGTGCACGTCGAACTCGGGCGCGCCCGGCACCACCGGGTCACCCCACTTGATGACCACGGCGTGGTCGTACCCGTTCGGCACGACCAGCGTGTCCAACTTGTTCGGCGGGATCGGCTTGAACGTCAGCGCGCCGCTGCCGACACCGGTGCTGGGGCGTCCGAAACCGAACGCCTCCGGGACGTCCGGGATCGCGGGGGCGGCCATGGCGGGCGCCGCGCCGGCCGCCGCACCACCGAAGCCGAGGACCAGCGCGCCGACCGCGCCGGCCCGGACCACGCCGCGCCGTGAGACCTCGGCGTTCACCACATCACCGAAGTACGCGTTGTCGGAGGTGTTCGGGACCGGGTGGTCACAGGCGTTTCCGCAGCGGTAGAGACAGGTCATGGCGTCACGGCTGCCGTGGCGAGTGGCACCCAACAGCGGGAGCAGCCGGGGACGGTCGCTCATGGAAGGAGCCTCCTGGGAAGGTCGGTGGCACGCGGGATCAGTCGATGGCCGGGCGTACCAGCCGGACGCTAGGAGGACGCGGTGAGCGGTCGTCGGCCGCGATGTGAACCAGGCGTGAACACCTCCGCGGGCGCCAACCGCACGTAACCGGTCTGACCTCGGGCTGAACCGATCGGCGTGACCGCACGTATTCACGAGCGGACGCACCGCCCGACGCGCGCCGGGAGTGAGGAGACCGCCATCAGCGACCACGACGCCCAACTGCTGCGCGCGCTGCACGACGAGCACGCGGAGGCGCTGTACGCCCACGCCCTCCGGCTGGTCAACGGGGATCGGCAGCGGGCTGAGGACCTGGTGCAGGAGACGCTGCTGCGGGCCTGGCGGCACCCGGAGTCGCTCGATCCGCGACGCGGCTCGGTGCGGGCCTGGCTCTTCACCACCGCCCGCAACCTCGCCATCGACGCCTGGCGTCGGCGGTCCACCCGGGTCGGTGAGGTGTACACCGACGAGATACCGGAACCGCCGGAGGTGATCGACGAGGCTGAGCGCGCCGTGGAGGCGTGGACCGTCGCCGAGGCGCTGAACCGGCTCAGCCCGACCCACCGTGAGGTCCTGGTCGAGTGCTTCTACCAGGGGCGGTCGGTGGCCGAGGCGGCGTCCCGGCTCGGTGTGCCGCCGGGCACCGTGAAGTCCCGCACCCACTACGCGCTGCGGTCATTACGGTTGGTCCTGGCTGAGATGGGAGTGACGGGATGACCCGGTGCGAGTTCGCGCACGACGACGGCGCGTACGTGCTGGGCGCCCTGGCCCCCGCCGAGCGGGCGGCGTACGAGCGGCACCTTGCCGGCTGTGCCTCCTGCCGGGACGCGGTCGCCGAGATCGCCGTCCTGCCCGGGCTGCTCGGTCGTCTCGACCCGGCGGGTCTGGAGCAGTTCCTGCCGCCACCCGCCCCGCCCCGGGTGCCCGCGCTGATCGAGGAGGCCAGGGCCCGTCGGCGGCGTGAGCGGTGGGCAACCCGCCGGCGGTACGCGCTGACCGGGCTGGTCGCCGCCGCGTTCGCGCTGGTGGTCGGCGTGGGCGCCGCGACGGTGCTGCGTGGCACCCCGGGTTCTCCGGGGAATCCCGGGCCGCAGGTGTCGATGGTCGCCATGCGGCCGGTGGCCGCCGCCGGGCCGGTGCACGCCGAGATCGGGCTGACCGGCACCGACTGGGGCACCGAGGTGACCATGCGCTGCGGGTACGACCCGCGGACCGGCTACGGCAAGGCGTACACCTTCCGGTTGGTGGCGCGTGGGCCCGACGGTGCCACCGAGCAGATCGGCTCCTGGCTGGCCGCGCCGGGCGACGCCCTGCAGTTCACCGGCGCCACCCGGTTCACAGACGCCGAGCTGGTCAGCGTCGAACTTCAACGTGCCGACGGCACCCCGGTCCTGTCCTACGCCGTCCCCTGACCCCGGATCAGGGTGCGGGAACGGGGGTGCGAGGGGTGGCGGCGCGGGCGTGGGCGCGGGTGCGGTGGGACTGGCGGACGGCGTCGGCGGTGAAGACGACGAGGGCGAGCCAGACGAGCGCGAAGCCGGCGAGGCGGGCCGGTGGCATCGGCTCGTGGAAGATCAGCACACCGCAGCCGAGCTGGAGGATAGGCGCCAGGTATTGGATCATGCCGAGGCTGGTCAGCGGCAGCCGGTTGGCGGCCCCGGCGAAGAGCAGCAGTGGGATTGCGGTGGCCGCGCCGGCCAGCACCAGCAGCGCGGTGTGCCCGGCCGAGACCTGCCCGAAGGTCGACTCGGCACGCCGGGTCAGCCAGGCCAGGTAGCCCAGCGCGGGCAGCGCCAGCACCGCCGACTCGACGAAGAGCCCCTCCGCGGCGGGCAGCCCGAGCCGCTTCTTGATCAGGCCGTAGCCGCCGAAGCTGAACGCCAGGGTCAGGGCCAGCCAGGGCAGCCGGCCGTAGTCCACGGCGAGCACCGCGACCGCCGACGCGCCGATGCCCAGCGCCACCCACTGCGCCAGGCGCAGCCGCTCCCGCAGCACCGTCACCCCGAGCAGCACCACCACCAGCGGGTTGATGAAGTAGCCGAGCGCGGTCTCCACCACCCGGTCCGAGTTGACCCCGTAGATGTAGGTGCCCCAGTTGATCGCGATCAGGGCTGCGGCGACGACGATTCCGGCCAGTGCCCAGGGCCGGCGCAGCAACGCCCGCAGGAAGCCGACGTTGCGCAGCGCGGCCAGCAGCAGGGCCACGAAGACCACCGACCAGACGATCCGGTGGGCGAGAATCTCCAGCGGACCGGCCGGTCGCAGCAGCTTGAGGTAGAGCGGGAAGAAGCCCCAGAGCAGGTACGCGCCGAGGCCGTAGAGGTATCCCAGGCGGAGTGACGTCACGCCTTCACCGTAAGGGGTCAAACCGCGCTTTGTTCCTTTCCGGTGACCGGGGTCACCGGTGGACGCCGGTCGAGCTGCATCCATCGCGTGGGCTCGTCCAGGGGAGCGAAACCGACCCGTGCGTACACCTCGTGCGCGTCGTTGGTGCAGAGCAGGATCCGGCGTACGCCCAGCTCGGCCAGGTGGTCGCGGACGCCGGCGGCCAGCCAGCCGCCCAACCCGTGACCCCGGGCGGGGCGGTCCACGTACACGTCGCAGAGCCAGGCGAACGTGGCGCCGTCGGTGACCACCCGGGCCACCGCCACCTGGCGGCCGTCCCCGGGCCGGTAGACGCCGAACGGCAGCGAGCCGGCGAACGCCCGGACGACCGTCTCCCGGTCCCGGCCCAGTGCCCAGTACGCGTCGGTGGACAGCCACCGGTGCAACCGATCCAGATCGAGCCGGGCGGGATCGGTGCTGAGCAGGTGGCCGTCGGAGCGGGTCAGCGAGAACACCGCATGACGCTAGCCGCCAGGGCCGGCCCCCGCGCCGGCCAATTCCCGGACTCTGGTCACCGGACCGCCCGGGCTCCGGCCACGGCCGGGGCCCCGGGCGGTCCGGGTCGATCCTGGTCAGTCCCGGTCGAGGATGGCGCCGAGGATCCAGGTCACGATGCTCACGAAGAGCGCGCCCAGCACGGCGGCAGGCCAGAAGCCGTCCACCGAGAACGGCAGCCCGGCCTGGTCGGCGATCCAGCTGGTGAGCAGGAACAGCAGCCCGTTCACCACCAGCGCGATGAGACCCAGGGTCAGGAGGTAGAAGCCACAACCGACGGTCTTGATGATCGGTTGGAGCACCGCGTTGACCACGCCGAAGATCGCCGCCACCAGGAGCAGCGTGGTGACCGTCTCGACGGTGGAGTTCGACTCCAGAGTGATGCCCGGAATGAGGAGTGTGGCCAGCCAGAAGGCCAGCGCCGTGGTGGCCAGCCGAATCAGCAGCCCTTTCAGAAAACCCATGGCGGGGATCGTGCCACGGACCGGGCAGCGGCGTAACCCGCCGATCGACGATCGGATCGGTTCAGCGTCGCGCGGGCCGTCCGATGAGCTGCGCCTCGATCGGGGTGGGGGAGAGCAGCGCCCAGCGCAGCGCACGCCGGTTCACCACGGCCACCATGTCGTCCCGGATCCGTGTCAACCACTCGGCCGAGCCGCCCAGCCCCAGCGCGGTGCCGGCCAGCGCGGCCTCGGTGGCGTCCAGCGGTTGCAGCACCGCCAGGTCGGCCCGGGTCAGCGCGTCCACGTCCGCCGGGGTCAGCTCGTCCCGGACCACCAGGGTCGCCCGCCAGGGCGGACCCGGCTCGGCGTCGGCCGGCACCGGCCCGGCGTCGACCACCAGCAGCAACGGCCGCAGCGCCGTGCCCACCCCGTCGGCGACCGGCGGACCCGGCGGAATCAGCGGGATCGTCCCGCCCGGCGCGCCCACGCCCCGGACGAACGGCTCCCAGGCGCGGGGGCGTCCGGTCTGGACAACCACCAGGGCGCCCAGCGCCATCGCGCGCAGTGCCACCAACTGGGCGGCACGCACCCCGCCGACCAGCAGCACCCGGGTGCTCTCCGGCCGGAACAGCCGAACGGTGACCGCCCCACCGTGCCGGTTCGTGCCGACCATCATTCCCGCCCCGCCGAGGGTCAGCTCCCAGTCGTCCAGCGCGGGCCGCGACTGCGCACCGGGCGTCGCGAGAGCCAGCGGCAGCGTGCGGGCCAGCCCGGCCAGGTGCGCGCCGTCCAGCCGACTCAGCTCCCCACCAAGGCCGGTCACCAGCCGGTCCAGCGCCTCCGCGGCGGCGGTCAGCTCCGTCGCCGTTCCGGCGGCCAGGCGTACGGTCAGCTCGGTCGGCACCCCCGTCGTGCCGCTGACCGGCGGCGGGCCCGCGCAGAGCGAGACCGTCGTCGCGGTCGCCGGCAGCGCCAGCAGCCGTGGCACCAGCCGGGTCGCGCCCGCACCGTCGGCGCGCGGCCAGCGGCTCAGGCGGAAGGTGGCCTGGAGGAGAGCGCCGGACCGGAGCGCCGGCCAGGACTCCCGCACCGGATGGCCGTCGTGGTGGGCCAGCTCGACCAGGACGCGCAGCGCCGCCGGCACACCGAGCGGCCGGGCGGTCAACGGCCGGAGCCGGCGGACGATCCGGCGTACCGTGCCGGCGAGCACCCGGCGCAGGTCCTCCTCGGACCAGCCGTCCACCCGCAGCACCCGGACCGCGAGCACCGCCCTCTCCCGCCCGGCGAGCCGCCCGTCGGTGAGCTGCCGGTACGACGTGCCGACCGTGCCGCCCGCCGCCGGCACCGGGGCCGGCGTCCCGGCGAGCAGCAGTTGAATCCGCAGCGGCGGCACGTCCGGCCCAACGGGCGGAAGCAGCGCGGACGGTGTGGGGACGGCCCGGGACGCGTCGCCGAGCAGGTCGCCGGAATCGCCGAGCTCCAGCAGCGCCACCATGCCGCCGGTGTCCTCCAGCACCGCGGCCGGCCCGCCGGAGAACTCCGTCGAGCGGACCACGGTGCCGGGGGCGATCAGGCCGAGCAGCTCCGCCGGGCCCGCCGGCCCGGCCAGCGCGCGCCGGCGGGTCAGGTGCCCGGCGGCGATGGCCAGCCATTCGAAGAGCCACCGACCGCGGACCCGGACCCAGGCGGTCGCCACCAGCAGCACCGCCGCCAGCAGGGCCGCGACCGTGACCGGCACGCCCCGGCCCAGGGCGGCGAGGACGAGCGCCACCGCGACCTGCCCGGTGACCAGCTGACCGGCGCGTACCCCGGTGCCCCCGCGCCGACCCACGGAGGCCCAGCGGGCGATCGGCGGCCGGCGGTGGGGGCTGCCCCGCTCGGCGACTCCGGCATCGGTGCCGCTGGACCCGCCCGCCCCGGCCCCCGGCGGGCCAATTCCCTGCCCGATCGCTGGCGCGACAACACCCGGCCCGGGCCCGACCGCAGTCGCCGATTGCGACCCTCCGGTGGTTGTCGCCGGCACCGCGCCTCCTCAGGGAGTGTGGACCGCGCCGGCCGGTCGGCCGCTCCCGCGGCTCGTCACACGCCGCTACGTGGCTGCGGCACATCGTAAGCGACCGATGTCCGTCGTGGTTGTCCACAGGGGAGAGGCGAGGGGTAGCAGAACCGCAACCGGGCCGCTACCGTCAGCCACGAAGTTCGTCGCTGACCCGCGTCCACCGTGCTCAACGACCGGGCCACGCGAGCGGCGCACCCCCAGGGTGGGCGCGTCGACGGCCAGTCACGACCGAGGAAACGAGGTGACGTCCGGGTGTCCCAGACTCAGGCAGAATCCGCGGTGATGCAGCAGACCGCCGCGAAGTTCGAGCAGGTGGATCAGTCGTTGCAGTCCATGCTGACCGGCCTGCTGGCCGAGCTGGAGGTGTTGCAGCAGGCTTGGCGCGGCGCCGGCGGGCGGTCGTTCGAGCAGGTCAAGCAGCAGTGGTCACAGGACCAGGCCGCGCTGCACCGGGCGCTGCGCGAAACCGCCGGAGCGATCCGCACCGCCGGCCGGAAGTACGACGTCTCGGACGACGAGGCGGCCAGCCGGGTGGCCGGCACCAACCGCGGCGGCATCCAGCTGCCGCTCTGACCCCCGCTCGGGAGGGAGATCCGATGGACCACGGTGTGCTGGTCGTCAACTTCGCCGCGCTTCAGCAGGCAGGCGTGGACATCCAGAAGGCGCTGAACACGCGCGACTCGCAGCTCGGCCAGCTCGAACGGGACGCCGCGCCGCTGGTGGCGAGCTGGGCCGGCGAGGCCCGGCAGGCGTATGAGCAGCGCCAGGCGCGGTGGCGGTCCGCCTCGCACGACCTTCAGGCGATGCTGCGCGACATCAGGCTGGCGGTGAACGACTCGGCCGCCGACTATCTGGACACCGAGAAGACGAACACCGGGCTGTTCCAGTGACCTAGATGTGCTGTCCAGGGAGGTTGGTCGAGGCGGGCCGCGAGCGCTGACCGTGTGTGGGTCGGCGCTCCGGCCGCGCCTGATCGGGGAGCGGGGCGGTCGGGTGCGAGGGTCAGGCCGGGTCGGCGGGCCGCCAGCGTCGGCGGGCACCCCGGGGCAGCGTCAGGGCGAGCAGCACCACCGTGACCGCCGTCGTGCCGATCACCGCGCCGACCAGCAGGGCCCGGTCCCGGGCCGTCGCCCGACGAGCCTGGCGCGCGACCAGCGCCGGATCGGCCCGGTCGTCGGCGAGCGCGGCGACCGTCCGAGGGCCGGCCGGTCGCCCGCCACCGGTCTCGGTGACCGCCCGGTACGGGTTCAGCACACCGGCGCCGTACCCGCCGCCCGCCCCGGGTGCCGGATCGGTGGTGGCGACGATCCGCTCCGCCACCTGGGCGGCGGTCAGTTCGGGTCGGTACTGGCGCAGCAGCGCCGCGGTGGCGGCCACGAACGGCGTCGCGTAGCTGGTGCCCTCGACCCGGTGGTGGCCCTGGCCGGGCGCGGCGGTCAGCACCTCGCTGCCCGGTGCCACCAAATCGACATAGGGGCCGGTCTGCGAGAAGCCTGCCCGCCCGCCGTCCGCCCCGATCGCACCCACACCGAGCACCCCGTCGTACGCGGCGGGGAACGGACGCGGGTTCCCGCTGTCGTGCAGGTTGCCGGCGGCGGCCACCAGCACCACGTCCCGGTCGACCGCGTACCGCACGGCGGAGCGGACCTCCGGGTCGTCGACGTACAGCACCACGGAGAGGTTCACCACGTCGGCGTCATGGTCCACGGCCCAGCGGATGGCCCGGGCGAACTCGCGGGCGCTGACCGTACGCCCCGACTCGCGCCCCTGCACCACCTGCTGCTCACTCACCCGCACCGGCAGAATCCGGGCGCCCGGCGCCAGGCCGTGGAAGGCGACGCCGGGTCGTGTGGTGCCGCGGCGATGATGCTCGCCACGCCGGTGCCGTGACCGGCGCAGTCCCTGCGGCCGTCTCCGCCGGAATCGAGGAGGTCGGTGCCGGCCAGCACCCGCCCGACCAGGTGGGGGTGCGCCCGGTCGACCCCGGAGTCGACCACCGCCACCGTCACCCCGGCGCCGGTGGCCAGCGGCGCGAGCCGTGCGGGGTCGTACCGCTGCTGCGGCCAGGGCAGGGCCGTGACCGGCCGTACGGGGGCGAGTGGGGTGGCGCAGGCCGGAGCCGCTCGAAGTGCGGCACCGGCGGCGACGGCCGGAGCGGCCGCGCCGGTCAGCAGGGTGGCCGCCAACCCTGCCAGGACCGGGCGCGCAATCGACCGGGACATCGACGGCCTCCGTATGGTGTCGGCTCCGGGACGGGATGTTATCGCCTCACGGGCGTCCCGGCAGACCGCCGACGGCCAGCCATTGTGATCTTGATACCACCTTGTAGGTTGTACGCGATACCTGTGGCCTGTTCTCGGAAGGAGAGGTGGCCGTGACCGAATGGGAGCCGGCCACGGAGGCCGAGGTGGCGATGCGGGACGCGCTGCGCGCCAACGACCAGGAGCTGTACTTCCGGCTCCTGTCCCGCACCGATCTGCTGTTGCCGGTCTCCGCGCCAGCACCGCCCGGTCAGGCACCCCCCGGCTGGGGCACCTGGACCACCGGTGGCCGGACCCACGTGCTGGCGTTCACCTCCGCCGCCGCGCTGCGGACCTGCCTCGGCGAGCACCCCGGCAGCAACCGGCGCATCCCCTTCACGGAACTCGCGGTCGGCTGGCCCAACCACGAGTGGTGGCTCGCGGTCAACCCAGGGCTGCCCGTCGAGGGATACCTGCCGGCCTGGTTCGTCGCCCAGCTCTCCCGGGGTGACGTCCGGCTGCCCGGCCGCGCCATGGGTGCCCGCGCCCGGCTGGAGCGCGCGGAGACCCTGGCCCGGTCCAGGACGGGTGTGACCGGTCGCGACGTTCCGACCGCCCCGGGATCCACGTCGCCCGGGCCCGACCCGGTGGCGACCCCGCCCGGGCGGCCCGCGCCGACGCGTGGCGCGGTGCCCCGAATGGGCGCTCCGGCGGCCCCCGGCACGTCGTCCCGAACGCCGGGCCCGGGTGAGCTGTCGCGGCGCGGAGAGGACATGCCCGCCGCCGGTCAGCGGTACCCGACCGGCCCGCCCCGACCCGGCGGTCCGGGCGCCGAATCCATACCCACGAGCCGGCCCGCCGCGTCCCGGTTCGCGCCGTTGAAGCCCGCCGACCACCCCGGTGTCGTCCCGGCTGACCAGCCGGCTCCCGGCCCGGCCTGGCCGCCTCCGAGTCGGCCGGGCGCCGACGTCGACGGCCCGGCCGTCGGCAACGGCAGCGCCCAGAGCGGCGGGCGTTCCTTCTTCGAACCTGCGTCCGGCCGGGATCGGGCGGCCGGTCCGACCTCGGGTGGGGGCCGACCCGGCGACCGCGCGGTGCCGCCGTCCCGGTTCGGGCGGGGCAGCCAGCCCTTTCCGCGTCGCCGTCCCGCCGACGCACCGGCCGGCGATGGCGCGACCGTGGCCTTTCCGATGCCGGATCCGGACGCCACCCGGCCGCTGCGGCCGCCAGCCGGTGACCCGGGCGTCTCCAGAGGAGTACGCGCACCGGCGCCGGACGACGAGCCCACCCAGCCCCTGCCGCCCCACCGGCCGGCCCCGCTCGCCGAGGAGCCGACCCGCGCCTTCCGGTCGCCCGGTCGGGCCACCGGCGAGCCGCCGCTGACCCGGCCCGCTCCCTCGGCCGACGAGACGCAGGCGATCCCGCGCGGCCGGCCCGGCGACCCGGGCCGGTTCGAGCCGGTGGAGGAGCTGCCTCCGTCCATCGCGGAACCGGTCTCCGGCCCGCCCGCGCCGCGCCGCGGCTTCACGCCCATCGTCATCGAGGGCACCATCATCGAGTCCCGCGACCTCACCGAACCGGTCGAGGCGAGCAGCGTGGCCGACGCGACCGCGCGGCCAAGCCCGAAGTCCGCCGCCCCGTCGTCGTTCGGCTCGTCCCCTTCCGGCCCGGACTCCGCGGCGTCGCCGTCGTTCGGCCCACCGCCTTCCAGCCCGCCCCCGTTCGGCCCGCGTCCGTACGGCCCGGTGCCCTCCGGTCCGCGTCCGTTCGACCCGGCGGAGGCCGGTTCGGGCGTGGGTGGTCCGGGTGAGGGTGGTCCGGCGGACGCGGCGCTGGGTGGTGTGCGCGTCGACGACCCGGTCGGTGTCCGTCCGGGCGGGGTGGATCCCGCCGACCTCGGCGGAACACCCGTCGGCGTGAACGGCACGGATCGGGCCGGCCGCGACGTCGGCGGCGAGCAGGTCGGCCCGGACCTCGGCAGCCAACCGCCGCGACCTCACGTGGAGAGCGGTCCGGAGTCGGCGCGGCCCGACGCCGACGACATCGGGCACCGCCCGGTCCCGGTCGGCGACGGGCAGCCCGCGCCGGCGGAGGCCTCGGCCCCGGTCGAGTTCCTGCCCGCCAACACGGTGGAGGAGGACCTGCTCGGCGCTGCCGGCGCCGGCAGCACGGATACCTTCCTGTCCACCCTGCTGCTGGCCCGCGTGCTCCTGCCGGCGGCACCGGACTCGGTGCGCGGCAGCCGTCCGGGCGACCCGGGTTTCGTATGGCGTACCGGGCAGTTGGACGGCGAGACGTACGTCGTGGTCTACACGTCCCCGGAGCGTCTCGCCGACCACGTTGACGGTGATGTCGACATCGTCCGGGTGAAGTTCGCCCAGCTGATCCGGCGCTGGCCGGACGAGGACTGGTCGTTCGCCGTCAACCCCGGCACCCCGGTCGGTGCGAAGCTGCCCGGCGAGCAGATCGTCGCGCTGGCGAACTGGGCCGCGGAGGTGGGGCTCGGCGACGACCTGGAGGTGGAC
Organism: Micromonospora sp. NPDC005206; assembly: GCF_040608175.1. NCBI lineage: Bacteria > Bacillati > Actinomycetota > Actinomycetes > Micromonosporales > Micromonosporaceae > Micromonospora > Micromonospora sp. NPDC005206. The sequence continues at coordinate 140,960 of NZ_JBEXHU010000020.1, forward strand.
CCGGAGGAGCAGCCGGTCGAGGCGGAGCCCGCAGCCCGCCCCCGGTACGCCCCGGCGGCGGTCGACCCCGCCCGGCCGACCGTGATGCAGAAGGCGATCGCACCGAGCCAGCTCGCGTACTACCTGGATCGGGGGTACGACCGGGTCTCCGGCTTCGTGCACCGGGCCGGGGAGCTGGCGCACCTGACCACGCCGGCCCAGTTGTACGACGCGCTGGGCCTCAGCTACCCGGGCTCGCCGTTCGCGCGGGACGCCGAGGAGATCTACGTGCTGCGCTGGCCGGCGCACCGGCCGAGCCTCTACCGGATTCCGTACGGGGGTCAGAACGAGCCGGCGATGCGGGCGATGGAGGGCTGGGTCATTGAGCGTTCGCCGTTCCGAGGCAACGGCTTCGCGCCGGGCGAGAGCAGCGACGTGGTGGCCGAGTTCAAGGTGGACAGCGCTCGGCTGCCGTACGGCGCGCAACTCTGGCGGGTCGGCGCGGACGGCACCGAACGGGTGGTCGCGGTGCTCGACACGGACGCGGTGCTGTGGCGACGGGTCGGTGAGGCATGATGCGGGACGGCTACGTGGCCCGTTGGCAGGGCCGGGAATACCAGGCCAGCCCGGACGGCGATGACATCCGGCTCTACCAGCCGGAGCCGGGTGAGGGCTTCGAGGAGGTCCGCGCCGGCCGGTACGTGCGGGTGCTGCCGGCGAGCGAGATCGACGACCTGGCGTACGTGCGGACCACCTGCACCTGGCAGGGGCAGCCGTTCATCGTGCTCGGCGAACACGACGCCTGGCTGCGTGTGGAATACACCGGTGGCCGCTGGCCGGTGGCCGAGGCGATGCGGCTGGAGGTGTTCGACTTCGGCGTCTACCAGGGCTGGGCGCCGGCCGCCGAGGTCACCGACCTGCGGGAGCAGAGGGTCTGACCGGTCAGGACTTGGCCCAACGCAGGATCTCGCCGAGCACCAGCTCCGGTGCCTCCAGGTGCGGGAAGTGCCCGACCCCGTCGAGCAGTCGCCACTCGTACGGCGCCACGACGTACCGACCGGAGCCCAGGGCGGTACGTGGCAGGGCGGCGACATCCAACGCGCCGTGCAGCTGGAGCGTCGGAGTGACCAGCGGCTTCTGCATGAGGCGGACGAACCGGTAGCCGTGCAGGCGCAGCAGCGAGCGGAACGCCCAGCGGTATCCCTCCAGTGCGCAGAACGCGGCCTGCGGGATGCGCATCGCCTCCCGGCAACGCTCGGCGTACGCCTCGAAGTCCGGCCCGGCCACCCAACGTGGTCCGCCCCACCGGTGCAGGATCTCCTCCACGGCGGCCGCGCCGTCCCGGGTCAGCACGTGCTCGTAGCGGGGGAGTTGGAACTTCAGCGCCGGGGTGGAGGCGGCGAACTGGCCGCGCGGGTCGGCGAAGATGGCGGCGCGCAGCCGCAGCGGGTGTGGTGCGCCGAGTACCACCAGCCGGCGAACCAACGACGGGTGGAATGAGGCCACCGTCCAGGCGACCATGCCGCCGACGCCGCTGCCGACCAGGGTCGCCGACCGCTCGCCGAGCGCGCGGATCAGCCCGGCCATGTCGGCGGCGAGGGTGTAGCCGTCGTACCCCCGGGGTGGCTTGTCGCTGGCGCCGTAGCCGCGCAGGTCCACCGCGACCGCGCGGAAGCCGGCGTCGGCGACCGCCGGCAGCATCTGGTGCCACGCCCACCAGTGCTCCGGAAAGCCGTGCAGGAACAGCACCATTGGCCCGGTCCCGGCCTCGACCACGTGGAAACGGGTGCCGTTGGCGCCGACGAAGCGGTGCGTCCACGGCCCCTCGGTGAGGACACAGGACTCGTCGACGGCTCCGCCGCGCTGGTCGGTCATGGCAGACAGCCTAGGACTCGGTCGCCTTCGACGGCCCTGGTGGTCGCCTTGAACAGGGGGAAGCCCGGGTTGTCCCCTACCGACACGAGTGGCCGGGGGCGGGTCAACGAGTGATGATGCTGGCGCGTGCGGCAGGTCACCCAAAGGGCGACGCCCGGGCAGGTGACCTGCCCGGGCGTCGCTGGTTGGTGCGGGATCAGTGTCAGCTGATCCGGATCTTCATCGAGGTGCCGTCCTGCTCCAGAACCTTGATCTTGGTTCCGGTGGCGGGGAGCTTGACGCCGTGGTTCGGCAGCTCCGCGTACCAGTACTTCTGGGTGTCGTCGAACTGCGGCTCCGCGGCCTGACCGCGGATGTACTGCGCCTGGCTGTTCAGGTGCAGCGTGAACGAGTCCGCCTTCTTCAGGCTGAACGGCGCGTCGTAGACCTGGACGCGGGCCCGCCACGCGGCCCCGGTCAGGTTGTAGATCGGCCGCGGGTGCGCGTCGATGATCATGTTCCGACCCTCACCCGGGTGCGCGAACGTGTCGTTGTCCGCGAACCGCAGGTTCCAGTAGGAGATCAGCAGACCCTCCTGGTACGCGTAGTGGTCCACCCAGTCGGGCCGGGTGTTCGCGTAGCCGAAGAAGTACGGGCCGGTCTTCAGGTACTTGTCGTACGAGGTGTACGACCGGGTGCCCGCGATGTAGTAGTTGTCGAACTCGCGGGTGTAGGTGGCCGCGACGACCTCGAAGCCACCGGCGAGGGCCCAGCCGGCCGCGCCGGTCTCGGCGCCGTCGGAGAGCACGGTCTGGCCGTCAGCGGTCACGGTGATGGCGTCACCGTAGAAGCCACCCTCGGACACACCGCCGTCGGTCTGGTAGCGCAGCCGGAACTGCGCGACCTTGCCCGCCGCCACGTTCATCGGGATGTTGATGTCGACCCACTGGCCGTTGCTGCTGCCGTCCAGCGCGTACCGCCCGGCGGAGATCTCCTGCAGCGGCTGGCCGTTGGCGGTGCCGGGCAGCGTCGTCCAGGTCTGGCCCCCGTCGAGGGATGCCTCGAAGAACATGTAGTCGAACCCGGCCTCGATGCTGTAGCGGCCCTTCATGGACAGCGAGGCCGACGACTTCCCGGTGAAGTCCAGCGTCCGGGTCATCGAGCTGTTGAGGTCATCCTCGTTGCCGGAGAAGAACTGCTGGGTCCCCTCGAACGGCGCGCCGTTCTCGAAGGTGTACTCACGATCCGGCAGGACGACCACGACGCCCTGAGCCTCCGGCGAGTTGTACTCCTGCGGGCCGAGCGTCAGCGTGCGCTTCTGCCCCGCGACGACCGTCTCGTGGTCGAGCCAGCCGAGCTGGAGCTTGTTCCACGCACCGAGGTCGCCGCCGCGCTCGCCGATGCCGTCGTCGTTCTTGGCACCGAGCCGGCTCTGGGCCATCAGGGTCCAGTGCTCGTTGTTGTTGTCCCCACCACTGACGACGTTGTAGTCGTCCGGCAGACCGAGGTCGTGGCCGAACTCGTGGTAGAAGACGCTACGGCCGCCGTTCTCCGGCTGGATCGTGTAGTCGCCGATCCAGACGCCGGTGTTGCCGATCTGGGTGCCGCCGGCCGGGAAGTTGACCGGACCGGTGTTGCCCTGGTCGGAGGCGAAGGCGTACCAGCGGTGGCTCCAGACGGCGTCCTCACCCTGGTGCGGGTCACCGTCGGCCTCGTCACCGCCGGAGTGGACGATCTGGAAGTGGTCGATGTAGCCGTCCGACTCGTTGAAGTTGCCGTCGGAGTCGAAGTCGTACCGGTCCCACTCGTCCATCGACTTGACGTCGGCGGCGATCTGGGCGTCGGTGCGACCCGAGGCCTTCTGGTCGGCGACCCACTGGTTGGCGGCGTCCCGGACCAGGGCCCAGGTGTTGGTGCAGACGTTCGAGGCGCACGGGTAGCCGCCGGAACGACCGTAGCGGGCCTCGTTGTACCGGACCTTGACCCAGTCGGTGACCTCACCGTCGACGCTGTAGCGACCCGAGGACTGGGCCTCGTAGTACTGCTTCAGCGACTCGTCACCTGGGTTGGTGCCGAAGTACACCTGCCGGTAGTGGTCCGCGTTGAAGTCCGGCTGCCAGACGGTGGAGTTGTCCACCGCCCGGTTGGGAGCCGGGATCTCGTTGTGGAGCGGCCCATCGAAGCGGGTCGGACCAGCGGTGTTCGGGTCAGTGTCCTGATCCGGGTAACTCGGGTGCCGCTCGTTGCCGAACTCGGCGAGGATCACGAAGATCTTGTCGGTCCGCTCCCGGGAGAGCTCGACGTACTGATCCTTCGTCTTGGCCGCACCCGCCTTGGCCGCGCGGGCGGTGACCCCGTCGGCCTGGGTCTTGCCTACCTTGACGACCGTGCTGCCGTTGACCTTCTCCGCCTTGGACTTGCCGGACAGGACCTCGCTGAGGCCCTCCTGGCGCAGCGCGCGCCGCTTGTCCTCCAACGGGTTCGGCAGGTCGTGGTCCGCATAGGCGGGCTCGGCGACCGACGGAGCGGCCGTCGGCAACTTCGGCTGCGGCGCGGCACTGGCGGACGGTCCGAACGCCAGGCCTGTCGCCGTCAGTGAGAGCCCGAGCAGACCCACTGCGACTTTGCGCACGTGGTACCTCCGGTGTGAGGGAACCCGGCCCAAACAGGGGTACGGGCCGGTGATAGATCGATCCCACTAGTGGGACCAATGGTGAACATAGACACTGCCGGGACGGGTGGGAAGACGGGCGCGTCGATTTATTGCAAGATTTTGTTGGGAATGCTTTTCACCGTCACACCCCTGCGCTTCATCAGCGACGCTGACCAGCATGGATCGGCCGAAGGCGCTTTTAGTGACGTATTTCGATCAATGCGATCGGGCATACGACAGTGGGGCCGGCGGCGTCTCCGCCACCGGCCCCACCCACCCACCTGAAGATCAGTTTCTGATCCGCACGACCATCTCATCGGTCGGCTTCTTACCCTGCTTGACGATCTCGATCTGAGTGCCGCTGCCGGCCACCTTCACCGAGTTCTGCTCGTTGCCCGCCGTCCAGTAGCGGTTCACCGCGCTGTCGTCGAAGACCGGGTTGGCCTTCAGCTTCGGCAGGGTGACCGGCACTCCGTTGAGGTGGAAGGTCTGGGCGGGCTTGTCGTACCGGCTGAACGTCGCGTCGAAGCCGTTACGGCGGTTGGTGATGGTGCCCTGGCCCTTGACCGTGATCGCGCCCGGGCGGACGTCGACCGGCAGGTCCAGGCCGTACCCCGGGTGCTCCGAGGTGTTGTTGTCGCCGTACGCGTAGTTCACGTACCAGACCAGCATGCCGGGCTGGTTCGCGTACCGCTCCACCCAGTTCGGCCGGGTGTTGGTGAAGCCGTAGTTGTACCCACCGGTCCGCAGGGCGTCGTCGTACCCGAAGTAGGTCCGGTTCTCCGCGATGTAGAAGCGGGGGTACGAGTCGGTCACCGAGCCGCCCATCCGGGTGAAGCCCCGGGCGGTCCACTCGGCGGCCAGCGTCTCGGCGTCGTCGGTCCACGCCGCCGTGCCGTTCTTGACCAGCGAAATGTTGTCCAGGAACACGCCGGCCAGGTGCTTGCCGCCGTCGCTCTGGTAGCGGTAGCGCAACTGGATGGCCTTTCCGGCGTACGCCGCGAGGTCGTAGTCCAGGTCCACCCACTTGCCGCCGGACGACCCGTCGAGACCGGTCTCCCCGACGTCATTGAGCGGGCTGCTCAGCGACGCCCAGGTGGCGCCGTTGTCGGTCGACACCTCGGCGTAGAAGAAGTCGTAGTCTTCCTCGGTGTCGTACCAGGCCTTGGCGTTGATCGAGGCCGAGCTGGCGCCGGTCAGGTCGAGTTGGCGGGTCAGGCTGTTGTTCAGGTTGTCCGCGCTGCCGCCCCACCACTCGTTCGACCCACCGAACGGCGTGTTGTAGGTGCTGGTCTGCTCCTGCGGCGGCAGGTTGACGACGACCGCCTGGGCCTTCGGCCCATCGCTGTCACCGGCCGGCCCGAGCGTCACCTGGGAGGTGCCCTTGCCGTACTCCACCGTGGAGTGGTTCAGCCAGCCGAGGAAGAGCTTCGACCACGGGTCCATGTAGCCCGGGGTCGTCCCGATGTCGTCCTTGCCGTGGCTCAGCCACGAACCGGAGGACATCAGGCTCCAGAACCCCACGCCGTTGTCGCCGCCGGCCGTGTCGTACAGGTCCGGCAGGCCGAGGTCGTGGCCGTACTCGTGGGCGAACACGCCCAGGCCGCCGTTCTCCGGCTCCGTGGTGTAGTCGCGGATCCAGAGGCCGGTGTCGCCGATCTGCACGCCACCAGCCAGGTTGCCGGCCGGCCCGGCCTTGCCCATGAGGTCAGTGAAGGCACCCCAGCGGTGCGACCAGATGGCGTCCTCGCCCTCGGCGCCACCGCCGGCCTCCTCGCCCTCACCGGCGTGCACCGCCTGGAAGTGGTCGATGTAGCCGTCGGGCTCGTTGAAGTCGCCGTCGCCGTCGAAGTCGTACCTGTCCCAGATGTCGAACTGGGAGAGGTACTCCTTGATCTGGGCCGGGGTCTTGCCGGCCTTGACCTGGGCGTCGTACCAGGACGTGGCGCTGTCCTTGACGAAGTTCCACGAGCCGTCGCTCTCGGGGATGGCGTTGGAGCCGTACCGCGCCTCGTTGAACGGCACGGTGACCCAGTCGCTGACGTCGCCGCCGACGGTGTAGCGGCCGCCGGACTGCTTCAGGTAGAAGTCCCGCATCGACTCGCCGCTACTACCGTAGAACATGTCCAGGTAGTGCTGGCGGTCGTAGTTCGACGACCACGAGGTGCTGTTGTCGTCGGTGGTACCGCCGTCCCAGTTCCGGTCCGGCTCCTGGATTTGGCCGACCACCGGGCCGGCTGCCCCGCCGGTGCGCGGGTCGGTCTTGTCGCCGAAGTTCACCAGCATGGTGAAGATCGGGTCGACCTTCGGCGGCTGCTGGTACTCGACGAACCGGTCCTTGATCTTGATGACCTTCGAGCCGTTGCGGGTTTCCAGCTTGGCCTTGCCGGAGAGCAGGTCGGCGATGGCCTGCTTGCGGATCTCCCGCTGCTGATCCGCCTTCGGGTCGGGGAGGTTGTCCCGGCCGTGCTCCGCCTTGTCGGATGAGGGGGTCGGGTTCGCCGCCGGGGCGCCGGAGGCCGGCGTCGCCACGACTCCCGCCGCCAGCAGCGCGGCCGTGGCGGTGGCCAGACCGGCTGTGACTCGTCTCCTCAAAGGTCTCCTCCTTTGTGGACCTGTGTTACATGACAGTGAACGTCGAAGCAATCACTGTCATGATGTGCGCCACACACCTTTACAGAGAGTCCGGCCGGTTGTCACGAGTCGATCAAGCGGGCCGAAGGTGGTTTTGGAGGGTTCTGGGGCGACAAATCATGACCAGATAGTCGTGGCCTCAGGCAACTATTTACATCACGGTTCTATCAAGATCATCAATTCTGCACGGGATTATGAGGTTCCCGATCTCCAGCGCCCGAGCCGACGAGAACGTCACGCCGTGCGGTGGGACCGAATGCGGAACGGCCCGCCCGGAGCGTGGTGCTCCGAGCGGGCCGCCCGTTGATCCGTCGGACGACAGACCTGTTGCGGTCAGTTCCTTGCCGGGGTGACGTACACCGTGGCGGACGAGTTGTCCCGTGCCGCCTTCTTGATGGTGAGCGAGACGCCGTAGTTGACGCCCTGGTCGCCGGGGTTACCGGTGCCCAGCACGATCGCGCCGCCGCCCAGGGTCACGCCGTAGAACTCCGGCGCCGGGCTGCCGTCCGGGTGGGTCACCCGGGTGGTGTACGGCGCGTTGTTCCGCGACGGCAGCACCACCGAGGCGTCGTTGTCCCGGGCGTACGCCGCCCCGTCCCGCATCTCGATGCCCGGGTACCAGCCCTTGGCGTCGGTGAACGCCTTCACGCCCGGCTGGGACTTGAACTTCGTGCAGTAGGCGCTGTACGGCTCGTCCGCCGCCTCCAGGCACTCCGTGAAGGGGTACGTCTTCTGCAGCGTGAACGCCGCGTTCGCCGACTGCGGACGGCTGGGCAGGTTGTCCGTCACCGACGGGTCCTTCACGGCCGCCTCGCCCTTACGCCGGTACGGGTCGAAGTGCGAGTCGACGATGAGCAAACCACCCTTCGCGCCGTAGCTGGGCAGCGCGGTCATCTGCCCGGTGACGTGGTTGACGTCGCCGAGCGCGGTGTCGCGGTACCAGACCAGCATGCCCGGGGCGTTGTACGAGATGCGGTCGACCTTCCACGCGTCGTGCGAGTAGATCGTGTCGTAGGCGTACTTCAGGCCCTTGTCGAAGCCGTCGAAGTTGCGCCACTCTGCCAGGTAGAACTGGGCGTGGATCTCGGTGCCGCTGGAGACCTTCCAGCCGGCGCCGGTGGTGTCGACGAAGGTGCCGCCGGTGGCCGTCCAGCCGTTGGCGCCGCCCTCGACGTCGTCACTCCAGGTGGTGGCACCGCCGCCGGTGACCGAGAAGTCGTCGACGAACCAGTTGCGCTCCTGGAACGCCTCGTCGGTCGCCTGGCGCAACCGCAGCTGCACGGTCGCCCCGGCGTGCGCCGACAGGTCGACGTAGTCATGACGCCAGCCGTTGGTGCTGCCGGTCAGGCCGTACTTCTTGCCGCCGAAGTCGTTCATCCGGCCGTTCGGGTCCGGGTAGCCGTCCGGCGTGGTGACCACCGTGCCGCCCTCGTCGTACACCTTCTGCTCAGTCCAGGTCGTACCGCCGTCGGTCGAGAGTTCGACGAAGCCGTAGTCCCAGTCCTGCTCGATGATGTAGTTGTTCCACATCCAGAACTTGGCGTCCGCAGCCGCCGGCACGTCGACCGAACGGCTTAGCTTGACGTCGGCCCACTCCTGGTCATTGTTGCTGTGCCACATCTTCGTGCCGCTGTGCGGCGTGGCCAGCGTCGTCACCTTGTCCGGCAGGTCGACCTTGATGCCGTCCTCGGAGTCGATCGGCGTACGCGAGCTCTGTCCGAGCTTCACCTCGCGCGGGTTAGACCCGGGGCGGATGGTCAGCGGATCGGCCCAGCCGAGCACCCACTTGTCCCAGATGCCCATGTGGGTCGGCAGCGCCTGGAAGATCTCCCCGGAGTGCGAGCCCGAGGCCATCAGGTCCCAGAAGTCCACGTCGGAGTCGGCGTTGCCGGAGGTGTCATAGAGGTCCGGCAGGCCCAGGTCGTGGCCGAACTCGTGCGCGAAGACGCCGACACCGGCGTCCTCCGGCTGCACGATGTAGTTCGACACCTTGATGTTCGTGCCCGGGATGGTGTAGCCACCGGCGACCGTGGAGGAGTGCGCCCAGACGGCGTAGACACCCTCTGCGCCGCCACCGCGGGACTTGCCCTGCCCGGCGTGCACCAGCACCAGGTGGTCGATCACGCCGTCCGGCTCGAAGACGTTGCCGTCCCCGTCCCGGTCGGCCTGGTCCTCGATGTCGTAGTCGGCCCAGGGGAAGTTCGGGTCCGTCGCGGCGAGCGCGTCGATCGCGTCGGTCGCCAGACGACCGGCGCCGGCCGGGTTCTCCGGGTGGCCGTTCATCGACTGCTCACGGCCCGGTACCCAGTTGCCGTTCTCGTCCTGGAAGCAGCGGTTGGCGGCGTACCATCCCTCCGAGTGCGGCACAGTGACCCACGGGCTGGCCTGCCCGGCAACCGTGTACGCGTTCTTGGACATTTCCAGGTACATGTTGTGCATGGTGCGACCGGACAGGTCGATGCCCCGCTTGCCGTCCGGCCCCTTCAGGTCCTTGCGCACCCGCTCGGTGATGCCCGTCTTGCTGTAGAGCATCTTGTCGAAGTGGGCCGGCGAGAAGTCCGGCACCCACATCGAGTTGTTGTCCTCGTGCGGCAGGGTCGCCGGGTTCGGGATGTTGTTGTGCTTCGGGCCGTTCTGCACCGTGCCGGGGACGCAGGTCCGGTCCTCGAACACCGTCTTCGGGACCATCACCCCGGTGAAGTCGTCGTTCGCCTGGTCGTTGAACTCCACCAGCAGCGTCAGCAGCTTCGCCGTCTGGGTGGTCGGCGACTGCTTGATCTTCCGGGGGCTCTTGCCGGTCTTGATCGACTTCGCTTCGATCTTGGCCAGCTGCCGGGCGGTCACCGGGTTGCCCCGAGCGTGCTTCTTGTCGAATGCACGCGCATCGTCGACGGCGGGGGTGTAGACGCCACCCTTGCCCTTGACCTCGCGGCCGGAAGTGTCCGGCTGCACCTCGGGCTCGGCGTAGTTGATGTAGTGCTCGTCGGCCCCGATCACCGCCCGGGGGGTGGCGGCGGACGACGTCTGGGCTGCCGCGCTGCCGGTCACGGTCAGTGACGTGGCCGCGAGGGCGATAGCGGGCAGCGCGACGAGTAGTCGTCGTCGCGCCCCGGACTGCGGTTTGTGGTTCATGCCGCTCCATTTCTCGGGCACGGGGAGGAGGACGTTGAGGTAGCCGACCATCGATCTGATGTCTGTCGAACTCTCCCAACCTGCGTGAACCTAAATCACAACCGGCCCAAAGCACAGAGGCGGCCCGCCGCGTATGTCCGTTCAGCTTCTCCGGACTCCTCCGACTGACCGATGTGACAGTGCTGAGGCGGTGTGGGTCGTACCCGTAAGAAATGACGGAGGGTGGCGGTCCGCACGGACCGCCACCCTCCGATATGTACGCCTGCCGTCAGTCCTCGTCGGCCTTCGCGCCGCTCATCCCCGAGGAGATCAGCTCCATCACGGACGAGTCCTGCAACGTCGTCACGTCACCGAGCGACCGGTTCTCCGCCACGTCGCGCAGCAACCGGCGCATGATCTTGCCCGAGCGGGTCTTCGGCAGCTCCGGCACCAGCATGATCTGCCGCGGCTTGGCGATCGGGCCGAGCGTCTTCGACACGTGGTTGCGCAGATCGGCGATCAGCTGCTCACCCGCCGCACCGGCGATGTCGGTGCTGCCGCGCGGAATCGCGAAGGCGACGATCGCCTGCCCGGTGGTCGGGTCGGTCGCGCCCACCACGGCCGCCTCGGCCACCGACGGGTGCGACACCAGCGCCGACTCGACCTCGGTGGTGGAGATGTTGTGCCCGGACACCAGCATCACGTCGTCCACCCGACCCAGCAGCCAGATGTTCCCGTCGTCGTCCTTCTTCGCCCCGTCACCAGCGAAGTACATGCCCTCGAACCGGCTCCAGTAGGTCTCCAGGAACCGGTTGTCGTCACCCCAGATGGTGCGCAGCATCGACGGCCACGGCTCACGCAGCACCAGATACCCGCCACCGCCGTTCGGCACCGACTGGCCCTGGTCGTCCACCACGTCGGCCGCGATGCCCGGCAGCGGGGTCATCGCCGAGCCCGGCTTGGCCGCGGTCACCCCGGGTAGCGGCGAGATCATGATGGCGCCCGTCTCGGTCTGCCACCAGGTGTCCACGACAGGCAGCTCGCCCCGGCCGATGTTCTGCCGGTACCAGATCCACGCCTCCGGGTTGATCGGCTCACCGACGCTGCCGAGCAGCCGCAGCGAGGACAGGTCGAAGCCGGCCGGGATCTCGTCGCCCCACTTCATCATCGTCCGGATCAGGGTGGGAGCGGTGTAGAGGATGGTCACCCCGTACCTGTCGACGATCTCCCAGAACCGGCCCTTGTTCGGGGTGTCCGGAGTGCCCTCGTACATCACCTGGGTGGCGCCGTTGGAGAGCGGCCCGTAGACGATGTAGGAGTGACCGGTCACCCAGCCGATGTCGGCGGTGCACCAGTAGACGTCCGTCTCCGGCTTCAGGTCGAAGACCGCGTGCGTGGTGTACGACGTCTGCGTCAGGTAGCCACCGGTGGTGTGCAGGATGCCCTTCGGCCGCGCCGTGGTGCCGCTGGTGTAGAGGATGAACAGCGGGTGCTCGGCGTCGAACGGCTGCGCGGTGTGCTCGGCCGACGCGGTCTCCACCGTCTCGTGCCACCAGAGGTCCTTCGACGACCAGGCCACCTCCCCGCCGGTGCGGCGGACCACCAGCACGTGCTCCACGGATGGGCAGTTCGCCACCGCCTCGTCCACGGTCGGCTTCAGCGCCGACGGCTTGCCCCGCCGGTAACCACCGTCCGCGGTGATCACCACTTTGGCGCTCGCGTCCTGGATGCGGTTGCTCAGCGAGTCGGCGGAGAAGCCGCCGAAGACGACGCTGTGCGCGGCGCCGATCCGGGCGCAGGCCAGCATCGCGACCGCCGCCTCCGGGATCATCGGCAGGTAGATCGCCACCCGGTCGCCGGCGGTGACCCCCAGCTCGGTCAGTGCGTTCGCCGCCCGGCAGGTCAGCTCGTGCAGGTCGGCGTAGGTGATGGTGCGGGTGTCGCCCGGCTCGCCCTCCCAGTGGATGGCGACCTTGTCGCCCCGGCCCGCCTCGACGTGCCGGTCCAGGCAGTTGTACGCCACGTTGAGCTGCCCACCGACGAACCACTTGGCGAACGGCGGGTTCGACCAGTCGAGCACCTCGTCCCACTTCTTCGACCAGGCCAGCCGGTCCGCCTGCTTCGCCCAGAAGGCGAGCGGGTCGGCGGCGGCCTCGGTGTACGCGTCGGCGGTGACGTTGGCGTTGGCGGCAAGCTCGGCCGGCGGGGGGAACTGGCGCGTCTCGTTCAGCAGATTGGCCAATGCCTCGCTCATGCCGTGACTCCTCGTCCTCGGGTGACCTGCGTCTCGCTAGGGTAGTCGTGGGGCTTCCGGCAGGCGACCGCTGCCCGCTTCCCTCGCGCCGAGCGGCCTCCGCCGCGCGCCCGACGGCCCGCGCAGTCGTGCCCGCGTCGGGCGCGCTGCGGCGGGCGGTGGCCCGGGTCGCGTTGCGGGCGGGTGCGGCCCCGGAGGCCGGGCCGGGTCGCTAGCGTGGCGGGGTGACCACGGACCCGCTCGCCCCGCTGCTCGCGCTCGCCGACATCGCCGCCGCCGTCGAGCAGGCCCGCGAGCGGTTCGACCAGGCGCTCGGGCACCGCGCGCTGCGCCGGCACGGCGGCCAGGTCGCGGCCGAGGTCAGCCTCCGGTCCGCGGTGGCCAGCGCCGCCCTCGAGGGGTACGCACACGAGCGCGAGGCGGTTCGCGCCGGCACCGTCACCGACCCGGTGCTCCAGGGGGCGCTGCGGGTAGCCGGTGCCCTGCCCGGGCTGAGCGAGCTCTGGCCGAAGGCGCCCCGGCAGGCCCTCGCGAAGCTGCACGTACTCGCCGCCCGGGACATGGTGCCGGAGGACGAGCTGGGCCGACCGGTCGCCGACCCGGTGGTCGCCGCCAGGCTGGACGGTCTCGCCGGGCTGGTCGCCGGTGGCACGAAGGTCTCCCCGCTGGTGCTCGCCGCCGTGGTGCACGGGGAACTGCTGAACCTGCGCCCGTTCGCCGGCCCGTCCGGCGTGGTGGCCCGCGGCGCCGCGCGGCTGGTGCTGCTCGCCAGCGGCTTCGACCCGCGCGGCCTGCTCGCCGTCGACGTCGGCCACCGCGAGCGGGAACCCGAGTACGTCGGCTCGGCCGGCGCCTTCGCCACCGGCACCCCGGACGGTCTGCGCTCCTGGCTACGCCACTACATGGCGGCCGTAGAGGTCGGCGCCGACCAGCTCACCGCCATCGGCGACGAAATCCTCGCCGCCACCTGACCCCGCGCTCCCGCTCCTGTCGATCATGGAGTTGTGGTGGCTCACAAGAAACGCGAAGAGCGCCAATACGCCCACCACAGGTCCATGAGCCCTTTGCTCTGCTTACACCCACGCAACAGGCACTGTCCGGATAGCGGGCACCAGGTGTTGCGCGGGAGGGTGGGTGTGGAGGTCAGGCGGTGGCGGCGGAGCGGGTGCGACGGTGCCGGCCGTACCAGGCGATGCCGATGGCCACACCCACGCCGACCCCCAGTGCCGCAGCGGCCACCGGGACGGCGGGACGCTCCCGCAATCGACGGCCCAGCGGGATCGGGTGGCGGAACTCCAGCACCGGCCAGGCGTTCTCCGAGGCCAGCTTGCGCAGCTGCCGGTCCGGGTTGACCACACTCGGGTGGCCGACGCACTCCAGCAGCGGTCGGTCGCTGTACGAGTCGGAGTAGGCGTACGAGTCGGCCAGGTCGTAGCCCCGGGCGGTGGCCAGCTCGCTGACCGCCTCGACCTTGCTCGGGCCGGCCGCGTAGAACTCGACCTCGCCGCTGTACCGGCCGTCCCGCACCGTCATCCGGGTGGCGATCACATCGGTCACCCCGAGCAGTTCACCGATCGGCCGGACCATCTCCTCGCCAGAGGCGGAGACCAGCACCACGTCCCGGCCGGCCGCCTGGTGCTCCACGATCAGCGCGGCGGCCTCGGCGTACACGTAGGGGTTGATCAGCTCGTGGAGCGTCTCCGCGACGATCTGGCGGACCTGCTCCACCGGCCAGCCCTTGCAGAGCGCAGCCAGGTAGTCCCGTGTTCGGGCCATGGTCTGCTCGTCGGTGCCGCCCAGCCGGAACATCAGCTGCGCGTACGCCGACTTGACCACGTCACGCCGGGTGATCAGCCCGTCCCGGTAGAACGGCCGACCGAACGCCAGGGCGCTCGACTTGGCGATGACGGTCTTGTCCAGATCGAAGAAAGCGGCACTTCGGCCCACGGCGCGAAAGTCTAGCCGGATGGTCTATGGTCGGCGGGTGCCCGGGGTCAGGCCACCCCTCGGACCTGCGGGCCGGCGCCACCACCTCCGCTCAGCGTGATCACGCTCACACTCCGCAAGGAGATTTTCGCAGTGAGTGGAGTGGACACCACTCGACGTGACGGGCCCGCTCAGGCAGACTTGTCCGCACGACGAGCTTTCATATCTCGGAAAACAGACAGACCCTCGGCGGTTGCACCCCCCGTGACCGCTGAGTGGTTCGGCTCGACCCCCCCGGAGCCGAACCTTCGACGACCCCCGTCTCCCCCCGACGGGGGTCGTCCCTTTGTCCTGGGAGCGCTCCGTAGCAGGTCACAGGTCGTCCTCCTGCCCGTCCAGGTCGTCCAGGGACGGCGTTTCCCCGACCGGAGGCAGCAGGGAGGCGGCAGAGCGGTCGAACGCCTCCAGGACACGTGCGGCGTAGTCGTCCGTGGTGTGTGCGTATAACGATTGAGCGTCGTGCCCGGAGCGTGAGCCGAGTCAGTGAGTCCGGTCCGTCGATGTTCCTGGCGGTCACGGAGCTTCACCGCGCGCTGTGGCCAACATTGGCGGAGTGTCACGCAAGTCCTGATACCGATCTGTCACGCAGGTCCCGAGACCGGACACCGGCCTGCCGGCGTGTGATCCGACATTTGATGTGTGACTGGGATGCGATCGCTGCGAGCGCGCCACACCAGGTCACAGGTCGCCTCGGTCCTCCAAAACGCCCTCCCGGGAGGGGTCACTCCCGACCTCCGCCGCCGCGCCGCCGCTTCGGCCGGGCGATCTCGCCCGCGATCGGCAACCAGTAGAAGGGGATCAACGCGGTGATCACGGCCACGCCGAGGACGGGGACCAGGGCACCCAGCACAACTCCGGCGGCGATCCAGAACGGTGCGATCCGGAACCGCCTGCTGATGGCTCTCGCGCCGGCGGGATCAACGGTTCCCAGCAGCCGACGATCACGGCGCGCGTACGCCCAGATCGCGTTGAACAGAGTGGCTGCCACTCCGAGCGAGATGCCGTAGAAGACCACGGCGGTCCGCTGCCCATGTCCGTCGCGGAACGCGGCGGCCAGCACGGACGCGGCGAATGGCAGGAACGCGATGGTCATCAGCAGAAGAGTGTTGAGCAGCAGGACCACCCGGTCGGCGGCGCGCAGGTGGTCGAACATGACGTGGTGGTTGGCCCACACCTGCCCGATGAGAAGGAAGGTGAGGGCGTAGGCCAGGTAGGACGGCCACAACGCAGCGAGACCGTGGGTCAGGTGCCGGGTGTCCTGCGGTGGATGGATCTCCAGTACGAGCAGGGTGATGGAGATCGCGAAGACGGCATCGCTGAAGGCGACGAGCCGCGCGGGTTGGCGCTCCATCCCGAAGGCCATCGACCTTGCTGGTTCGCGAACAGGTTCTGCCACCGCCCAAGCCTGAGATACAGGACCTGCCTATACGTGCAGGCGGGCGGGCGTGTCACCCACCATCCCGCCCCGCCGGCCGCCCGGGGTCGGTGCTCGTGCCGGTCGCGTACCAGTTCCGACCGACTCGGCTGACCGAGGGCAGCGGGGCCGCTCCTATGTGTGCGGCCCCGCTGCGCGTTCCATCGAGGCGGAGCGTCGGTCGGACAGGCCGCGCACATAGCAGATCAACTGTCACGCCGGGCGTTGTCCACAGCCCGCGGCGTTGTCCACAGACAGCGTCGCCGGGGCGGTCTGCGGGGCGGATTCCGAGCAGGGTCGGCGGCACAACCGAGCCCGACCGCTGGAGGCCGCGATGCCACCCCGTACCTCCGTTCCGCCGATCCGCCGGCTACCGCTGGTCGTCACGGAGGACGGCGACTTGCTCGACGACCTGCTCCGGCTCGCCGCCGCCGGCGGCACCGAGGTCGAGCTCGCCGCCGACCCGGCCGCCGCCCGCACCCGTTGGCTTCCCGCGCCGCTGGTGCTGCTCGGTGCCGATCAGGCGCAGTCGTGTCTGCGTGCCCGATTGCCGCAGCGGCCCCGGCTGGTGCTGGTCGGTCGGGCCGGCCAGCTCGACCCCGGCTGGCAGATCGCCGAGCTGATCGGGGCCGAGCACGTCGCCATGCTGCCCGCCGCGGAGCCGTGGCTGGTCGATCGGTTCGCCGAGCAGGGCCCGGACCCGCCGGACGGTTCCGGCGCCCGGATCGTCGCGCTGCTCGGTGGCCGGGGCGGCGCCGGGGCGAGCGTGCTGGCCGGCGGGCTCGCCGTGACCGCCGCCCGGGCGCGGCTGCGTACCCTGCTCGTCGACGCCGACCCGCTCGGCGGCGGTCTCGACCTCGTGCTGGGCTGGGAGCAGCTGGACGGGCTGCGCTGGCCGTCGCTCACCGGCGCGGACGGGCGGGTCGACGCCCCCGCGCTGGTCCGGGCTCTGCCCAGCCGGGGCGACCTGGTGGTGCTCTCCTGGGACCGCGGCGACCTGCTGGCCCTGCCCGCGGCGGCGATGGCCGCCACCGTCGACGCTGCCCGGCGCGGCCGGGACTTCGTGGTCGTCGACCTCCCTCGGCAGTTGGACGACGCCGCCATGATCGCCTTGCAGGCGGCCGATCAGGCGTTCGTCGTCGTCCCGGCCGAGTTGCGTGCCACGGCGGCCGCCGCGCGAGTGGTGGCCGCCGCCGCCCCGCACTGCGCCGCGCTCTCGGTGGTGGTACGCGGCCCCGCACCGGGCCACCTGCGGGCGACCGAGGTGGCACGGGCGCTCGGGCTTCCCCTCGCCGGCACGCTGCGCCCCGAGCCGGGGCTCTGCCGCGGTCTTGAACGGGGCGAGGCGCCGGCCGCCGCCGGCAAGGGACCGCTGGCCACGCTCTGCCAGCGGATCGTCTCCGACCTCACCGGCGTGCCCGCTACGGGTGCGGCATGACCGGCCGGCCGGAGGAGCACACACTCGCCGCCCGGGTGCGGCAACGGATCGCCGCCGACACCACCCCGGTCACCCCGGCGGCGATCGTCTCCGCGGTGCGGGCCGAGCCCACCACCGCGGTGCTCGGTGACACCGCCGTCCTGCGGATCGCCGACCGGGTCCACGACGACCTCGTCGGCGCCGGGCCACTGGCGTCGCTGTTGGCCGACCCGGAGGTGACCGACGTCCTCGTCAACGGGACTCGGGTATGGGTCGACCGTGGGTCGGGGCTGCACCAGGTCGCCGTGCCGGTTGGCTCGGTGGAGGACGTCCGGCGGTTGGCGCAGCGACTGATCGGCAGCGCCGGGCGGCGGCTCGACGACGGCTCCCCGTACGCGGACGCGCGGCTGCCCGACGGCACCCGGCTGCACGCCGTGCTGCCGCCGGTGGCGACCGAGGGCCCCTACCTGTCCCTGCGGACCTTCCGGCACCGCCCGTTCACCCTCGATGAGTTGGTGCGCCAGGGGACGGTGCCGCGACCGGTGGCACCGCTGCTCGCCGCCGTCGTCGCGGCCCGGCTGGCGTACCTGGTCACCGGCGGTACGGGGTCGGGCAAGACGACCCTGCTCAACACGCTGCTGGGAATGGTGCCGGCCACCGAGCGGATCGTGCTGGTGGAGGACGCCGCCGAACTGCACCCGGGGCATCCGCACGTGGTGGGGCTCCAGGCGCGAACCGCCAACGTCGAGGGAACGGGTGTGGTCAGCCTCGCCGACCTGGTCCGGCAGGCGTTGCGGATGCGCCCGGACCGGCTGGTGGTCGGGGAGTGCCGGGGCGGTGAGGTGGTCGACCTGCTGGCTGCGTTGAACACCGGCCATGACGGGTGTCGGTTCTCACCGGAGATTTCAGTACGCCAAGATTCTTTTCCGTACAAATTTCAGCGACGTCCCGATATTTCAGCCGGCTCTCCTGCCTTGGCCAAGCGCCCGGGACGAACGCGGCCCGCGCTGCCGCACCGGCGCAATCCGTGACGAGCGGTACCACGTGCCCATCACCCTGCAGAGGCAGCCGGGCACCTGGCGCATCGATCTGTCCGTGTGGCTGCGCGATCCGCACGCCACCGCCCGGCACGAGGCGCTGCGGGAGTCCATCACCGACGAGCAGTGGGACGCGGTCCTGCCGATCAAAGACGTGTGGCACCGGCTACCGGGCTACCCAGACCAGATCGGTGGCCTGGTGATCTACGCCGCCGTCCTGGACCACGGCGTTCGTACCCCCCAGCAGTTCGCCGCCTGGCTGGTCGAACACCGGCCCGCCCAGCCCTAGGCGGCACCCGCCCGCCTGTGAATGGCTGAGGCTATCCGTAGATAGGCCTGCCGGGCCCAGTTCTTCCCCCGCCCTCCTACTCTGCGCCTTCGCGTATGGCGCGCCAGGTGATGCCTGCTGACGTCCACAACAGGGCACCTGTCACGACAAAGACCGACGCGGCGCCTGCGGCACCGGCCACCACGCCGGCCCCTAGCGGCACGAGAACCTGACCCAGTCGATTCCCGGTGAGTCTGAGCGACAGGGCGGATGCGCGGTTCGGTTGTGACACCAGTCCGACGACCCAGGTCATGGTCAATGGTTGCCCAATGCCCCAGAAGAAGCCGGCAATCGCCAGCAGAAGCGCCATTGCCATGGGCTCGCGAAGGAGCGGCACCGCGGCCATCGGCAACGCCGAGCACAACGTGGCGGAGACCAGGAGCCAGGGGCGTGGCAAGGACTTCAGCAGGCGCGGCAGGACGGCGCGAGACACGACTGACGCCGTCGTCCTCACGGTCAGCAGCAGCGAGACAAGGATCACGCTGAAGCCAAATTGCTCTCCGAGAACCGGCAGGTAGGCCGAGAGCAGGTCCATCGAGGTCAGGACCACCAGGCTGCTGAATAGCGCAGGCCGCATGCCTGGGATCGCCAGCATTCTGAACACGGACTGCTGCACGTCCCTGGCGGACGTTCCGGCGGGAGAAGAGCGTTCACTTAGGACGAAAGCGAACGGTGCCGCGGGCACTGCGCCAGCGATCATCGTCAGGAGCGCCGGGGTGGTGGCCACAGAGCGCTCGTCGCTGCTCGCGGCGGCAACGAGCCCGGCCAGGGGCAAGCCGACCGACTGGCCAATCGACACGCTCAATGTCCAGCCGGCGAACCGGCGGTCGAGTTCGTGGGGCTTCGAGAGGATGGGTACGAGACCTTGCCCGGAGACCGTGGTCAGGATCTGGCCGAATCCCAGGAGCACATTGCCGAGGGCGAGGACGACCAGGTCACCACTGACCGCGACCACCAGTACGGAGACCGCAGTAAGCACCACCCTGTGCGAAGTACGGCAGCCGCGTGCCGCCGGTCGACAGCCCGCCCCACCTGGACGGCCACGATCAACGGCACAAGCGAGAACAGTGCCGTTATGATCCCGATGGCCAGGGCGTCGCCGCCCAGTGCGAGGGCCCGATACGACACGAGTACGCGGACAGCGTTGTAGACGGCCTGGAGCAGTGCTGTGGAGACGCATAAATGGAAGAACCAACGCTTCGCCGTCGGCCTTTCCCAGAGTTGAGGCACGGCCGGTCCTTCTCAGGCGAGCTCGAAGAGCGCGGCCATGCCCTGACCACCGCCGATGCACGTTGTCTCCAGTCCGTACCGGGCGTCGCGGCGTCGCATCTCGTGCGCGAGGGTAGTGAGGATTCGAACGCCGGTGGCGCCGACGGGGTGGCCCAGCGAGATTCCCGAGCCGTTGACGTTGACGCGGTCCAGGTCGTCGTCCTTGATGCCCCACTCGTCGAAGCAGGCCAGGACCTGGGCGGCGAACGCCTCGTTCACTTCGATCAGGTCGACGTCGTGGAGGGTCAGCCCGGCGCGGCCCAGTACGGCTGCTGTCGCTGGTACGGGGCCGATTCCCATGGTCGCGGCAGGAACACCCGCTACTGCCCAGCCCACCAGCCTGACCATCGGGTCGAGCCCGAGATCACGAGCGCGGTCCGGCGTGGTGACCACGCACGCCGCGGCACCGTCGTTCTGGCCGCTGGACCATGGACACGGACTGCAGCGCGCCACGGCCGCGAGCCTTGGTGCGGTGCAGCACGTAGGCGACGAGGAAGGAGAGCACCGTGCCGGCGGCGGCGGCGAGCAGAGCCACCACCACGCTGTTGCCGGCCGCACTGAGGAAGAGGTCGGAGTGGAGAACGGTGCCGAACGAGCTGAAGTCCACCGAACCCGGCTTGGTGAGATCGCGGAACGACATCATGTACGGGGAGGTGCGCACCGCGCTCAGCACCAGCGCGGCGATCGGGAGCACGATCGACAGCGTGAAGTACAGCAGGGCGAACGCCACGGCTGGCCATCGCAACCTGCCCAGGTGGATGCGTCGCAGTAGCGTTGCCCTCCCGGCTCGACAACCCAGGTGGATCGAGCATCGGAGGACGCGGTGAGTGGCACGTCAGATCGTGTGGTCATCGGGATGGACCCGCACAAGCGCTCTGCCACGATCGAGGTCATGGCCGGCGATGAGACCGTCGTCGGCGGCGGCCGGTTCGACACCGACCGCGACGGCTACATGGCGATGAGGAAGTACGCCAGCCGATGGCCGCACCGGGTCTGGGCGATCGAGGGCTGCCAGGGCATCGGTCGGCACATCGCCAACCGGCTACTGGCCGATGGCGAGCAGGTCCTCGACGTCCCGCCGAAGTTGTCGGCCAGGGTGCGGGTGTTCGCCACCGGGCAGGGCCGCAAGACTGATGCCACCGACGCTCACTCCATCGCGTTGGTCGGCACCCGCATGGCCGGGCTGCGCCCGGTGGTCAATGATGAGCAGCTCGCTCTGCTGCGGATTCTGGTCGACCGGCGCCGCTCCCTCGGTGAGGACCACACCCGGATGGTGTCCCAGCTGCACCAACTGCTGCTGGAACTGATTCCGGGTGGGGCGAAGAAGAGTCTGTCCGCCGCCCAGGCCAAGGCACTGCTGGCCACGGTCCGGCCCCGTGACGCGGTCGGCAAGGCTCGACGGCGGGTCGCCGCGGAGCTGATCGGTGACCTCGAACGGGTCTACCGGCGCTCCAAGGAGGCAGACAAGGAACTGAAGGACCTGGTCGCCTCCACCGGCACCACGTGAGCAGGGAGGCGCCGGCGGGCAGCGGGTCGGCCCGGCGGGCGGTGGACGCCGAGCAGAGCACCTGGCCGCCGTGCGCGGCGGCGGCGATCCGGGCCGCACGGTGCACATCGGGGCTGGCGTACTCGCCGTCGCGTGGTTCGGCGTAGCCGGTGTGCAGGCCCATCCGCACCCTCGGCGCGGCCTCGGGGGTGGGCCAGTCGTGGCTGGTCAGGGCCCGCTGGGCGGTGAGGCAGGCGGTCAACGCGGCGGTCGCGTCCGCGAACGCGAGGAAGAACGAGTCGCCCTCGGTGAACAGCTCCGCGCCGCCGGTGCCGGCCAGTGTCCGGCGCAGCAACCGGCGGTGCTCGCGCAGCACCGGTCGGTAGTCCGGGCCGAGCAGTTGGGCGAGCCGGGTCGAGCCCTCGATGTCGGTGAACACGAAGGTCACCCACCCGGTCGGGAGCTGGATCCGTTCCGCCATGCGTCGAACCTCCGCCCGTGACGTCGGGTTCATGCTGCCCGAAGCCGAGCGGTCACGCATCGTGAGAACGGCCCGGCCGGGCTCGGACTCAAGGTGCCACTCGGCCACGCCCAGGGCAAGGTCGGCCCTCCGCTCGGTGGTTGTCCGGCGCTCCCGGGGCTCGGGCCGGCAGGCCTCGGCCCACGATCGTGCCCGCTCACGGGGCGGGCCAGCCCCGCCGGGGACCGGCTGACCGGTTCCGGCGGGACTGGCCCTAGGAGTGGTGCCGGCCTCAGCCGGTACGCAGGGCGATGTTCACGGTGTTCTTCGCCCCCCGGACCGTGGTCACCGTCGACGCCGGCTGGAATCCGGGCGCGGCCGCGGTGACCTGGACCTTCTGGTTCTTCGCCAGCCGCAGCTGGTAGCGGCCGTGGGCGTCGGTCACCACGGTGTAGCTGACCGGCCCGCAGCCCTGTTGACCGTGACCGTCGGCCTGGTAGTCGCCGCAGACGGTCACGGTCGCACCTCCGACCGCGCCACCGGTGGCGGCGTCGGTCACCGTCCCGCTCAGCGTCGCCCAGTTCGGCGGCGCCTCGAAGTGACCGGTCACCGCCACGTTGCTCCCCGGGTACGGGGCGTCGGTGAGCACGACCAGCCGCGCGGCCAGGTCACCCGGCTGGGTGACCTCGTCACCGTCGACCCGGACGGTCACCCGGACCGAACGGCCCGGCGCCACGTCCAACTCCCGCTTGTCCACCGACAGCCACGGCACGTCCGCCGTACCGCCGCAGTAGTCGTACCCCGGCAGCATCTCGGCGCTGAGCTGCGGGTTCCACAGGCCCACCGAACCACCGACCCGGTACACGCCGCAGGCGGTGGCGGCGTCGGAGGTCGGGAGGTTCACGTTGGGCAGGCGGCCCCAACTGTCCGAGACCGGGTCGTACTCGATTGCCTCGTTGGTCAACATGGAGCCGTTCTGCAGGCCGCTGAAGAGCTGCAACTTGTCGTAGGCGCCGCTGGCGCCCATGGCGAAGACGCCGTACGGCGCGTCCGCGCCCCGGGTCCATTCGCCGCTGGCCGGGTCGAACACGAAGGTCGACGCGACCATGTTGTCACCGTCGTACCCGCCCGCGCAGACGACCCGCTCGGCGACCCCGGCGCAGCCGGGAGCGTTCACCCCGACCGGGTAGTCGGTGAGACGGGTCCACGAGTCCTGGATCGGGTCGTACCGGTAGACCGTCGCGGCGTGCGCCGGGCAGGACTCGAAGCAGCCTCCGACGACGTAGAGCCGCCCATCGAGCGCCGCGATCGCGGCGTCGCTGACGGGCTGCGGCAGGTCCGCCGCCCGTCCCCAGGAGTCCTGGGCGGGATCGTAGACGTACACCGTCTTGAGCACGGTGCCCTGCATGCTCGTGCCACCGACGACGTACATCTTGTCGTCGAGGAAGATGCCGGACCCGTTCGCGACCGCCTCCGGGGAGTCGGCGATCGGGCTCCACGTGAGAGTCACCGGGTCGTAGACGTACCCGCCGCGGGTCATTCCCTCCAGGAAGCCGTTGGTGGTCCCACCCACGGAGTAGAGCTTGCCCGCGTGGTAGCCCGCGGCGTTGTACAGGATCCGGGTCGGGTAGTTGGCGATCCGGACCCACGGCTCGACGGCCGGGGTCGCGTCCTCCGGACTGGCCAGCTCCGCCGGCTGGACCGGCTGGCCCGCCGGCGCCTTCGGCAACGGTCCCGTCCTCGGCGGATCCACCTTGACGCGCCGCAGCGGCGCGCCGGGCTGCTCGGCGACCCGTTGACCGGCCGGGCCGATGGGGGTGACGACCTGCTCGCCCAGCTTGACGTGCACCGGACTAGTGCCGTCGTTGGTGAGGGTGAGGGTACGGGTGGCCGACTTCCCGAGCCGCGTGGTGAGGTCGAGGCTCTCTGCGCTGACCTTCAGGTGCCCGGCGCGCAGGCGCCAGTCCTTGGTGGTGACGCGGTCCGGCGACACGGTGGTGCGTGCCTCGCCGGTGGCGTACCGGGGGTAGCTGACCGTGAACGTCGGCTTGGCCTGCGAGCTGAACAGCCAGTAGAAGCCGTCCGGCAGGTTCGGGTCGAGCGGCGTCGCGGCGCTCACCGCGAGCTCGCTCCGGCTCGCCTTGTCGACCAGCTTCGCGCCGTCGACGGGGTCACCGGTGTTGTCGTCGCGCACCACGCCGGTGACCAAGCCACCGGGGGTCGGACCGCAGGCGCCGACGGTGACCTCGTCCACCTGCCACAGGGCGATACCGCTGCCGGCGTAGTGGAAACGCAGCCGGGTCCGCGCCTGACCGGCGGCCTGCGGCAGCGGAACGCTCACCGGCCCGAGCGCGTTCTCGGTGTTCTTCTGCCAGACGGTAGTCCAGGTCGAGCCGCCGTCGACGCTCAGGTCGATGCCCACCCGCGCGGTCCCGCCCTCACCCAGGTAGAGCGTCTTGAACGCGAGTTGCGGTGCGCTCTGACCCGACAGGTCGACCACCGGCGAGACGAGGTTGGTGTCCTCCTCCGTCAGGTCGTTGTGCCAGGAGTCGGCGGTGGCGAACCCGGCAGTGCCCCCGGTGACGTTGTCCAGACCGCCAGGCTCGTCGAACTGCCAGGCGTGCCCGCCACCGAGGTTGTCCTCGACCGTCCAGCCCGCCCGCTCGGCCGGGTCCGTCCAACCCTCGAAGTTCGCCCGCAGCGGGTACGCGTAGCCGGGCGCCAGGCACGACGTCTCGTCGATCCCCGCCCGGACGTCCCGGACCACGGCCCCCTCACCGACCGGTACGTCGACCGCGCTGGTCCGGTAGCCCGGGTAGAGCGGGGTGACGATCAGGTGGTAGGTCGAGTCGGCCGGCAGGGTCAGCTCGTAACGGCCGGTCTTCGGGTCCGTGAACCACGGTTCGACCGGCAGGCCGGGCGCGTTGATCCGCGCGTACAGCGGCCAGCCGTGTCCGGAGTCGTCGGTGACCGTTCCGCTGACCTCGACCTCGGCGCTGCGCTGGAGGCGGATGTCCCGGGTGGCGTTGGCGCCGGCGGTGACGGTCGCCGACGCGGTGCCGTCGCCGTAACCGTAGGCGGAGGCGGTGACGCCGTACTCGCCGGCCGAGAGCGTGGCGGCGTAGCTGCCGTCGGCGCCGGTGGTGACCGTACGGTGGATCGGGCCGCTGATCCGGACCTCGGCACCGCTGATCGGCTCGCCGGTCTTCGCGTCGGTGACCTTGCCGGCCAACTGGCCCGTCTCGCCACGCGGGGCCTCCGCGATCGCGGTGTAGGCGTCCAGCTTGCCCTGGCCCCAGACGTTGTTGTTGGTCGGCGTACCGCCGCAACTGGTGTCGCTGACGTCGACGGCGACCTGGTCGAGCACGGCCGTGGTGCCGGCGATGTCCCCGATGAGTCCGGGCGCGGCCGACCACAGCAGGGCGATCGCGCCGGCCACGTGTGGGCTCGCCATCGACGTGCCACTCAGTACGCCGTAGCCGCCGCCCGGAACGCTGGAGCGGACGTCCACTCCGGGGGCGGCGATGTTCGGCTTGGTGATGCCGCCCGCGCCGGGGCCCCGGCTGGAGAAGTACCCGATCTTGCCGTTCACGTCGAAGGCGCCGGCGCTGTAGGTGGACGCGTAGTCCCCCGGGGTGCCGGAGGTGTCGCAGCCTCCCTCGCCCGCGTTGCCGTTGGAGAACATCGGGAAGATGCCGGCGGCCCGCCAGTCCTCGACGATGTCGGCGAACCACGGGTCACTGGCGGCGCCGTTGTCGGTGCCCCACGAGTTGTTCACGATGTGCGGGCGCAGATCCGGCCGCGGGTCCTGGCCGGCCAGGTTCGTCGGCGCGAGCATCCACTCCGCCGAGGCGAGCAGCGCGAAGTCGGAGCAGCCCCGCTCCTCGCAGCCCTTGGCGGCGATCCAGCGGGCACCGGGCGCGACACCGATGTGGTTGCCGGGACCGCCGTCGCCGACCATCGTGCCCATCGTGTGCGTGCCGTGCTGGTTGTTGTCGCAGGGCGCGAGCGACGGCGAGCCGCAG
The DNA here is from genome assembly GCF_040608175.1 of Micromonospora sp. NPDC005206. NCBI lineage: Bacteria > Bacillati > Actinomycetota > Actinomycetes > Micromonosporales > Micromonosporaceae > Micromonospora > Micromonospora sp. NPDC005206. The sequence goes on from NZ_JBEXHU010000020.1 coordinate 166,867, forward strand.
ACCTGGGACGGATCGAACCAGTTGTAGTCGTGCGAGAAGCCGGCCTCGCCCGTGTTGCCCCGGTACGACTTCACCAGGGCGGGGTGGTCGAACTGCACGCCACTGTCGATGCTGCCCACGACGATGCCCTCGCCGCGCGTGCCGTCCGCCCACACCCGGTCGGCACCGATCGCGTGGACGCCCCACTCCACCTCGTCGACGTCGGCGACCTGCTGCGCCTTCAGCGGCTCCGGCAGCTCGTACATGCGGTGCACCTGAATGGCGCTGACCTCGGTCTCCTTGGCGAGGGTCTCGGCCAGGTCGAGGGTGCCGCGGGGGACGTAGACGGTGTTGGAGGCGTAGAAGGTGTGGTACTCCACGCCCTCCGCCTTCAGCCGGCGGACGACGTCGGCCTGGCTCTTCTCGGCCGTCTTTCGCAGCGCCTCGACGACCGCCGCGCCGCGCGCGTTCCAGTCCTTGACGGCCGACGCCGCGGACAGGTCGGCGCGGTCTTCCAGGCGTACCCAGAACGGCTGCACCGGAAGGGTCCGCATGCTCGCCCGCAGCTCCGGCTGGAGCTTCTCCGGGGCTGCTGCGGCGGGCTGGCCGGGCCCACCGGTCACGGCCGTCACGCCGGCCACCAGGCCGAGCGCAGCGACTAGGCTGACGAGCTGGGACCAACGTGCACGCCGGGCGGTTCGGACGGTGCTCATCGGGCACCTCCCGCCCGTGGCGCGACGGTGACAGGGCCGGCGCACGGGAGCGCCGGTTCGGGCGGTGTCGCGCTCCGCCAGGTCGGATCCAGGGGTACTGCTTCGGTTGGCACGCTGCGCACTCTCCTTCGGCGAGTCGACTCACGACTGCGCCCGCCGGCTGAGCCGATCGGCCATGGTCGCGAGCGCACCCGGCACCGGCACAGGTTTCCTGGCGAGCGCGCCTGCCGACGATGCCACCACTGCCGATTCGGCAGAAGGCGGTTGTGACGTCCGGTTCACGCCACCGGCGGGAACAGGATGGACATCAACCCGGGGTTGCCGCACGATGAACGGGTGCTGCGGATCTTGGGGGTCACGGCGGCCGAGCAGGCGCTCTACGAGTGGTTGCTCGAACGCCCGGTGGTTCCCCTTGAGACGCTCGACCGGTCGGCCGCCGACCAGCCGTGGCGAGGGCAGGCCCGTGCGCTGCTCGCCCGGCTCGAGGAGTTGGGGCTGGCGCTGCGACTGCCCGGGGCGCCGGCGCGATTCCAGGCGGTGGCACCGGACGAGGTCTCCGATGTACTGACCCTCGCCGGTGAACGCGCTCTGTCCCGCGCCCGGGCCCGGCGCGCCCGGCTGGCGGCGGTCTTCCACGCCGGTCAGCACCCGCACGACGCGGGAGGCCTCGTCGAGATCCTGCACGGAAAGCAGGCGATCAAGCAAGCGTTCATCGACGTCCAGCTCAGCGCCCGTCATGAGGTACGGGTCTTCGACGCTCCGCCCTACGTGGACGTCCCGCCCCTGAACGAGCCGGTGGAGTTGGAGCTGCTGCGCCAAGGCATCCACTATCGGGTGATCTACGACCGGCGGGGGCTCGACGATCCCGGCCGGCTCGCCGACTTCGCACAGGGGCTCTCCGTCGGCGAGGAGATCCGCGTCTCCACCGTGCCGATCAAGCTGGTGCTCAGTGACCACCCGCTGGCGCTGCTCCCGGTCCACCCCGAGAACGTCGAGTCCGCCATGCTCGTCCGCGACCCGACCCTGATCGAGATGCTCGGCGCGCTGTTCGAGATCACCTGGGAGCAGGGCGTCCCGTTGCAGGTACGCGACGGCCACCCGCAGCTCGTGGAGGTCGGCGACGCACCGTCGCCGGTCGAGGGCGAACTGCTACCCCTGCTCGCGGCCGGGCTGACCGACGCGGCGATCGCCGCCCAGCAGGGCTGCACCGAACGCACGGTGCGTCGCCGGATCAGCGCGATGCTGCGGCGGTTGGGGGCGGCCAGCCGGTTCCAGGCCGGCTACCAGGCCATCCGCCGCGGCTGGATCACCACGTCCGGAGGCGTGGTCTGACAGTGCCGACGCATCCGGAGGGCGACCTCGACGCGGCCGGCCTGACCGCGGTCGAGTCCGCGGCGTACGAACTGGTCGTCGCGCAGCCGGGTGCCACGGCGGTCGACCTCGACCGGTCCTGGATCCGTTCCGAGCCGCTGCGTGACGCGCTCGGCGCGCTCGCCGCCGCCGGGCTCGTCGTGGCGGGCGACGACGACCCGACCACCTACACGGCCGTCGACCCCGAGGTCGCCCTCGACGCACCGATCCGGGCGTACGAGCGGCGGTTGCAGGCCGCCCGCGAGAACCTCCACCGCCTGGCCGCGGTCCACCGCACGGACCCCAGCCTCACCGACTCGACCGCCGTGCTGGAGGTGGTCAGCGGGCGCGAGGCGGTGCTGGAACGGCTCCACCGCCTCCGGCGTACGGCCGAGACGGAGATCCTCTGCCTGGACAAGCCCCCGTACCTCGACGGGGCCGGCACGACGAGCGGTGGGGTCGAGCTGCTCCGGCGAGGCGTGCGCTCCCGCACCATCTACGAGCGCTCGTCCCTCGAACAGCCGGGCGCCCTGCACGGGCTCGAACAGCTCGTTGCCGCCGGCCAGCAGGCCCGGGTACTGCCGACCCTGCCACTCAAGCTCTACCTCGCCGACGGCCGGTACGGCCTGCTCATCCGCCGGCCCGACGACGAGGGTGGGAGCGCCGTGCTGCTCCGGCCCTGCGCGCTCCTCGACGCCCTGGGGCACCTCTTCGAAGGGCTGTGGCGGTCCGCCCTGCCACTGCAACCCTCTCCGGCCGCGCCACCGAACCACCGCCCTCCGGTCGAGCACCGACGGCTCATCGCGCTCCTGCTCTCCGGGCTCACCGACGAGGCGATCGCGCGCCAGCTCGGCGTCGGCTACCGCACCGCGCAGCGACACATCGCAGCGCTGATGGCCTCACTCGGCGCCCGTACCCGGTTTCAGGCCGGTGTGCAGGCCGCCCGCCGGGAAGAGCGGGAAGAGCACGAACCGTAGGAGCCGCTGTCGCCCGGCTCAGCAGCCGCAGATTTCGGCTTTGCCGACTCGGGTGGCGGACACGCTATCCTCATCCGCCGCCTTGCTCCGACCTCGCCGGGGCGAAGTGTGGCCCAGAACCCAGCTCTCCACCAGCGGGCGAGCTCAGCGAGAGTTCAGCAGCGCCGTTCCCGCTGAGCTTGCGCGGTCTGGATCAGCCAGCGGCCGTCGTCGTAAAGGACCGCCTTGGCCACGACCGGGTAGCGGGTGCTCTGGCCGGGCGCGGAAACCGCCTCACCGGTGCTCTTGCGGACCACACGCCAGTTGCCGTGGTCGAAGCAGTCCTCGATCTGCACCGTGAAGGGCCGAGAGCTGACATTCACCTGCGTCGCCTGCGGCGACCAGGACGGCGTGCCCGCGTTGATCAGTCCCTGCTGCTGGTGCTGCTGCAGAGTCAGCCGGATCTGCGTCAGCAGCGGGTCAGCCGTGTACCGCCGCAAATCCCCGCCCGAGACGTCACTGGTCGCCATCGCGGCCAGCTGCGCCTCCCGATAGCTGTTGTAGGCGGCCAGGGCGTCGGCCCGGGCCTCGGCGGCCTCCGCATCCTCGGTCGAGGACGGGGCGGCGGCGGTCGCTGACGGGGTGCTGGTGGGAGCCTCGGTGAAGGAGGAGCACCCGGCGCCGGCGACGGCCAGCACCGCGGTGGCCGCACGTACGCGTCGGCGGGGCCCCGTCGTAGTGATGATCAACGCCTCTTCCTTCCCGGTGCAGGGTTAAGCGGTTGATGGACCTGCACGGCATCGGACCGTCCGGCGCCGCCCGGCTGCTGGTCGAAATCAGCGACATCACCCGGTTCCCGAACCGAGCCCACTTCGCCTCCTGAAACGGCACCGCCCCCATCGACGCGTCATCCGGCGAGCAAGTACGCCACCGCCTCTCCCGCGCCGGGAACCGACAGATCAACCGGGTACTGCACAT